>JBHHXO010000023.1:0-21419 GCA_046757125.1 Thiogranum sp.
AAGTAGCTGAGGAAGTAGCTGAGGAAGTAGCTGAGGAAGTAGCTGAGGAAGTAGCTGAGGAAGTAGCGGAAGAACAGCCCATGGATTCAGTCGATGTTGTAGCCCGGCAGGCTGAGGATGAAGATGATGGCCTTGCCGTTATCGGCGAAGACGTTGATGAAGAGATTCTGGAAATATTTATCGAGGAAGCCGAAGAGGAACTGGCCAGCATTAACGAGCTGCTTCCGGTCTGGATAAGTGACGGGGACAATAGCGAGGCACTGAGCAGCATGCGTCGTTCCTGGCATACCCTGAAAGGCAGTGGCCGACTTGTCGGTGCGCTGCGCATCGGTGAATTTGCCTGGGCCTACGAGAATCTTCTCAACCGCGTGATAGACGGTACCGTGCCGGTAACACCGGTTATGACGGACCTGCTTCTGTCCGCAGCGGAAATGCTGCCCGCCCTGGTGCAGCAGATCAAGGACGGAACGGCTGTACAGGGTTCGGTTACCCATTTGAAGGATTGCGCCGATGCACTAAGCAAGGGCGAGCCGCTGCCTGTCGACGCCGGGTCGCAGCCTGCAGAGGAAGGGGAGCCGGAAGAAACGCCGCTGGTAGAGCCGGATCTCGCGCTCGATGCAATCACGTTGCCGATCGAGCAGCAGTCTTCTGATGAAGACGCCGTCGCGCAGCAGGACGAGGAGCCGGTTACAGAAGTGGAAGAGGTGGTCTGTAACGGTGTTATGGACCCGGTATTACACGAAATATTCAATGCGGAGACACGCGGTCATCTGGAAGATATCCGCAGTTTCCTCACTCGGGCTGCCGACGGTGATGCCATGGCGGACGAATCGCTGGCGCGTGCACTGCATACCCTGCACGGCAGTGCCCACATGGCCGAAGCGGAAGCCATCGCAAATCTGGCGGGGGCGCTGGAGCACTGGGTCAAGGCGTTGATGGGCGCGGGACAGTCGCTGACAGCCGAGGACTGTGAGGTCCTGACGGAGAGTACCGATGTTGTTGACCAGATGTTGTCCGGTTTGCCCGGCAGCATCGCCGAGCCCGAACGTTTCACAGAGTTGCTGCAGCAGGTCAATTCGCTGTACGACGCAGTTCCGGTCCCCAGCGTGGAGGCGGAACCGGCCGATGTGTCCGAACCGGATGCAACGGCGGAACTTGTCGCAGACGATGCGGCACAGCCCGAACCCGAACCGCTTGCCGACGAGGCGGCGGACGAGGGCGAAGATCCCTACGCCGGGTGTGACGAAGAGTTACTGGAAGTTTTCATCGAAGAATGCGCTGATAACCTTGAAGCGGGCGATGCCGCGCTGTCGCGCTGGCGAGCATCCCTGCAGGACAGTGATGCGCTGGCCGAATTGCAGCGCGCGCTGCATACCGTTAAAGGTGGTGCGCGTATGGCGGATATCGCGCCAATCGGTGATGTTGCGCACGCGGCGGAGTCGTTGATTACGGCGATAGCCGAGGGTCGCGCGAGGGTGGATGACGACGCGCTGGATGGTGTGCAACACGCCCAGGACAGTCTGGCAGGAATGCTGGAGAGGGTGCGTAACCGCAAACTCGCGGATCCGGCAGAAGCGCTGATAGAACAGCTGCTGCAACTGGGCGAGCGCCCCTGCGAGGCGGATAGTAGCGAAGAAGTGGTGGATGGCGGCGAGCAGAAGCCGGCTGCTGAAGCAGGCCCGGCTACAGACGATCCGTATGCCGAGATAGACCGGGAATTGCTGGAGGTCTTCCTTGAGGAAGCCGGCGATATTCTGGAAAACAGCGAGCAGACCCTGCAGGACTGGCAGCAGGCGCCGGATGACAAGTCGTTCATGATGTCATTGCAGCGTGAACTGCATACCCTGAAAGGCGGTGCCCGCATGGCGGATATCACCGACATCGGTGATCTTTCCCACGCCGTCGAATCTCTTATGGTCAAGGCTGCGGACGGCGAGATCGCTGCGAGCGAATCCATGTTTGCGGTGTTGCACCAGGCGCACGACAGCCTTTCGGGCATGGTTGATCAGGTGCGTAACCGGCAGTCCCTGGAACCCGCCACGACGGTTCTCAAGGATCTGGAGTTATTGAGTGAAGGCAGGGAAGTTGCAGCTCGGACCGCGCAGCCGGCCACGGCCGCGAGTGGAAAGGCTGCCCGATCATCGGCCGCCGCACAGGAAGAGAAAGAACAGGAAGAACGTCGTGCGCACGCCCGCACCGGACACGAGCTGGTGCGCGTGAAGGCAACGCTGCTCGACAATATGGTCAACTACGCGGGCGAGGTCAGTATCTACCGGTCGCGTCTGGAACAGCAGGTTGGCGCTTACCGTTTCAACCTGTCGGAACTGGACCAGACCGTTGCGCGTGTGCGCGAACAGTTACGCAAGCTCGAGATCGAGACCGAAGCCCAGGTGCTGTTCCGCTACGAAACGGAAGCCGAGGAAGTTTCGGAAAATGAGGAGTTCGACCCGCTGGAAATGGACCGCTACTCCCACATGCAGCAGCTGTCGCGCTCCCTGTCCGAGAGTGTCAACGACCTGAGCAGCCTGCAGAACATGCTGGAGAATATTACGCGCGAATCGGAAACCCTGTTGTTGCAGCAGTCGCGTGTAAACACCGAGCTGCAGGAAGGCCTGATGCGTACGCGCATGGTGCCGTTCCTCAGCCTGGCCGCCCGCATGCGCCGCATTGTCCGCCAGACGGCGCACGAACTCGGCAAGAAAGCGGAGCTGGAGCTGTCCGGTGCAGAGGGCGAGATGGATCGCACCGTCGTGGATCGCATCGTCGCCCCGATCGAGCACATGCTGCGTAACGCCCTTTCCCACGGCATAGAAACGCCGGAAGAAAGGGAGAGAGCCGGAAAGCCGCAAACCGGGACCATAAAGATCACCCTGGAACGGGAATCTTCCGATGTGGTTCTGCGCATTGCCGATGATGGTGCCGGCATCAGGATGGATGCCATTCGCAGCAAGGCCATCGAGCGTGGCCTGATGAAAGCCGATTCCGACCTGACCGATAACGAGGTGCTTCAGTTCATCCTGGAAACCGGTTTCAGTACCGCAGAGAAAGTAACGCAGGTCGCGGGGCGCGGTGTCGGTATGGATGTGGTCAACAGCGAGGTCAAGCAGCTTGGCGGATCATTGCATATCGATTCCGAGCCTCTGAAGGGCACTACTTTCACCGTGAGGCTTCCTTTCACGCTGGCGCTGAACCAGGCGCTGCTGATCGAGGTCGGGGAGGATCCGTACGCGATTCCGCTGTCGAGTATCGAAGGTATCGTGCGCATGCGCCGGGAGGACCTGAAGTCCTATTATGACGATCCTGACGCCCGTTTTCCCTATGGCGGCTTCGAGTATGAAGTCAGTCACCTGGGCAGTGTGCTGGGCACCGGCAAGCCGCATCTGGACAGTGGCCCGGCCCGTGTTCCGGTGTTGTTGTCGCGTGTTGGCGACCATGGCGTGGCATTCCAGGTCGAGAACCTGATGGGAAGTCGCGAGATCGTGGTTAAATCCGTTGGTCCGCAGATCAGCACGGTGCGCGGTGTTTCGGGCGCCACTATCCTGGGCGACGGCCGTGTGGTCATGATTCTCGATATCGCCGCCATGTTGCGCGGCGGTGTAACGGAGGCCCTGGACCAGGTCGAGAATGTGGTTCCCCAGCATGCAGTGGACGAGGGTCTTACCGTCATGGTGGTCGATGATTCGATTACGGTGCGCAAGGTTACGACGCGCCTGCTGGAACGCAACGACATGAACGTAATTGCAGCCAAGGACGGTGTTGACGCGGTCGCCAAACTACAGGAACATGTACCCGACATTATGCTGCTCGATATTGAGATGCCGCGTATGGACGGCTTCGAGCTGGCAACACATGTCCGCAACGAAGCCCGCTTGCGCGATATACCCATTATCATGATTACCTCGCGAACGGGCGACAAGCACCGGCAGCGTGCGATGCAGATCGGAGTCAACCGTTACCTGGGTAAACCCTTCCAGGAATCCGAACTGCTGGAAAATATCAAGGGGCTGCTTGAGGAACTTTGCGTAGATGTCTGAAGATCGACAGGGAGTATTGCGAGTCGCATTGCTGGCAGAAAAATACGAGCGTGGTGAATTTCGCGCCTTGCTGGAAAGCGAGGGTGTGGAGGTCGTGCTCGATGACGTTCCCGGCCTGCCGCTTCCCGATGTGTTGAACGGTGCCGAAGTCCTGCTGGTCAATATGGGCGACCGGCCGGACCGTCGCCAGGTGCAGGATGTCCTGGACCAGTCGCCGGTGCCGGTATTGCTCAACCAGGGTGGTATCGGCAGCAGTGCAATCTGGCAGCGCCGGCTGGTGGACAAGTTACAGACCCTGGCTAATCGTGCACTGCCGGCTGCGGTCAGCAGCGCGCATCACAGTCGGCCGGAGTTACGCGTGGTACATGATCAGGGTAGTGGCAGGACCGAAGCGCCGTGGCTGGTTGTGCTGGGCGCATCGATCGGTGGGCCGAAGGCGGTCGCGCAGTTTTTACAGGCGCTGCCCGACGAGTTGCCGGTGGTTTTGTTGCTGGCGCAGCATATTTCCGAACAGTATCAGGACCTGCTTGCAGAGCAACTGGATCGTTGCAGCGCGTGGCCGGTAGCCGTACTGGGCGATGAGCAGACCCTGGAGGCGGGGCAGGTCTGGATAGTGCCGTCGGAAAGCCATATAGAGATGGCTCGGGACGGGGCGATCCGGCGCGGCGGGAAGCCGTGGGATTCAGCGCACCGGCCTGATATCAATGCCGTGTTGAAGAGCGCTGCAATAACCTTTGGCAAGCGCTGCGGAACGATTATTTTCAGTGGCCTCGGCCAGGATGGCAGCATCGGCTGTGCGAGCATCGCGGAATACGGCGGATTTGTGTGGACGCAGAGCGCGGAGAGCTGTGCGATTGCGGGCATGCCGGAAGCCGTCCGGCGTGCGTGCGACGTGGAACTGAGCGGGACCCCCGAACAGCTTGCACAGATGCTGGTGAGTCGTTGCCAGTCCGGGTCTGCACGCATCAACTAGGTATGGACAGGGAGCGCTAATAATGAATGCTGTTGTAGAATCTGTAAGGAGCCTGTGGGTGCCTCTGGAAGAGGTCAATCTGCTGGTGCCCAACGTCGCTATTGCCGAAGTCATCAATTACCAGCCGCTGGATCTTATCCATGACGGCCCCGAGTGGTTGCTGGGGTGCCTGCGCTGGCGCGAGCAGGAACTGCCCGTGATATCGGTGGAGCGACTGTGTGGTTTCAATCTCCCGCAGGGCGAGCGTGGCTCGCGCATCTCGGTGATCAACTCGGTGCTTCCGGGAGCGGAACTGCAATTCTACGCTATCGTTACAGCCGGTATCCCGCGCCTGTTCAGTGCCGATGAAGATGCCCTGGGAGGTTCCACGCTGGGGGACCGGGATTTGCCGGATACGGTTGCGGACTGCGTACAGATAGGCAATGAAGAAGCGCTGGTTCCCGATCTTGAAAAGATTCAGGCGCTGGTCAGTGATGCCTGGACAACGCTCGGAAGATAAATCCGGCCCACTAGAGCGCCAGGTCGCCCCACAAGGCCTGTATTGCGCCCAGGGTGGCCAGCGCTGCCGTTTCGGTGCGCAATACCCTTGGTCCAAGCCGCACACGCTGAAAGCCGGCTGACGCGGCAAGCGCTGTTTCCTTTTCATCCAGCCCGCCTTCCGGCCCGATCAGGATGCGGATACGGTTTGCCGGCGCCAGTTCGCCCAGTCCGGTGTCCGCTTCCGGATCCAGTACCAGCTGCAGTGCTGTATTTTCTTTCGCGCACCAGTCAGACAGGGCGCAGGCATCCTGCAGCCCGGGCAGCACGGAGCGGCCGGACTGTGCGCACGCGGAACGGATAATCCCCTGCCAGTGTGCCATACGTTTCCCCAGCCGTTTGTCGTGCAGGCGAACCTGTGAGCGAGCGGTCCAGAGCGGGGTCAGGATGTTTACGCCAAGCTCCACTGATTTCTGCAGGACAAAATCCATGCGTTCACCCCGCGAGATTCCCTGCCCCAGCTCGATATGCAGCTGCGATTCCCTGGCTATCGATTCGGCGTGGAGGATGCGGGCACTGACCTGCTGCCTGCCGACGCTGTCCAGCACGGCGTGATAATCCCGGCCGTCACCATTGAACAGCACCAGCGGGTTGCCGGCGCGCAGGCGCAGTACACGGGAAACATAGTGACTGGTCTCCGCATCCAGCTCGACGGTTTCCCCGTCGACGAGTCGTTGCCGGGTATAAAAACGGGAGATGCGCATCGGCGCCGGAGCAGGTCTGCGCCGGTCAGAGCGCCAGCCTGTTCCAGATAGCGGTGGTGGGGCCGGCCTGGTTCATGGTGTAGAAATGCAGGCCGGGTGCGCCGGCATCCAGCAGTGCCTGGCACATTTCGGCAATAACATCTTCGCCGAAGCTGCGAATGGATGCCTTGTCATCACCGTAGCTTTCCAGCCGCTTGCGGATCCAGCGCGGGATCTCGGCTCCGCACATGTCGGAAAAACGCGCCAGCTGGGTATAGTTCGTGATCGGCATGATGCCGGGCACGATGGGTATGTCGATGCCCCGTTGTTCACACTGTTCGATAAAGTTGTAGTAGGCGTAGGGGTTGTAGAAATATTGTGTGATGGCGCTGTCGGCCCCCGCATCGACCTTGCGCCTGAAATTATCCAGGTCCGCGTCGGCGTTGCTCGCCTGCGGGTGAAATTCCGGGTAGGCCGCGACCTCTATATGAAAGTGATCGCCGGTCTCGCTGCGAATGAACTGCACCAGTTCGTTGGCGTAGCGGAATTCGCCGGGTTGACCCATGCCCGACGGAATATCGCCACGCAACGCCACGATATGATGAATGTCCTGTTCCATGTACAGCTTGAGGATGTCGCGGATGCTGTCTTTGGTGGATCCCACGCAGGACAGGTGCGGTGATGCCTCTATGCCCGAGTCACGCTGTATTTCGCAAACCGTATCGAAGGTGCGCTCGCGGGTAGAGCCGCCGGCGCCAAAGGTGACCGAGAAGAAACGCGGTTTCAGCTTTGCCAGTTCGTCTCGCGTTGCGCGCAGTTTTGCCGCGCCTTCATCCGTTTTGGGCGGGAAGAACTCGAAGCTGTAAACGCGCGGGTGTTTTCTTTGTGATTCCATGAGTGCCAATCACTCCGGTATGGATGGCGCCATGTCCGGGCCAGGCAGTCCGGGCCGGGAACCATGACAGAATGTTCTGGTTGGATTTGGCAATTCCCGCCATCCCTGGCAGGCAGCCCTCTACCGGGTCAGTAGCGGTAATGCTCCGGCTTGTACGGTCCGTCCACCGGCAGTCCCAGGTACTCGGCCTGTTCCGTGGTCAGCCTGGTCAGGTTGGCGCCGATTTTTTTCAGGTGCAGGCGAGCAACTTTTTCATCCAGGTGCTTGGGTAGTACGAACACCTTGTTTGCATAGTTCTCGCCGTTGCTGAACAGCTCCATCTGTGCCATCACCTGGTTGGTGAAGGATGCGGACATCACGAAACTCGGGTGACCGGTCGCGCAACCCAGGTTTACCAGGCGGCCCTTGGCCAGCACGATGATCTTCTTGCCGTCGGGGAAGATGACGTGGTCGACCTGTGGCTTGATCTCTTCCCACTGGTATTTCTCCAGTGAGGCAATATCGATTTCCGAGTCAAAGTGGCCGATGTTGCAGACAATCGCCTCGTCCTTCATCGCCGCCATGTGGTCGTGGGTAATCACGCTCAGGTTGCCGGTGGTGGTGACAAAGATATCGCCGATGCCGGCGGCTTCTTCCATGGTGACCACGCGGTAGCCTTCCATGGTTGCCTGCAGGGCGCAGATCGGGTCGATTTCGGTGACCAGCACGGTAGCGCCCATGCCGCGATAGGCCTGGGCGCAGCCCTTGCCGACATCGCCATAACCCAGTACCACGCAGATCTTGCCGGCGATCATCACGTCGGTGGCGCGTTTGATGCCGTCGATCAACGACTCGCGGCAGCCGTACAGGTTGTCGAACTTGGACTTGGTGACCGAGTCGTTGACGTTCATGGCGGGGAACAGCAGCTCGCCGGCTTCCTGCATCTGGTACAGGCGGTGCACCCCGGTGGTGGTTTCCTCGGTAACGCCCTTGATGCTGTCGGCCATTTTCTGCCACATGCCCGGATTGCTCGCCAGGTTGCGGCGCAGGACTTCAAGAATGGCTTTCCATTCTTCGTTGTCGTCGTCCTTTGTCTCCGGTACGGCGCCGGCTTTTTCAAACTCGACACCCTTGTGGATCAGCAGGGTGGCGTCGCCGCCATCGTCGAGAATCATGTTGGGCAGCTGCCCGTCGGGCCAGTTCAGGGCCTGTTCGGTACACCACCAGTATTCATCGATGGTTTCGCCCTTCCAGGCAAACACCGGCACACCGGCTGCAGCGATCGCGGCCGCGGCCTGGTCCTGGGTAGAGTAGATGTTGCATGAGGCCCAGCGCACGTCGGCGCCCAGGTCGACCAGTGTCTCGATCAGCACAGCGGTCTGGATGGTCATGTGCAGGCTGCCGGTGATGCGCGCGCCCTTGAGTGGCTTCTGCGCACCAAATTCCTCGCGCAGGGCCATCAGGCCGGGCATTTCGACTTCCGCGATACGGATTTCCTTGCGGCCCCAGTCGGCCAGCGAAATATCGGCGACCTTGTAATCGTTGGTGGAATCCAGAACAGCGTTCATAAAGGCATCTCCCTTAAAAGTTCTTAAGGTCGAGCGCCGTTGTTTTGAAATGCTGGTTTTCCCGAGCCTGGCGGGCATGGCCCGCTGCAGCGCCCCTCGGGGAACACAGCTGAATTTGAAGGCCTGTGATTATCGCCAATTCATGGCGTCAGGCCAAGTTTTCCGTCATTGCGAGCAAAGCGCGGTAATCTCCGAAAGTTTGCCACAAAATCATAGAGATTGCCGCGCTTCGCCCGAAGAATCCCTGCGGGCTTCATTATGGGTGCCTCACCCTTTGGGTCGAGGCATCGCAATGACGTGGTTACGCTATACCCCTGCATCCGCCCGCAGCATTTCCGCCTTGTCGGTGTTCTCCCAGGTGAAGCCTTCGTGTTCGCGGCCGAAGTGCCCGTAAGCTGCTGTTTTACGGTACTTGATTTTGTCGGCATTGAGCAGGTCGAGCATGGTGAGAATTCCGTAGGGGCGCAGGTCGAAGTGCTCGCGCACCAGTTCGGTGATGCGCTCGTCGCTGATTTTGCCGGTGCCGAAGGTATCGACCATGATGGAAGTCGGGTCGGCTACGCCGATGGCGTAGGACACCTGGATTTCGCAGCGCTCTGCCAGCCCGGCGGCGACGATGTTCTTGGCGACGTAGCGGCCGGCGTAGGCCGCGGAACGATCTACCTTGGACGGATCCTTGCCGGAGAAGGCTCCGCCACCGTGACGCGCGGCACCGCCATAGGTATCGACAATGATCTTGCGCCCGGTTAGCCCGGCATCGCCCATCGGGCCGCCGATCACGAAGGCGCCGGTGGGGTTGATGTGGTACCGGGTGGCGCCCGTCAGCCACTCGCTTGGCAGTACCGGCTTGATGATGTGCTCCATCACGGCTTCTTCCAGTTCATTGTGGTCGATGTCCGGCGCGTGCTGGGTGGAAAGCACTACGGCGTCGATAGACACGGGCTTGCCGTCCTGGTAGCGGAAGGTGACCTGGCTCTTGGCGTCGGGGCGCAACCAGGCAAGTACGCCCTTGCTGCGCATTTCGGACTGGCGGTGCACCAGCCGGTGCGCGTAGGTGATCGGTGCCGGCATCAGCACATCGGTTTCATTGGTGGCGTAACCGAACATCAGGCCCTGGTCGCCGGCACCCTGGTCTTCCGGCCGGGAGCGGTCGACACCCTGGTTGATATCCGGTGACTGGATGCCAAGGGCGGTCATGACCGCACAGGTTTCATAGTCAAACCCCATCTCGGAGCTGGTGTAGCCGATATCCTTGATGGTGTCGCGCATGATCGCTTCGTAATCGGGCTTGGCCGTGGTGGTGATTTCACCGGCGATCATGACCATACCGGTCTTGAACAGGGTCTCACAGGCCACGCGGGCGTGAGGATCTTCAGCCAGGATGGCGTCCAGTACGGCGTCGGAAACCTGGTCCGACATCTTGTCCGGGTGGCCTTCCGATACCGATTCGGAGGTGAAGAGGTGTTCGCTCATAGTTATGTTCTCCTGAAAACAAAAAACCCGCCTGGCGTCAGCTCAAGCGGGTTCCGGAAATTCTTTGCGTTTCCTCGCTTTAGCCGTATTTGTATAGCGCCCGCAATCTGATTTCAAATCGGCGCTCGGTAGTAATTGTAGAGGGTGTCCCTTGCCGGGGTCAACTTTTCCGGCAAGTGGCGGTTTTTTTACAGGCCTTCATTTTTTCCAGCAACAATGATCCGGCCAACTTGATGTATTCGCTACTAATTATAGAAACCCCGACTCATGCCGGTCTGACCGGTAATTGCTATTTATTGTAGGTTTGGACACACAGCTTATCCCAAAGCAGATGAAAATTCGTGATGTCCGTTTCCAGGTGGGTTGATTGGCCACCGGAGTATATGAAGCGCTGATAGCCGGCGATAATTTCACCATTGGCCAGAAACTGTACCTCGCCACAGGTTACCGCCCGGTCCTTGAAGCCGCGGTGGAAAAAGGTACCGCTAAAATTTGCTGAATCGGCCGTCGGGTGGTTTTTCAGCACGATGTTCTGTCCACGGCTCACCCAGGCCTTCTGGATCTCGGGTTTATCTGCAAACCGTTCGTTAACCGCCCCAGCCAGAGGATCCTGTTGCCCGGAAGCCGGCTTGGTCGCCTCGATTGAATGTGTCTTCTTTAGAGTGGTCGCAGGCCTGGGGGCGTCGTCTGGCTGCGGTCCGGGCTGCGGTGTTGCGTTTTCATCCACCGTCGCAAAGTAAGCGAGGGACAGCATGATGCCTGCTACGATCAGGCCGGCGTACAGGGCCTTGCTGTTTTTCATAAAAAAGGCCCGCGTTTGCGGGCCTTCAGGTTTTAGCCTTCGCGGCTGTTAGTCGTACTGGTTGTCTTCAACGTCATCATCTTCTTCAACTTCGTCCAGCAATGTGCACGACTGACCGGAGTAGGCGTGTTCAATACCTACCACCTCGAAGTTGGTGTCACCCGAACCACAGGTCAGGGCAGATGTCTTCGACGTATCAAAAGCTGCAAACTGTCCTGATACCGTATCGTTAACCAGGCAGCTCGCACCGTAACCACCCTTGGCGCGCTTGAAGGTGTGGATTCTGCCTGACGCACGGTGGCGAATCTTCAGCTCAAGTATATCCGATTCGTCATCTCCACTCGCTGCAGAACAGTCGGCTGGATTATCGTTATGGTAGTAGAGCACATTGTTCTGTCCTCTGCTCCAGTGATGGTGCCCGGTGCCTTGCAGCACAACGTTCTTGCTGGCTGTCGAGTCGCCCAGCACCAGCGTTACATCAACACCGTCAGAATTATCAATCTGGCTGGTGTCAGCCTTGGAGGCACTGAAACTGAATCGCCCTTTGTCGCAATTGAGCGTCGCATCCAGAGTCGGGGATCCCGCAACCCAGGCCCGGTACTTGTTGGAACTACCTGCCTGCGTAAAGGATCCAACCGGGAAAGCGAAAGTCTCACCGTCCAGTGACAGGGAAATCAGTGACTGCTCAGGGTCAAAGCCTGTGGGGCAGCTGACTGACAGGTTTGTCTTGATCTTGGATTTTGAATTGCCATACGAACCCATGTGGCGGTAGTGCTTTTTGCCATCACGAATCTTTACCTTCTTGACGTCAAAACAGAGCTCCACGGGTGGTATGACGGGTTCGATGGCGCCAATCTGGCCTTTTGCACCGCCATTCCATGCGGCTGCACATGCGCCGGTGAAGTTATTGGCTTCGACAGTTAATGTCATGCCCACTTCACTTCCGAGTGTATAGTCGCCACTTGTTACAAGTTCGCCACCCGTGATGGCAAACCTTGCATCGAAAGATGCCTTGGTAGTATCACTTGCGGGGTCAATACCGAACTGCACGATTTCACCGGTAAGCAGTGTTCCGGATATCTCCGGGACGAAATCAGCATTCAGATCAATGTCACCGTTAACCGTGAGATCATCACCGGCGTCCCCGCCTACCAGGTTGCATGCGGAATCCAGTGATATCTTCATTGATACTGACGGGGCTGTTTGCAGAAAGAAGATATCCAGCGGGGTGCCGCCAACCTGGGTGTAATTGAGTGGTGTTGCATTAACTACTAACGAGCCCGTAACTTCATCGTATGTGGTTGTGCCGCCAGAGTTATAGTTAAACAACGGCTCACCGGGAACTACCCCTACAAGTTCACCAACGGCATTTCCTGAAACGAGCGCAAAAATTGCGAGCGATATAGTTCTTTGAAATTTCATCTCAATTCCTCACTGAACGCTATTATTTTTTCCGGGATTGTTCTAGGTTTTTGCCCGGGCCTTTTTTGAAACAGAGAATAATGCGGTTAAACCGGACAGGAACAGCCAAAATGCAGCCGGCAAGGGAACGACAACATCGAAACCGGTTACTGTTGCCGTCCAGCTTTCGTCCCATTCGACATTCCCGGTTGAAGACGTGTTGGTTGCCGCATTCAGGGATATAAGTCCGCCCAGTCCGGTGCCGTACCCGGCTGTGGTGAGAAGGCTCGCGGGATCTATGCTACCCCGGAAATCGATGGTGCTACTGTTCCATCCTAACTCGGCAATCGCTCCACCGACAATCAGGTTGCCATCCAGCGGTGTGCCGTTGAATGAGGGGGCAATCTGAATGCCGCCTGCACCAGCATCATAGGCCATGACTTTGCCGTTCATGGACAGGCTGCCACCGAGCAAATTGCCGCTGCTGTCCATTGTCAGACTTAATATAAAGGCATCATCTCCACTGCTGGTAGCAGGTATTACAGAGAGTGATGTATTGCCATACGCCCATGAAGGGTCAAGCTGTCCATCAAGGAACGACGCATTGCCTACCGTGCCGCTGAAGGACAGCACACCTGTGCCAGTCCCACTATTATATGTGTAATCAATCGGGTCGGTGCTCGTTACGGCGAAGTCCGGTCCGCATCCACCCGCAAAGGTACAGACGCCCAGAAGTGCTGCATTTGCCGAACTCGTAAAGCCCAGGAAACCCCACACGCAAACCAGCAAAAATCTGCTTGCTCTCATTGCTTTCTCCTCCAGAATTGCAATGCCATATCCGTTAACCCGCAAGCTTTACGCCCCGGTATCTGGTCCAGTTTTTTATTTGTCCGGCGCCGGGTATTTTTACCTTGTAATTGCGCCGTGCCCAGCAAATTCTGCAAGAATCATGCTAGGAAATATTTCTTTAATGTTTTCAGGTGGTAAGAAGTGCGCGGGAGGGGGGGTAAGGGCAGGAGTGTTAAGAATCCCGTCATTCCTGGCTGGGTAGAGAAATGGTGGAAATGTAAGTAACCGGCTAATAAAAAAAGATTTTTCGAGGAGGCGAAGTTCAGGCGGTGCAGGAATCCCCAGTGTTAGAAACTTCGACGTGTCAGGGTATGTGCTTTGGCTTGCGAGGGGGGTGGCTGGTCGGGTTACACTTCGCGTCCCAAAACTTTCAGGAGCAGGAAAGCATGGTCTCGTTACAAACGCCTGTCTGTGAATTCGGCTTGCCCGCTGTAGATTTTGCCCTGCCAGGGGTTGATGGCAAGGTCTGGACGCTGGATCAGTGCAAGGGGGAAAAAGGTCTGCTGGTTATGTTTATCTGCAACCATTGCCCTTACGTGAAAGCGATCCTCGACCGCCTGGTGCGGGATACCCGCGAACTCAGGGCGCTGGGTATCAACAGCGTAGCGATCATGTCCAACGACCCGGCCGAGTACGCCGAGGACTCGTTCGAAAACATGAAGGTGGTCGCAGAGCGCGAAAACTTCCCCTTTCCCTATCTAATGGACGAAACCCAGCAGACCGCCCGCAACTACGGCGCGGTTTGTACCCCGGACTTCTTCGGTTACAACGCCGACCTCGAGTTGCAGTACCGGGGCCGGCTGGATGCCAGTCGCAAGGAGAGTGCGCCGCCGGACGCGCGTCGGGACCTGTTCGAGGCCATGGCCCAGGTCGCGCGCACCGGCGAGGGGCCGCAGGAACAGATTCCCGGCATGGGCTGTTCCATCAAGTGGAAGGGAGAAGCCGCCTGAGCGGGGCATATTTTATGCCTGCATAGAGAGAATCTTTTCGGCTGGCCGCTGCTGTCAATGATCCGGCGCAGGGATAAATCAACGGTTGCCCCACGTCCTTATCTGTTGGAGAATGTCGCGCTCGATACGGCCCGGTTTGATTCGCCACCAGGCCAGACAAAGGCTTGCTGTGCGGGATCCGGCAATACCGGTTACGCGGGAGGCTTCAGCAGCCCCGGCAGGCAGAGTTAAAGAATTCGTATAGCGGGTCACCCCGGATACCGGGGTGGAGCCGCTTTGCTGTCGCTGTTTGCGGCAGCGCGACCAGATTCAAGACACAAACAGGAGACAGCGATGGCCTCGCGTAAAGAACTTGCGAATGCGATTCGTGCACTGAGCATGGACGCCGTACAGAAAGCCAAATCCGGCCACCCCGGTGCGCCGATGGGCATGGCGGACATCGCCGAAGTGCTGTGGAACGACCACATGCACCATAACCCCAGCAACCCCGGGTGGGTCGACCGCGACCGCTTCATCCTGTCCAACGGTCACGGCTCCATGCTGATCTATTCGTTGTTGCACCTGACCGGTTACGACCTGTCCATCGATGACCTGAAGAACTTCCGCCAGTTGCACTCCAAGACCCCGGGTCACCCGGAGTATGGTTATGCGCCGGGCGTTGAAACCACCACCGGCCCGCTGGGTCAGGGCATCACCAATGCCGTCGGCATGGCGATTGCCGAAAAGGTGATGGCGGGTCAGTTCAACCGCGACGGCCACCACATTGTCGACCACAACACCTTTGTGTTCATGGGTGACGGCTGCATGATGGAAGGCATCTCCCACGAAGCCTGCTCGCTGGCCGGTACCCTGGGTCTCGGCAAGCTGATCGCTTTCTGGGACGACAACGGCATTTCCATCGACGGTCACGTCGAAGGCTGGTTCAGTGACGACACGCCCAAGCGCTTCGAAGCCTACGGCTGGCACGTGATCCGTGATGTCGACGGCCACGATTCTGCCGCTATCGACAAGGCGATTCATGAAGCCAAGTCAGTCAACGACAAGCCCACGCTGATCTGCACCAGGACCGTCATCGGTTACGGCGCCCCCAACCTGTGCGGCAGCCACGACTGCCACGGCGCTCCGCTGGGTGACGACGAGATCAAGGCGACCCGCGAAAATCTCGGCTGGAGCCACGCGCCCTTTGAAATTCCGGATGATATCTACGCCGGCTGGAACGCGAAGGACAAGGGGGCTTCCGCAGAGTCCGAGTGGAACGAAAAATTCGCGGCCTACAAGGCCGCCCATCCTGACCTGGCTGCCGAGTTCGAACGCCGCATGGCGGGCGACCTGCCGGCCAACTGGAAAGAAGGTGCCGCGAAGTTCATCAACGAAGTGAACGAAAAGGCCGAGACCATTGCCTCGCGCAAGGCTTCCCAGAACACACTCAACGGCTTCGGCCCGTTGCTGCCGGAATTCCTTGGCGGTTCTGCTGACCTTGCCGGTTCCAACCTGACGATCTGGTCCGGTTCAAAGGGCATCAGCAACACCGTGTCCGACGGCAACTACCTCTACTACGGCGTGCGCGAGTTCGGTATGTCCGCCATTATGAACGGTGCCTCGCTGCACGGTGGTTTCATTCCCTACGGTGCGACCTTCCTGATGTTCTCCGAGTATGCCCGTAATGCCCTGCGCATGGCTGCTCTGATGAAAGTGCAGAGCATCTTCGTATACACCCACGACTCCATCGGTCTGGGCGAAGACGGCCCGACTCACCAGCCGGTCGAGCAGACCGCCACGCTGCGCATGATTCCGAACATGGAGGTCTGGCGTCCTTGTGACGCGGTTGAATCTGCCGTGTGCTGGAAGGCGGCTATCGAACGCAGCACCGGCCCGAGCTGCCTGATCTTTTCGCGTCAGAACCTGGCCCACCAGAATCGCAGCGCCGACCAGATTGCCGCTATCGAGCGCGGTGGTTACATCCTCAGGGACTGTGACGGTACGCCGGACGCCATCATCATCGCCACCGGTTCCGAAGTGGAGCTGGCCATGAATGCGGCCGGGCAGCTCAGCGGCAGGAAGATCCGCGTGGTCTCCATGCCGTCCACCAACGTATTCGATGCCCAGGACGACGCTTACCGCGAGTCCGTGTTGCCGTCTGCCGTGAAGGCGCGTGTGGCGGTCGAAGCCGGCGTGACCGACGGCTGGATCAAGTACGTGGGCCTGGAAGGCAAGGTGATCGGTATCAACCGCTTCGGCGAGTCCGCACCGGCCGGCGAGCTGTTCAAGTACTTTGGCTTTACCACAGAGAACGTGGTCAAGGCCGTGGAAGACGTGCTGTAGGTCTTCGCTTCAACCAGTTTATTTTTAGTTCAAACCAAGAGAATTACGGAGAGACAACTATGACAATCAAAGTCGGTATTAATGGTTTCGGTCGCATCGGTCGCATGGCATTTCGCGCTATAGCCAAGGACTTCAGCGACATCGAAGTGGTCGGCATCAACGACCTGCTGGACGCCGATTACCTGGCCTACATGCTGAAGTACGACTCGGTGCACGGCAACTTCGACGGTGACATCGCTGTTGACGGCAACAACCTGGTTGTTAACGGCAAGACCATCCGCCTGACTGCCGAGCGTGACCCGGCTGACCTGAAATGGTCCGACATCGGCGCCGACCTGGTAATCGAATGCACCGGCTTCTTCCTCACCGAAGAAACCTGCCAGAAGCACATCGACGCCGGTGCCAAAAAGGTTGTGCAGAGTGCGCCTTCCAAGGACGGCACCCCGATGTTCGTCTACGGCGTTAACCACGAAACCTATGCCGGTCAGGCCATTGTTTCCGCTGCCTCCTGCACCACCAACTGCCTGGCGCCTGTTGCCAAGGTGCTGAATGACAAGTGGGGTATCAAGCGCGGCCTGATGACTACCGTTCACGCCGCTACGGCAACCCAGAAGACGGTTGACGGCCCGTCCATGAAAGACTGGCGCGGCGGTCGCGGTATCCTGGAAAACATCATCCCGTCTTCCACCGGTGCGGCCAAGGCCGTGGGCGTGGTGCTGCCGGAACTGAACGGCAAGCTGACCGGTATGGCGTTCCGCGTGCCGACTTCTGACGTGTCTGTGGTTGACCTGACGGTCGAGCTGGAAAAAGTAGCTTCCTACGAAGACATCTGTGCCGCCATGAAAGCGGCTTCCGAGAGCGGCGACATGAGCAAGACGCTGGGCTACACCGACGAGAAAGTGGTTTCCACTGACTTCCGTGGTTGTGGCAAGTCTTCCATCTTCGATTCCGAAGCCGGTATCGCGCTGGACGGCACCTTCGTCAAGCTCGTTTCCTGGTACGACAACGAGTACGGTTACACCTGCAACATGCTGCGTTTCGTGCAGCACGTTGCGGCTAACTAGGCGCTCTTGCCAGGGAAGCCCTGATTAACTGAAATACCCTCGTCATTGCGAGCGTAGCGAAGCAATCTCCCAAACGCTGCACGGTTTGTTTCGCTGTCGCGCCAGCCGTAAGAGATTGCCGCGCTGCGCTCGCAATGACGGGTTAATCAGAGGCTTTTGCTAAACCACATGTTTAGCAAAAGTTTTTGAAAATAACGGAGTTCCATAATGTCTTTCATCAAGCTGACCGATCTTGATCTTGCCGGTAAACGCGTGCTGATCCGCGCTGACCTCAATGTACCCGTCAAGGACGGCAAGGTGACCTCTGACGCCCGCATCACGGCCTCTATGCCCAGTATCGAACACTGCATGAAAGCCGGCGCAAAAGTCATGGTCATGTCGCACCGCGGTCGTCCGCAGGAAGGCCAGGCCGATGAAGAAAACTCCATGGCGCCCATTGCCGCCACCCTGTCCGACAAGCTCGGCAAGGACGTGCGCCTGATCAAGGATTACCTCGACGGTGGTTTCGATGTCGCCGACGGCGAAGTGGTGCTGCTGGAAAACGTGCGCTTCAACGCCGGTGAAAAGAAGGACGACGAGGCGCTGGCGAAGAAATACGCCGCCCTGTGCGATGTCTTTGTCATGGATGCCTTCGGCACTGCGCACCGCGCCCAGGCGTCTACGCACGGTGTCGGTAAATTCGCGCCCACCGCCTGCGCCGGCCTGCTGCTGGCCAGCGAACTGGATAGCCTGGCCAGGGCGCTGGCCAACCCGGCCCGTCCGATGGTTGCCATCGTCGGCGGCTCCAAGGTGTCTACCAAACTGACCGTGCTGGAAGCATTGTCTGAAAAGGTCGACCAGCTGGTCGTAGGTGGCGGCATCGCCAACACCTTCCTCAAGGCTGTCGGCTGCAACGTGGGCAAGTCCCTGTGCGAAGACGACCTGGTGGAAACCGCCAGGTCGCTCATCGAAAAGATGAAAGCCCGCGACGCCAATATTCCGATTGCTGTTGACGTAGTGTGCGGCAAGAAATTTGACGAAAACGAACCGGCTGTGATTAAAGATGCAGACAAGGTAGATGACGATGACATGATTTTCGACATCGGCCCGAAGTCTGCGCAGGAACTGGCGGACATTATCGAGAAGGCCGGCACCATTGTCTGGAACGGGCCGGTCGGCGTGTTCGAGTTCGATCAGTTCGGCGAAGGCACCAAAACCGTTGCCATGGCGATTGCCAACTCCGATGGCTTCAGCCTGGCCGGTGGCGGTGACACCATAGCGGCCATCCAGAAATACGACATCTATGACAAGGTGTCCTATATTTCCACGGCCGGTGGTGCATTCCTCGAATACCTGGAAGGCAAGACCCTGCCTGCGGTCGCCATGCTGGAAGAACGTGCCAGGTAGGAGCGAGTTCACTCGCGAACCCTTCGCCGGCAAGCCGGCTCCTGCAGAACTTGGAAACAGCTGAATATGCAGCGTAGAACAAAAATTGTCGCGACCCTCGGACCCTCGACCGATGATCCCAAGGTGCTGGATGCCATGATCCAGGCCGGTGTGGATGTCGTCCGCGTCAATTTTTCACACGGCTCGGCGGAAGAGCACCTGCAACGCGCCGAGGCGGTTCGTAACCGGGCCCGTGCGCACGGTCGGCAGGTCGGCGTGTTTGCCGACCTGCAGGGCCCCAAGATCCGCATCGACCGCTTCAGGGACGGCAAGATCGATCTGAAGGAAGGCGAACGCTTTATCCTGGACGCCGCGCTGGATGCGGATGCCGGCAACGTCGAGCGCGTCGGTATCGCCTACAAGGCGCTGGTCGACGACGTAAACCGCGGTGATACGCTGCTGCTCGATGACGGCGCCGTGGTGCTGTGGGTCGAAGGCGTCAAGGGCGCCGAGATTGAAACCCGCGTGGTGGTCGGCGGCGCGCTGTCCAACAACAAGGGGATCAATCGCCAGGGTGGCGGACTGTCCGCGCAGGCGATTACCGACAAGGACCGCGCCGATATCAAGGTAGCCGCAGAGATGCAGGCGGACTACATCGCCGTTTCTTTCCCGCGCCACGCAACCGACATCAACGAGGCGCGCGAACTGTTACGCAAGGCCGGGGGTCACGGTGGCATCGTCGCCAAGATCGAACGCGCCGAGGCCATGAACGCGCTGGAAGAAATCATCGAGGCCGCCGACGTGGTGATGATTGCGCGCGGTGACCTGGGTGTGGAAATCGGCGATGCCGAACTGCCCGCGGTGCAGAAACGCATTATCCGCATTGCCCGCACCATGGATCGCGTGGTGATCACGGCCACGCAGATGATGCAGTCCATGATCGAAAACCCCATCCCCACGCGCGCCGAGGTCTTTGACGTCGCCAACGCCGTCATCGACGGTACCGACGCGGTCATGTTGTCGGCCGAAACGGCTACCGGCAAGCACGTCGCCAAGGTGATAGAGGCCATGGACCGCATCTGCCGGGGTGCCGAGACCCAGCGCATGGATACCGCCGCCGAACGGCGCAGCGCCATGCACTTCAAGGCGATAGATGAAGCCATTGCCAAGGCGGCCATGTACACCGCAAACCACACCGGCGTTAAGGCTATTGCGGCGTTGACAGAGTCGGGCGCCACGCCCCTGTGGATGTCGCGTATCAGTTCCGGTATTCCGATCTACGCCTTGACGCGCCATGTGGAGACGCGTAGAAAGGTTACCCTTTATCGCGGCGTATACCCCGTGAGTTTCGACGTTACCACGACCGATCATCCGCAGGTGAACCGCGAAGCGATCGATGAACTGATGCGACGCGGTGCGGTGCGGGACGGTGACCTGGTAATTATCACCAAGGGTGATCTCATGGGCGTACACGGTGGCTCCAACGCCATGAAAATAATTCGCGTCGGCGAGCATGTCGTCAATATGGAATAATGCCCGGCCGCCGATTGTCGCAACATCGAAACTGTTTAATTACTGAACCAACTCCGAGGATACCAACATGGCTCTGATTTCCATGCGTCAACTACTCGATTACGCTGCCGAGAACGACTTCGGCATGCCGGCATTCAACGTTAACAACATGGAGCAGGTGCATGCCATCATGCAGGCTGCCGACGAGACCGATTCACCGGTTATCATGCAGGGTTCTGCAGGCGCACGCGGTTATGCGGGCGAAGCATTTCTGCGCCACATGATTTCCGCTGCCATTGAGCAGTATCCACACATTCCGGTAGTGATGCATCAGGATCACGGTTCCGAGCCAGCAGTATGTCTGCGTTCTATCCAGTCCGGCTTTTCATCAGTCATGATGGATGGGTCGCTGATGGCTGACTGCAAGACCCCTTCTTCCTACGAGTATAACGTAGAAGTAACAAAAACCGTTGTAGATATGGCTCACGCCGGCGGAGTCTCCGTTGAGGGCGAACTTGGCTGCCTGGGTTCTCTGGAAACCGGCGAAATGGGAGAAGAGGACGGCCACGGCGCGGAAGGTAAGCTGGACATGGATCAGCTGCTGACTGACGTTGATGAAGCTGCTGACTTCGTTGAAAAGACCGGCGTTGATGCACTGGCTATCGCCATCGGTACTTCTCACGGTGCTTACAAGTTCACCAAGCCGCCAACAGGCGCTGTTCTGCGTATCGACCGTATCAAAGAGATCCACGAAAAACTGCCAAACACTCATCTGGTGATGCATGGTTCCTCATCCGTTCCTCAGGACTGGCTGGCTACCATCAATGAATATGGTGGAGATATGGGCGAAACTTATGGTGTTCCTGTTGAAGAGATCGTTGAAGGTATCAAGTCCGGCGTTCGTAAAGTGAACATCGATACCGACCTGCGTATGGCTTCTACCGGTGCGGTTCGCAAGTTCCTGCATGACGATCCGTCAAACTTCGACCCGCGTAAGTTCCTGAAGGCTTCT
>JBHHXO010000024.1:0-20932 GCA_046757125.1 Thiogranum sp.
GGTGAAATCTGCCATGAAAAATATCAGGCTGGAAGGGTTCAATAACCTGACCAAGACCCTGAGCTTCAATATCTACGATATCTGTTACGCCGATACGCCCGCACACAAGCGCGAATATATCGAGTATATCGACGAGGTCTACAACGCCGAACGCCTGACCCAGATCCTGACCGATGTCTGCAATATCATCGACGCCACGATTCTCAATATTGCACGTCAGGATTACGAACCGCTGGGCGCAAGCGTCACCATGCTGATCGCCGAGGAAGAAATCGCGCCGTCCGGTATGCTCAATACAGCGAGCCCCGGCCCGTTACCGGAAGTGGTCGTGGGACACCTGGACAAGAGTCACGTGACTGTGCATACCTATCCGGAGAGTCATCCTGACAACGGCATCAGTACCTTCCGTGTCGATATCGACGTATCGACCTGCGGCAGGGTATCGCCATTGAAGGCTCTGAACTACCTTATCCACAGTTTCGAGTCCGATATTGTGATCATGGACTACCGGGTGCGTGGTTTTACCCGCGATGTGCGCGGCAAGAAGCATTTTATTGATCACAAGATAAACTCGATCCAGAATTTCCTGTCGCGCGATACGCGCGAGCGTTACCAGATGGTCGACGTCAACGTGTACCAGGAAAATATTTTCCATACCAAGATGCGGCTCAAGGATCTGGCGCTGGACGATTACATGTTCGGTGGCGGTGAGAAGGTGTTGAGCGACGTGGAAAAACGGAAAATCAGCCGCCAGGTCGAACACGAGATTATGGAAATATTTTCCGGCCGTAACTTGCCGAAACGATGATTTGGGGGGAAACTCGGAACATGGAAACACGTCGCTACAGTCCGCTGGATCGCCTGGTCATTAATGTCGACCAGGCGTTGCGTACCCTGGCGGGTAAACCGCTGGTCACAGAACGCTCCAGCCCGGCGCAGGACCGTGCCGACGATGCGGAGCTCAGCGAATCGGAAAAAGACCTGTCGATACGACTGATGCGGGTGAATCACTGTGGCGAGGTGGCGGCGCAGGCGCTGTACCAGGGGCAGGCGCTGACCGCGCGGCTGGCTGGTGTGCGTGAGCGTATGGAGCGTGCGGCAGCAGAGGAAAATGACCACCTCGAATGGTGTGAACAGCGTGTCAGGGAGCTCGGCGGGCGCCTCAGCCTGCTGAACCCGGTCTGGTACCTGGGTTCGTTTGCCATCGGTGCCGGCGCCGGCCTTGTCGGTGACAAGTGGAGCCTCGGCTTTGTGGTCGAAACCGAGAAACAGGTGATCGATCACCTCGACGAGCACCTCGAACAGATTTCGGAAAAGGACGTGAAAAGCCGCGCCATCCTGGAACAGATGAAGCTGGATGAAGCACAGCACGGTGCTGCCGCGAAACTGGCGGGCGGTGCCGATCTTCCCCTGCCTGTCAGGAAACTGATGGCGCTGACATCGAAAATCATGACGGGCACGGCGTACCTGGTCTAGCGCAGATGAGCGTTCGCAGTTTCGAAGGTATACAGCCCGACCTGCATCCAACGGTGTATGTGGACGAACAGGCGCTGGTTTCGGGCGCGGTGAAAATCGGTGCGGACAGCTCCATCTGGCCGATGAGCGTGGTGCGCGGTGATGTGAACCGTATCGAAATCGGTGCGCGTACCAATATTCAGGATGGCAGTGTTCTGCACGTTACACACGACAGTGAATTTGCCGAGGGTGGCATGCCGCTGTGTATCGGTGACGAGGTGACCGTGGGGCACAAGGCCGTGCTGCACGCCTGCACGATTGAGGATGGCTGCCTGATCGGCATGGGGGCTGTTGTTCTGGATGGCGCCGTGGTGCGCAGCGGTGCGATTGTCGGCGCCGGCGCGCTGGTTCCGCCCAACAAGGAGCTGGAGGGCGGGTACCTGTACGTCGGTGCGCCGGCCAAACGGGTGCGCGAACTGACTGCGAAAGAAAAGCGGTTCCTGAAGTACTCGGCCGAACATTATGTGCGCTTGAAAGAGCGTCACCGGAATGCCGGGCTGTAGGAACGGGCTTGCCCGCGAATGGTCTAGCGTTTCATCGAATCAAAGAACTCGTCGTTGGTCTTGACAGCCTTGAGCCTGTCGAGCAGGAACTCCATCGCCGCCAGGTCCTCCATCGGGTGCAGCAGTTTGCGCAGCACCCATATTTTCTGCAGCTCGTCCGGCTTGGTGAGCAATTCCTCACGGCGTGTGCCGGAGCGGTTGATGCTGATGGACGGGTAGACGCGTTTCTCGGCAACCTTGCGGTCCAGGTGGATTTCCATGTTGCCGGTTCCCTTGAATTCCTCGTAGATGACGTCATCCATGCGCGAGCCGGTTTCCACCAGTGCGGTGGCGATGATGGTGAGCGAGCCGCCTTCCTCGATGTTGCGCGCGGCACCGAAAAAACGCTTGGGGCGGTGCAGTGCGTTGGCGTCGACACCGCCGGTGAGCACCTTGCCCGAGGACGGGATCACTGTGTTGTAGGCGCGCGCCAGGCGGGTGATGGAATCCAGCAGGATGACCACGTCGTGTTTGTGCTCCACCAGTCGCTTGGCTTTCTCGATGACCATTTCGGCAACCTGTACGTGTCGGCTGGCCGGTTCGTCGAAGGTCGAGGAAACCACTTCGCCGCGTACCGAGCGGGCCATCTCGGTTACTTCTTCCGGCCGCTCATCGATGAGCAGGACGATCAGGTAACACTCGGGATGATTGGCGGTAATCGACTGCGCCACATTCTGCAGCAGCATGGTTTTACCGGCCTTGGGTGGCGATACGATCAGTCCACGCTGCCCCTTGCCGATCGGTGAGGCCAGGTCGATGACGCGTGCGGTAATATCCTCGGTGCTGCCGTTCCCGAGTTCCAGCTTGAGACGTTCATCCGGGTGCAGCGGAGTCAGGTTTTCAAACAGTACCTTGCCCTTGGCGTTTTCGGGCTTGTCGAAATTGATTTCGCTGACTTTCAGCAGCGCGAAATAGCGTTCGCCCTCTTTGGGCGGGCGTATTTTCCCGGATACCGTGTCGCCGGTGCGCAGGCCGAAGCGCCGGATCTGGCTGGGTGAGACATAGATATCGTCCGGGCCGGCCAGGTAGGAGCTGTCGGCCGAACGCAGGAAGCCGAAGCCGTCCTGCAGTATTTCCAGTACGCCGTCGCCGAAAATATCCTCGCCGCTCTTGGCGTGGGACTTGAGGATGGAGAAAATCACATCCTGTTTGCGGGAGCGCGAGCCTTCGATGCCCATGCCTTGCGCAATGGTGATCAGCTCGGTGGCAGGTTTTTGCTTCAGTTCAGTCAGGTTCATAGTAGTTTATTGGTCATTTGAGGTTTGTATTCGGATGCGCCACTGGAATGGTCGGCAGTGGTGCTTGTGGGCGCGCTGTTGTTGCAACAACGCGGACTTGGTCAGTGTGTCGATTTACTCGCGCCGGTTCCTCCGCAGGTGAACCCGGTCATCTTAACTGGCATCGTTCACAGGTTCGTGTCAATAAATGCTGTCAGCTGGGATTTGGACAATGCGCCGACCTTGGTTGCCTCAACATTGCCGTCCTTGAACAGCATCAGTGTGGGAATGCCGCGAATGCCGTATTTGGGCGGCGTCTGCGGATTCTCGTCGATGTTCAGTTTGGCTACCTTGATCTTGCCCTGGTACTCGCTTGCGATCTCGGTCAGGATGGGGGCAATCATTTTGCAGGGACCACACCACTCGGCCCAGTAATCCACCAGTACCGGCTCGGTGGATTCAATAACTTCATTTTGAAAAGATTCGTCGGTTAAAAAAACGATGCTATCGCTCACGCTATGCGGCTCCTGACCATCTACTTTATGTGTGTTGAATCGAAACGGGAGTGTTGATATTGAAACGCGGGCCTTCTCGGACTGCGCTGCTTATTTGCCTGCACTTTAAAACAGTTGAAAGTTGCCAAAACCGGTGTGCTTGCAATGCAGCGAGGACAATTTCAGCCCAAAAAGCCAAAGATTGCAAGTCTAAAGCTGAGAATATGTTGAATAAATTCGTTATGCTTCGCAACCATGACACAAGAGCACTTGAGTAATTGTACGTTCAGCAGCTTTGATTTACCTGAAAATCTGATGCAAGGTATTGAGGAGTCTGGTTTTATTTCCTGTACCCCGATCCAGGAGAAAACCTTGCCGCTTACCCTCGAGGGTAAGGATGTCGCCGGACAGGCGCAGACCGGTACCGGTAAAACAGCTGCCTTTTTGATCGCAACCTTCAATCACCTGTTGCGCAACCCGGTAGAAGAGCCTCGCAAACCCAACCAGGTCAGGGCGCTGATACTCGCACCCACGCGGGAGCTTGCGATACAGATTCACAAGGATGCCATAACCCTGGGGCAGCATACCGGGCTCAGCCTGGGTCTGGCCTATGGCGGCACTGATTATGATCTGCAACGCAAGCGGCTGAGTGACGGGGTCGATGTGTTGATCGGTACGCCCGGGCGCATTATCGATTATTTCAAGCAACACGTGTTTGACCTGCGCAAGGCGCAGGTCGTGGTGCTGGATGAGGCGGACCGGATGTTCGATCTGGGCTTTATCAAGGACGTGCGTTTTTTGTTGCGTCGCTGCCCGCCACCGGAAAAGCGCCTCGGTTTGCTGTTTTCAGCAACCCTGTCGTTCCGGGTCAGCGAGCTGGCCTACGAACACATGAATCACCCGGAGTCGGTGCAGGTCGAATCAGAGCAGGTAACGGCGCAGCATGTGCGGCAGGTGCTGTACCACACTGCCAACGAAGACAAGATTCCCCTGTTGCTGGGTCTGATGCGCCGCATGGGTGCGCATCGCAGCATCGTGTTCGTCAATACCAAGCGCGACGGGGAAAAGGTGTGGAGTTACCTGGAGGGTAACGGGTTTAAATCCGCGATCCTGTCGGGTGATGTGCCGCAGAAGAAACGCCAGTCGCTGCTGGCGAAATTTCAGGCCGGTGAGCTGGATATTCTGGTGGCTACGGATGTTGCCGCGCGCGGGCTGCATATCCCCGATGTCAGTCACGTTTTCAACTATGACCTGCCCCAGGATGCCGAGGATTACGTGCACCGCATCGGACGTACGGCGCGCCTGGGTTCGGATGGGGATGCCATCAGTTTTGCCTGTGAGCGCTTCGTGTACTCACTGCCTGAAATCGAGGAATATATTGGTGAATCCATCCCGGTCGAGCATATCGAAGAGGGTTTGATGGTGGATCCGGCGCCGCCGGTGGCCAGGCCGAAAAGAAAATTTGCGGCGAAAAAGCGTAGCGGGGGGCGCGGGGCTTCGGGAAGGCCTCCCCGGCGACGGAAATCCGGCGCCTGACGGGCCGTAAATACAGGCCAGGCTTCATATTGCCGAAGGTGTGGGGGATACTGTGATCAAATTGGGCTACAATAAGAACCATCGATAAAATAACGGATTAGTGTCAGGCATTTAAGTTATTTGCCAGCCGGCCGCGGTTACTTATTCAGCGATATAGCGAATTTCATACTCCATGGTCAGTCTTGCCTTGCCACATTCTGCCCTTCTGAACCGGTTTCGTCCGCTGCAGACGGGTCAGCTCGTCAAAGTGGTAAACGGCGTGCTGGTGGTCTGGCTGGCGTGGTTGCTGGCAGGGCTGAGCTGGATGTTGCTACCCGGCGACGGTACGAGTGAACAACAGCCTGTTGTCGTGGCGCCCGTGCAGGTGGCAAAGCCGCCGCGTGTTGACGAGCGACAGATCGCCGGCTGGCACCTGTTCGGTGAGGCCGGCAAGGAAAAGCCGGTAAAGAAGCCCGCCGTCGATGCGCCGGAAACCCGCCTGAAGCTGACGTTGCGGGGTGTGTTTGCGGATGACAACAGCAGCGCGAGCGGCGCGCGTGCGATCATTGCCGACCCCAGGGGCAAGGAAGACAGTTATGCGCCCGGTGATCCGTTGCCGGGTGGTGCGAAGCTTGCAGAGATTTATCCGGACCGGATAATTCTGGAGCGCAACGGCCGGTTTGAGACGCTGCGTCTACCAAAGAAAACCATGAACCTGGGCTCAGGCAGGGTTAGTACTCGCAGTACAGGTCGCAGCACGTCTTCGGGCAATGCGGCGGCGTTCAGCCGGTACCGGAGCGAGATCAAAAAGAACCCGGCCTCGCTGATGAACTATGTACGGGCGACGCCGGAACGCAAGAACGGAAAGTTTATCGGTTTTCGCCTGCAGCCGGGTAAGGATCCTGCTCCGATGAAGGAGCTCGGGCTGCGATCCGGGGACGTCGTTACGAGTATCAACGGGGTGCAGATCGATTCGCCCGCCAAGGGGATTAAAGCCATGCAGGCGCTGGGTGAGGGTGACAGCGTCGGCGTCACCCTGTTGAGGGGCGGTCAGGAGATGTCGCTGAGCCTGACGTTGCCATCATCCGGTCAGTAGAGCAGGAGTAGATTGACGTGGTATCCCGGATTACTAAACAAAAGCACTGGCTGCACGGCATTTGGGTGCTCTGTCTGGTCTGGGTGGGCCCGCTGTTCGCGCAAACCATTACCCTGAATCTGAAGGATGCGGATATCAACGCCCTCATCGGCACGGTTGCCGAAGTGACGGGCAAGAACTTTATTGTCGATCCGCGCGTCAAGGGCAAGGTGACGGTCATTTCCTCGCGCGCCATGGACAGTGAAGAGGTCTACCAGGTCTTTCTGTCTATCCTGAAGGTGCACGGTTTTGCCGCGGTTCCCAGCGGACCTGTTATCAAGATTCTGCCTGACGTCAGCGCCAAGCAGGATTCCATTCCCAGCGTTGGCGATGAAGCGCCGGGGCACGGCGATGAAATGGTTACGCGTGTCGTGCAGGTCGACAACGTGGCGGCCGCCCAGCTGGTGCCCATTCTGCGGCCGCTGGTTCCGCAGCAGGGTCATCTTGCCGCATACCCGGCAACCAATGTGCTGATCATGTCGGATCGTGCCGAGAACGTTTCGCGGCTGGTGAATATTATTCGCCGCATCGACAAGGTCAGTGACAGCGAGATCGAGGTCATCCGCCTGGAGTATGCATCGGCAGCGGAAGTCGTGCGTATTCTGAATGCTATCGGCCGGGCTCAACCGGCACAGGCAAAAGGGGCGGCTCTCCAGTCACAGGCGATGGTGGCGGACGAACGCACCAACAGCGTGTTGCTCGGCGGCGACAGTTCGAACCGCTTGCGTCTGCGCGCCATAATCTCGCACCTGGATACACCGCTTGAGCGTGGCGGCAATACCAAGGTGATCTATCTCAAGTACGCCAAGGCGGCCGACCTGGTCGAGGTACTGCGCGGGGTCGGGAAAACCCGGGGTGAGGAAACCAAGAAAGGCGCGGCAGCGGCAGCCAGCAGAAGTATAGACAAGCGCCTGGATATCCAGGCAGACGAATCCACCAATGCCCTGGTCATAACGGCCCCGCCGGCGTTGATGCGCTCGCTGGAGGCGGTGATCCGGCAGCTCGATATCCGCCGCGCGCAGGTGCTGGTGGATGCCATCATTGCTGAAATCGGCGAGAATCGGGCGCGAGACCTGGGTATCCAGTGGGCGGTCTTCGACCTGAACGGCAATACCGCCCCGATCGGCGGGACCAATTTCACCAACACAGGCAACAGCCTTACCGAGATTGCACAGGGTGTTATAGACCAGCAGCTGGTTGGACTGACGCCAGGCCTGTCTTTCGGTGTTGGCAAGATCGGCGGTAACGGTGTGAACTTTGCCGCGGTTGTCAATGCGCTGGCCGGCGATTCCGACGTGAATATCCTGTCCACGCCCTCGCTGGTGACGCTGGATAACGAGGAAGCCGAGATTATCGTTGGCCAGAATGTGCCGTTTGTAACCGGTTCCTTTACCAATACCGGCGCGGCGGCAGGTTCCGTCAATCCTTTCCAGACGGTCCAGCGCGAAGACGTGGGTATTACACTCAAGGTGAAGCCGCAGATCAACGAAGGTAACTCCATCGTCATGGAAATCACCCAGGAGGTATCCACCATTTCCAACGATGCCCAGGCGGTTGACCTGATTACCAACAAGCGCAACATCAAGACCAACGTGCTGGTGGATAACAACCACCTGGTGGTGCTGGGCGGGCTGATCGAGGACCGGGTGCGCGAGAGTGAACAGAAGGTGCCCTTGCTGGGCGATATCCCCTTCCTGGGCGCATTGTTCCGTTCCAAGAGTGTGAACCGCGACAAGGTCAATTTGATGGTGTTCCTGCATCCGACCATATTGCGGGACAACGACACGGCTGACAGGTACACGGGTGCGAAGTACAACTATATCCGTGCCATGCAGCTTGAAAAAGACAACGAGGGTGTGCCCCTGATGTCAGGCAAAGGTGCGCCCCTTATACCTACCACAAGGGAATTGCTTGAGTTGCCGCCGCCGTTCGAGTTGTCTCCTGCAGTTCCCCCTGCAGGGCAGGCGACCGGTATCGATGCCGATGAGCAGTAGTGAAGCGGATAATATTGTACGGGAGTCCGAGGCTGAACCGGCGGAAGCAAGCGACCGGCGCCCTTCATTCATGTTTGCCAAACGGCACCGGATGCTGGTATCGGATTTTGGCGAAGGCCGTGCCGATATTGCGCTGACAGCCGCCGCCGACCCGCTGGCCCTGGTCGAGTTACGCCGTTTCCTGGATTGTCCGCTCAGCTTGCGGCAGGTTGACGAAGAACAGTTCGATGCCCTGCTCGCGACTACCTACGAGCAGGGTTCCAATGAAGCCATGCAGATGATGGAGGGTCTCGGTGATGACATGGACCTGTTCCAGATCGCCCAGGCGTTGCCTGAAACCGAAGACCTGCTGGAGAGCGAAGACGACGCGCCCATTATTCGTCTCATCAACGCCCTGCTGACCGAGGCGGTAAAGGAAAACGCCTCGGATATTCATATCGAGCCTTTTGAAAACCGGCTGGTGGTGCGGTTTCGGGTTGACGGTGTCCTGCGCGAGGTATTACAGCCACAACGCGTGCTGGCGCCGATACTGGTGTCGCGCATCAAGGTCATGGCCAGGCTCGATATCGCCGAAAAACGCCTGCCGCAGGATGGCCGTATTTCCCTGCGCGTGGCCGGGCGCGCTGTCGACGTGCGTGTATCCACCCTGCCTTCCGGTCACGGCGAACGCGTGGTATTGCGTCTGCTGGACAAGCAGGCCGGGCGGCTGGACCTCGAGCATCTGGGCATGGCGGGCGAAACCCGCGATCGTATAGACGAACTGATCCGCAAGCCGCACGGTATCGTGCTGGTCACCGGCCCGACCGGTTCGGGAAAAACCACCACCCTGTACGCGGCACTGGAACGCCTCAACAACAAGCGCCGTAATATCATGACCGTCGAGGATCCTATCGAGTATTACCTGGACGGCATCGGCCAGACCCAGGTAAACACCAAGGTCGAAATGAGCTTTGCGCGCGGCCTGCGCGCGATCCTGCGCCAGGACCCGGACGTGGTCATGGTGGGTGAGATTCGTGACCTGGAAACGGCGGAAATCGCCGTGCAGGCCAGTCTTACCGGGCACCTGGTATTTTCCACCCTGCATACCAACAGCGCGGTGGGCGCGGTAACCCGGTTGCGGGACATGGGCGTGGAACCGTTCCTGTTGTCTTCCAGCCTGATCGGTGTGCTTGCGCAGCGCCTGGTGCGCGTACTGTGCGACAATTGCAAAAATCCCTATCCCGCTTCGCCAGCCGACTGTGAGGTGCTGGGTGTCGATGCTGCCAATCCGCCTACCCTGTACCACGCAGCGGGCTGCGCGGAATGCAACCAGCTCGGTTACAGGGGGCGAACCGGTATCTACGAACTGGTTGTGGTGGATGACGAAATGCGGGCAAGAATACACGACGGCGACAGCGAGCATGCACTCGAGGCCTATGCGCGTCAGCATTCACCCGGTATGCGCCAGGATGGCTGGCGGCGCGTGCTGGCAGGTGAAACCACGGTTGAAGAAGTGCTGCGGGTAAGCCGCGAAGGCTGACACTACGGATTATCATGGGCGCTTTCGAATACGTCGCGCTGGATGACAGCGGCAAGGAAAAGAAAGGTGTGCTGGAAGGCGACACCGCGCGCCAGGTTCGCCAGCAGTTGCGCGACCAGGGCTGGATGCCGCTGGATGTCTGTGAATCCAGTGAACGCGCCAGCCAGCCCGGTGAGAATAAAGTCAAAATTCGTCGTGGCATCAGTGCCACCGACCTTGCGCTGATAACCCGTCAGCTCGCCACGCTGGTGCGCGCCGGCCTGCCACTCGAAGAGACCCTGCAGGCTGCGGCGCAGCAAACCGAGAAAGCCCGGTTGCAAAGCATGTTGCTGGCGGTGCGTTCGCGCGTGATGGAAGGGCATGCGCTGGCGACCGGGCTGGGTGATTTCACGCACGTGTTTCCCGAGATATACCGCACCACGGTATCGGCAGGCGAGTAGTCCGGTCACCTCGAGGTGGTACTGGAACGCCTGGCCGACTACACGGAAAACCGCCAGCAAATGCAGTCCAAGATCCAGCTGGCGCTGTTTTATCCCGCGTTGCTTACACTGGTCGCGGTAGGGGTTGTCATCGGGCTGATGACCTTTGTCGTGCCGCAGGTGGTCCAGGTGTTCGATAACATCGGCCAGGAACTGCCAGGTTTGACCCGCACACTGATCGCGATGAGCGATTTTCTGCGCAGTTACGGGTTATTGATGCTGGTTCTGCTGGCGCTGGCGGGGGGTGGCCTGGCCTGGTTGCTGAAAAAGGAGGGTCCGAAGCGCCGCTTTCACGAGATATTGTTGCGCCTGCCGCTGATCGGCCGCCTGGAACGCGGCGTCAACGCCGGGCGTTTTGCGCGCACCTTCAGTATTGTCACGGCCAGTGGTGTGCCGGTACTGGACGGGTTGCGTATTGCGTCGGAAGTCATGTCGAACCTGCCAATGCGGGAATCAGTGGAGGAGGCGACGCGCAAGGTGCGCGAAGGTGCGAGTATTTACGCGGCGCTGGAGAAGAGCGGTTATTTCCCGCCCATGATGGTGCACCTGATTGCCAGTGGTGAGGCCAGTGGCAAGCTGGAAGAGATGCTGGAGCGCGCGGCAACCAACCAGGAGCGTGAAATCGAAACCCTGATTTCCGCTGTCATGGGCCTGTTCGAACCGATATTGATCCTGGTAATGGGCGCTGTGGTGCTGATTATCGTGCTGGCGATTCTGTTGCCGATCTTTAATCTTAACCAGCTGGTTGCTTAGCAGGCTGCCAGCCCCTGGCAATATGCGGGTTGTGGAGATTCCGGCTGCACGCTGTATTTCCATACAGTATATAGCCGGAATAATGACTGGAAAGGAAATGGAGTGACTGGTACATTGGTGTCAAACTAAAAACCATATCGCCGGAGGGCTCCGGTGAGAACGGGGTGGGGACGTTGCATGACGGATGCCGAAGCGCGGGTCTGGCTGGGGGGCGATGGTATTGTTCGTATCCGGTATCCGCAGAACTTTAATTTGACGTTGCAGGTGATGCAGGAGATAAACCGGCAGCATCGTCAGATTACGACGGACAAGCGGCCGGTTCTGGTTTACGCGGAGTCAGTGGCTGCAGCGGAGTATGAAGCCCAGCAGTTTGCGTCGACGGAGCAGGCAGTCGAGTTGGCCACCTGCATGGCGATCATCGTCAAGTCCTTCTTTACCCGCGCCATGGCCGATCTGTTCATGAAATTTCACAAGCCCCCCTATCCCACACGGGTGTTCAACGACGAGAAGGATGCCTTGCAATGGCTGGAGACATTTTTACCGGGCGAGACAGGTGTGCCCGGTACGCGCCGCTAGGGCGCTGGCACTGATCAGTACCTGCCCTGATGGAAAAGGACAGCAAGCAGGAACGCCGCTTACAACGATTGCTGGAAGAAGTGCGTGCCTGCCGGGTATGTGAGAGTGTGTTGCCGTTTGCACCAAGGCCGGTGCTGAGAGCCAGGGCGTCGGCCCGCCTGCTCGTTGTCGGCCAGGCGCCGGGCACGCGGGTTCATGAAACCGGTATACCCTGGAATGATCCCAGTGGCGACCGCTTGCGCAACTGGCTGCAGGTGGACCGGGAATTTTTTTACGATGAAAGCCGGGTTGCAATTATCCCCATGGGGTTCTGTTACCCGGGCAAGGGGCGCTCCGGTGATTTGCCGCCACGCCCGGAGTGCGCGCGGCAGTGGCGGGAGAGCTTGCTGGCCTGTTTGCCTGATATTGAACTGACACTGCTAATCGGGCAGTATGCACAGCAGTACCATATTCCGGAGGCAGGGAAGTCAGTAACGGAAACAGTTCAGCGCTGGCGGGAGTTTGCACCCGCCTGTATTCCGACACCACATCCTTCGCCACGCAACCTGCGGTGGCTTGAACGTAATCCATGGTTCGAGCAGGACCTGGTGCCGGAATTGCGCCGGCGCATAAGAAAAATATTTCCGGAGTTGCCGGAACCGGAACAGTCGGGTTGATCTGAATTACAGGATATTGCACAAAACAGAAACGATAAAAGGCAAGGGTAGTTTCATGGATGGATTGTCGGTACAGGGTGCGTACCTTTAATACACGCTACAAGGAGATGCCATGAAACAGTACAGTGGAAGTTTTAACAAACGCTCCCGTTTGCTGCAGGTGCCGGGGCTGGTGGGGGCGCCGGCAGGGAAACTGAAACCGCTGGAGCCGGATGCGCTGGTCGATCATCTGGGCAGGGTGCTGCAGGTCCAGAACGATTTTTTCCCCTGCTTCGACTGGGCCTTCCCTCCACCCCTGCTCAACAAGCACGAACCACCCGAAACGGCCGCGGAACTGTTTTCCAGACCCTCTGTAGAACCCGGAAAATACAGCCTTTACCTTCATATCCCGTTTTGTAAAACACTGTGCAGTTTCTGTTATTACCCGGTGTTGCCGGGGCGTGGTATAGAACAGTCCGGTCAGTACATCGATTACCTTGTCAGGGAGATGGAGCTCTACGCGCCGGCCGTGCAGGGACAGTGGTGCGAATCCGTCTATGTCGGTGGCGGTACACCGACCTACCTGGACGAGGATCTTCTGGTCAGGCTGATGGAAGCCATTCACAGTAATTTCCATTGCACCGAAGACGTGGAAATCAGTATGGAGGCTGCGCCGGGCACGCTGCCGCGCAGCAAGGCGCGCTTGCTTGGAAAGCTGGGTGTCAACAGGCTCAGCTACGGGATACAGACGCTGGACGAGGCGTTGCTGTCAACCATGAACCGGCACTATTCCGTCGCCGGGGCCGAGCGCGAATTGCAGGGTGCGCTGGAAGAAATACCTAACATCAACGTAGATACCATGTACGGATTTGAAGGGGAGCCGGGACACGCCCTGCGCAGTACGCTGGAACGGTTCCACACCCTGGGTGTACCGAGCCTGTCGATATATGCGCTTGATTCCCAGCGCAGTCGCTCCGGGAAATCCCTGTTCGGTCCGCCGCTGGATGAGCAGTATGAAAACAAGATACGCATGTTTGCGGAAGCGGCGGATATTCTCGGCGGGCTCGGCTATGAGCCGGTGTTGCAGAACGTGTTTGTCATTCCCGGCAAGGCATCCTACCGGCACCAGGTGCGGCGCTGGGACAACCTGCCGCTGGTTGCGCTGGGCCTGGCATCACAGGGCTATGCGCCTGCGACGCCGTACCAGAACGTAGGCGCGGTCAAGCCCTATTACCAGTTGCTCGATGCCGGCAAACTGCCGCTGGCGACTATCGATGTCCTGACGCCGGAGCTTGAGTTGATCCGGGAGGTCGCCAGCAGGCTGCGCTTCACCCAGGTGGATGTGGGCGCGATCCAGCGCAAGTATGGCGTGGATCTGGACTATGTTTTCGGTGACCTGATCGGTGCGCTGATGGAGATCGGCTACCTGCAACGCGCTGGCGATGAGCTGTCCCTGACCGGCAAGGCGGCATACTACAACAACATTATCCCGATGCTGTTTGCGCCGGATGCTTTCAAGGAACAGCTGATGGCGCTGCCGGAGGAGTATCTCTCCGAGTATCCGGTGCCCTACGTGATGACGCAGGCCGGGTGTACCCAGAGCGCGGCTATCAAGGTGCGGGCGCCGCAGCCGGAAACGCCGCTGCCCTGAGCGCTTCTATTTCCCGCTCAGTCATCAGGGGTAATCCGGGAGGGATTACCCTATCATAGGTGTATGAGAGAACGTGACACGCTGCTGGAGTTTCCCTGTGACTTTCCCGTCAAGGCCATGGGGCGCAGCGATTCCGGGTTTGAGGCAAAAGCGCTGGCTATTGTGCGCAACCACCTGCCCGATTTCGATCCTGCCGGGATGCGCCGTGTGGCCAGCCGTAAAGGCGGTTATATATCCGTCACCTTTGACCTGCGTGTTACCAGCCAGGAGCAGCTCGACGAGCTGTACCGGGAGCTGAGCGCCTGCGAAGAACTCCTGGTGGTTCTCTGACGATGGTCGTGGCTGATACAGGCGCGCATTCCCCCGTACTTCACATCCGGCACCTCGGTGTTTCCGGGTATCGCTCCGTGTGGCAGGAGATGCAGGCATTTACACTGCAGCGTGATGCCGACACAGAAGACGAACTCTGGCTGCTCGAGCATCCGCCGGTGTTTACGCAGGGTATGAACGGCAGGCCGGAGCACCTGCTGGCTCCCGGCGACATTCCCGTGGTGGCTGTTGACCGGGGCGGGCAGGTGACCTACCACGGACCCGGACAACTGGTGGCCTATGTTCTGCTGGATCTGGGCCGGCTGGGTATCGGCATCAGGCGACTGGTTGATGCGCTGGAACAGTCCGTGATCGAGTGGCTGGCAGCGCAGGGTGTAACGGCAGAGGCGCGGCGCGATGCCCCGGGCGTTTACGTGGACGGCGCCAAGATCGCCGCGCTGGGGTTGCGCGTCAAGCGTGGTTGCAGTTATCACGGCCTCGCCTTCAACGTGGACATGGACCTGGAGCCGTTTGCGCGCATTAACCCCTGTGGCTACCGGGGTATGCCGGTAACCCGGCTTGTCGATCTGGGTATTACGCTGTCGGTGGAAGAGGTCGGGCAGGACTGGTTGCCGTACCTTGCCGCGCAGTTGCGATACACTACGCATCCACGGAAGTCCTGATCGATCCGGTTTAAAAAGGCCGTAACCCGAATGTCCGAGAGAAACGAAAAATACCAGCGCGGTGCCGCCAAAACAGCGCGCATCCCCGTCAAGATAGAGCCTGCCGGCAAACCGCTGCGCAAGCCTGCCTGGATTCGCGCGAAGTCGACGGCCGGTGCGGAGGTCCGGCGGCTGAAGAGCGTATTACGCGAGAACAGCCTGCACACGGTATGTGAAGAAGCCTCCTGTCCGAACCTGGGGGAGTGTTTTACGCACGGCACGGCGACCTTCATGATCATGGGGGATATCTGCACGCGTCGCTGCCCCTTCTGTGACGTGGCGCATGGTCGTCCCGATCCGCTGGACAGCGACGAGCCGTACAACCTTGCACAGACCGTCAAGGCAATGAATTTGCGTTACGTGGTAGTGACCTCGGTCGACAGGGACGATCTCCGGGATGGCGGGGCGGGGCACTTCGTGGCCTGTATAGAGGCTGTGCGCAGCGTCAACCCGCAGACACGGATAGAAATACTGGTGCCGGATTTCCGCGGTCGCATGGATCGCGCCCTGGAGATTCTGCACCGGGGGCCACCGGATGTGTTCAACCATAATCTGGAAACCGTGCCGCGCCTGTACCGGAAGGCGCGTCCGGGTTCGGATTACCGGTGGTCGCTGGAGCTGCTGAAAAAATTCGGGCAGATGTACCCGGACCTGCCGACAAAATCGGGTCTGATGCTGGGGCTGGGTGAAACGCTGCAGGAAGTCGAACGGGTCATGCAGGATTTGCGCGACCATGACGTGGATATGCTGACCCTCGGGCAGTACCTGCAACCCGGCAAACACCACCTGCCGGTGGACCGCTTCGTACACCCGGACGAGTTCGAGGCCTTGCGTGAAACCGGTGAGAAGCTTGGCTTCAGCCAGGTCGCCAGCGGGCCGATGGTGCGCTCGTCGTACCATGCGGACCAACAGGCTGCCGGCCTGCTCTAGAGCTGCGTCACGTGCATCTTCTGGTCGCGATTACAGCGCACGGGTTCGGTCACGCCGCGCAGGCGGCGCCCCTGGTCAATGCGTTGCAGGAGCGTTTTCCCGCGCTGCAGGTGACCTTGCTGAGCAGCCTGCCCGGGTCGTTCCTGAAGGAACGTATCAGGGGCAGGTTCCGGCAAATCAAGCGCGCGCCCGACTTCGGCCTGGTGATGCATTCCGCGCTGGCGATCGACCTGGACGCCAGCGCTGCAGCCTACGCCGGGCTGCACGCAGACTGGCAGCAACGGGTCGACGAGGAAGCCCGGCAGCTCGAGGCGCTTGCGCCCGACCTGGTACTGGCCGATGTGCCCTATCTGACCCTGGCCGCGGCAACCCGGGCCGGAATCCCGGCAGTGGCGCTTTGCTCCCTTAACTGGGCGGACGTCTACCGCCACTATTTCCGGCATCGTGAGGAAGCGCCCCGGGTGCTGGCGCAGATGGAGTCGGCCTACCGGGGTGCGCATGCCTTTCTGTGTCCGGAACCATCGATGCCGATGCAGTTCCTCGATAACCGTCTGCCCGTCGGGCCCATCGCGGTGCAAGGGCGTCAGCTGCGTGATGAGCTCATCCGCGAACTGGGCCTGCATCCGGAGTGTGCACTGGTGCTGGTGGCGCCGGGCGGTGTTGCAACCCGGTTCGCGATGGAAGACTGGCCGCAGGGCCAGGCTGTTCACTGGCTGGTCAGCGAATGCTGGCAGGTATACCATCCCGATGTCAGCCCGTTCGAACATACCGGGCTCGATTTTCCCGACCTGGTGCGTTCCTGTGATGCAGTGCTGGGCAAGTGCGGCTATGGCACCGTGGCCGAGTGTGTCCTGAACGGAACACCGCTACTGTATATTCCACGCCCCGACTGGCCCGAGGAACAGTCGTTGTTGCACTGGCTGGATGCGCACGGAGCCGCCATCGAGCTCGAGCCCCGGCTGCTGGTGACAGGCGAACTGAAGGCACTGGTCGAGCAGGCGCGAGCGGCGACGGTAGAATCTCCCGCTGCTACCGGTATCGGCCAGGCGGCGGATTACCTGTCCGGGTTGCTGGCATGACGGGGTTTCACCTGCCCCGGGATATACCCGATAATCATGTCATGAATGATACCGTTCACTGCCGGGACAGCGCGATGCTGCCATGCAACGGACCCTGTGCCGTGCGGGAGACGGTGGTTGATTTCGTGCTGCGCCCGGTGTCCTGATGCGCTGTGTTGTGTACAAGAGTCTGCGGCAGTTCGATTACTACCTGTATGTAAAAAAAGCGGATGGGTTCACCCGCCTGCCGGACGGGTTGAAGCAGATTCTCGGTGTGCTCGAGAAAGTCATCGAGCTGGATCTGGATGAGCGGCGTACCCTGGCCCGGGCGGATGTCGTCGAAGTGATGCAGCAGATCGAAGCGAAAGGCTATTTCCTGCAAATGCCGCCGCGCGTCGATGGCGTGTCGACGGCTTCGTAATCAACCGCAAAACGCAGGGCGCGATACAGGGTGAAAGGGTCCGGGGGTCGCCCGGCGTCAGAATTTCCACACACGGCATTGACGGCCGCTTCCAGCGTCACTATGGGAATATCACGAATAATCAGGCCGCGGGTGCGTTCCCAGATGCACTGGTCGGGGTGCTTCAACAATTGTTTCAGCAGTGTTTTGCGGTTCTGCGACAGTTTTCCGTAGGGGTCGCGGCATAGATCGATGATATACATGTTTTCCTGTCCTTCCCGTTGTGCGGGACCTGTGACAGGAATAATGCATAAATCAGGCCATTTTAGTGCGTGACTCCGGCGGCCGGCTATTTTGCGGCAGCGGGCTGAATGATGTTGATACGGGCATTTCCGACCGGCTCTTCGGGCGCGATCGACTCGGGCAGTTCGACCTCGCCCTTGCGATTGCGTTCGGCAAGCTCCGCTATCAGACCATCGATGCCGACTTTTCTTATTCTCTCGCCCATGCTGCTGCGGTAGGTGATGGCAAGACTGATACCTTCGATGCGGATATCGTAGATTTTCCACTCGTCCTTGTAATAAAGCTGGTACTGAACATCGGCGGTTTGTCCGCCCTCCAGCGGGATGGTGGCGCGCACCGAGGTTTTTCTGTCGCCGGGCTTGTAGCGGGAGGGGTGATACCTGGTGTCTTTCTGCTGCGCCACGATCTGGTCCACGTAGCTGACCATTGCGGTAACGTAGGAGCGTGTCAACAGTTCCTCGATCTCCTTGACCAGTTGCCGCCGTTGCGATTCGCTGGCGTCACGCCAGTACTTGCCGATGATCAGGCGGGCGATACGCGGAAAATCAATATGTGGCGCCATCAGTTCGTCGCTGATACGGTAGGCCATGTTCGGATCCTTGCGAATCTCCTCGGCCTTGTCGCCGAGCTGGCGGACGAGCTCGTCGAGCCGCTTGACTACCAGCGGTTGCGGGTCGGCGAATACGGTGGGATCGTCCGCGTATGTCTGGCCGGTCGATGCCAGGGACGCCTGGGTAAGCGACGATATAACGGCCATCAGCAGGCTGATAAAGCCTCTCCAGAAGGCTTGAGTGCTGTATGCTGTGCGGATCATGCGGCGATTGTACCGTTAGCGGTCGACCGGAAAAAGAGCCGGAGCCCAATCTCAGGCAATATCGAACTCCGCCCAGATCGGGCAATGGTCCGATGGCTTCTCCATGCCGCGAATGGCGTAGGATATGCCGGCATCCACGCACAATTCAGCCAGCGGCGGCGTAGCCAGCACCAGATCGATACGCAGGCCGCGTTTGGGTACGCGCTCGAAACCCCGGCTGCGGTAGTCGAACCAGCTGAATTCATCATCAGTATGCGGGTGGCGGGCACGCCAGGTATCCACCAGCCCCCAGTCCTGCAGCCGTTGCAACCATTCGCGCTCTTCCGGCAGAAAGCTGCATTTACCGCCTTTCAGCCAGCGCCTGGCATTGTCGGCCCCGATGCCGATATCCAGATCCAGCGGTGCCACATTCATGTCGCCCATGACAACCAGCGGCTGGCCGGGGTCATGGTGCTGTTGCAGATGTTCCAGCAGGTCGCTGTAGAACTTGTGTTTTGCCGGGAATTTCAACGGGTGGTCGCGGCTTTCGCCCTGCGGGAAATAGCCGTTCAGAACGGTTAGCGAGCGACCGTCGGCCAGTGGGTAAACCGCTGATATCAGGCGCCGCTGGGCATCTTCCGGGTCATGGGGAAAGCCCCGGTGGACCTCCCGGGGTGCCTGCAGCGACAAAATGGCGACCCCGTAGTGGGCTTTCTGGCCGTGGTAAGCGACCTGGTAGCCGAGATCCTCGATCATGCCCACCGGGAAATCGGCGTCCTGCACCTTGGTTTCCTGAATGCCGATGATGTCAGGCCGGTGTTCTTCCACCAGTTTTTTGAGCTGGTGGGGGCGGGCACGAATGCCGTTGGTATTAAAAGAGACTAATTTCATAAGGTTTCAGGGTCCGGGTGATCGGCTGGCATTCTAGCGGCTGGCGCGGTGCAACGGCAATCGTAGCGGAAGGCATTCGCGGCGCGCTACAATCGGGCCTGAAAATTCCGCAACAGGAAACCGCATCATTATGAGCAGTGCAGTAGTCGGAGATACGGCGCCGCGTTCAGCGCCGGCAGACAGTCATGAAGCCTTTGAATGGGTACGCAGCGAACCCGTCGATTCCCTTAACCTGGTCGTGGAGGAGTACCGGCACCGCGTTACCGGCACGCCGCACTATCATCTCAGCGCGGCTAATCCGGAGAACGTGTTTCTGGTAGGCCTGCGTACCGTGCCTACCGATTCGCGCGGGGTAGCCCACATCCTGGAGCACACGGTTTTGTGCGGTAGCGAGCACTACCCGGTGCGCGATCCCTTTTTCATGATGATCCGGCGTTCGCTGAACACTTTCATGAATGCGTTTACCAGTAGTGACTGGACTGCGTACCCGTTCGCCAGCCAGAGCAAAAAGGATTTCAACAACCTGCTGGATGTGTACCTGGACGCGGTATTTTTCTCGCGTCTGCACGAACTGGACTTCGCCCAGGAAGGGCATCGTGTCGAGTTTGCCGAGGCCGACAACCCGGAATCGGAACTGTTGTTCAAGGGCGTGGTATTCAACGAGATGAAAGGTGCCATGAGTTCCCCCGTGAGTACCGTGTGGCATACGCTGGGCAAATACCTGTTCCCCACCACGACCTATCATTACAACAGCGGTGGTGATCCCGAAGCGATCCCCGACCTGAGTTACCAGCAGCTCAGGGATTTCTACAGGACCCACTATCACCCGTCCAACGCGATTTTCATGACCTATGGCGATATCCCTGCTGCCGAGCACCAGGCACGGATTCATGAACAGGCGCTGGCGCGTTTCGAGCGGCTGGATGTGTATATCGCGGTAGAAGACGAACAGCGCTACCACGCGCCGGTGCGCGTCCAGGAATACTATGCTTTCGATGAAGCGGACGAGTCGGCGGACAAAACGCATATTGTCCTCGGCTGGTTACTCGGCCCGAGCATCAACCTGAAAGAGCAACTGGAAGCACAATTGCTGGAAGGGGTATTGCTGGACGACAGCGCCTCGCCATTGCGCCAGGCGCTGGAGACCACCGGGCTGGGCAGTGCGCCCTCGCCCCTGTGTGGTCTGGAGGCCTCCAACCGCGAGATGAGTTTTGTCTGCGGCCTGGAAGGCAGCAAGCCGGAGCACGCCGATGCGCTGGAGGCGCTGGTGCTGGACGTGTTGCAGAAGGTGGCGGACGAGGGTATTCCCGAAGACCGGGTCGAGGCGGCGTTGCACCAGTTGGAACTCAGCCAGCGCGAGGTCTCCGGTGACGGTTATCCCTACGGCCTGCAACTGATTCTGGAAGGGCTGTCCAACGCCATCCACCGGGGCGACCCCGTGGCCCTGCTGAACCTTGACCCGGTTCTCGACGAGTTGCGTACCCTGATAAGGGATCGCGAC
>JBHHXO010000025.1:0-20238 GCA_046757125.1 Thiogranum sp.
TATGGAGAGCCGGGCAAGGAGGGCAGTTGTCCGTTTCGGGGCAGAAGTCACAGTGTGATCTGAATCACCGGCCGGTTCGTTCTGGCTGCCAAATAGCTGTAGTGCTCCCGTTCCCCGTGGGAAACATTGTATCCGTCAGCCTGTAACCTTTCTTCGCGTAGTAATGCAGCGGCAGTGCCGGCAGTTTCCGTGGCGCGCGCTTTCCCCGTCCTGGTTGAGATCCACAGCGGTACATGTTGCCGTACTTTCCGCCTGTGCTAGACTGTTAAAAAAAGGATAAAGACGGGGAGTTATAACTGATTAATTCACGGACCAATCCGGCCATGCTCCGGTTCAGGGAAGAAATGCAAAGGGTGATATTTGTCCTGATGCTGGCGATGCCGGCCCTGACTGCAGAGGCTGCGGCGCGTGAGCGGCTGGAGGTGGTCGTTATTCACTCCTACCATCAGGATTACCCGTGGACTGCCCTGCAGCATGCGGGGTTCACCGGCGCCTTGTCCCGGGCGCTGCCCGAGTACGACATCAATTTCTCGGTCGAGTATCTCGACACCAAGCGGGTCATGCCCAGTAGTGCTTATCTGCAGACATTTCGTGCTTACCTGCAGGCCAAACATCACGATGACCTGCCCGACATCATCTATGTAACAGATGATAACGCAATGAATTTCGTGCTGGAGACGGGTGTACAGTCGTTTCAGGCAACGCCCGTGGTTTTTTCCGGGGTCAATAATCTTGCTCTCGCGAGAACGCTGGACCGGCAACACATAACCGGTGTATTCGAGCGCAAGGGTGTGGAGCGCAGTATAAGGCTCGTTCAACAGGTACGACCGGAAACGGAGCGCATCATATTCCTGGGTGACGGCGGTCCTACCGACCAGGCTATCGGCGCCAGGATCAGGGAGGTCTCGCATCGCTACACCGGGCTGGAGATCGTGCGTATCGGAAGAAGTTCGCTGGACGAGCTGCTGGAGGCGCTGCGCACGGCCGGACCGGGTGTGGTTATCGTGACGACGATTGGCGGTGTACGTGATACTGGCGGGCGCGTACTCGAACTCGATGAAATCATGAAGCTGATTACCGATACCGGCCGCATGGTGCTCATTATGGAGGATGCCTATCTGTTCCCCGGCGTGCTCGGAGGCTATGTCACCACGGCCCGGCTGCAGGGCGAAACGGCAGCCCGGCTTGCGACCCGCATTGTGCATGGAGAGGCTGTTTCCCTCGTCGAGCCCGTCACAGAAAGCCCCGGTGAACTTGTGTTCGACTGGAATGCGCTACAGCGTTTCGGTGTGCGGCCGGGCGCCGATTTTCTGCACGGGGCGAAAATCATCAACCAGCCACGGCCGTTCCTGGAGCGCCACCCGCTGCTGGTGCGCTGGGCGCTGGGTATCTTTATTGCCGTGACGGTAATCGTCATCGCTATTTTCATTTTCATTACCCGCCGCAAGAATCGCATCATCAGGGAACAGACAACCGACGACCTGACCGGGCTGCCCAATCGTACCCGCCTGTTGCAGGATACCCTCACCATGTCCGCACCGCGCTTTGCCGTCATCGATATAAACAACTTCAAGGCGATAAATACTTTCTACGGCCTGGACACCGGTGATGCGGTGCTTGTTGCCGTCAGTCAGGAAATCGCCCACCTGCTTCCCGACGGGGTCAGACTGTATCGCATGGGGCGTGACCAGTTCGGCGTGCTGGCGGATCGTTCCCTGGATTTCGGCTCGTTCAAGCAACTGGTGGCGAAGATCGTCGAGACGCTCAGGCATAACCACCTGCCAATCGGCGAGCCGGAAATACATCTTACCGCCAGCGCGGGCATCAGCGGTCGTGAAAGCACCTCGCTGATTGCCGGCGCCGAGCAGGCCCTGCACATGGCCAGGGATCGCAACGAGGGCTACGCGGTCGACGAGGATGCGCTGGAAGATGCCGAGCGCCAGAAACAGAATATTCTCTGGGCCAACAAACTGAGCACGGCCCTGGAAGCCGGCCGGATCCGGCCGTTCTTTCAGCCCATTATCCACAATGCCAGCGGCAGGCGGGATAAATATGAAGCGCTGGTGCGTCTGATCGACGAGGATGGCAGCGTTGTTACGCCGTTTTTCTTTCTCGAGGCCGCCAGGCGTACGCGCCAGTACGCGATGCTGACCCGCGCCATGATCGAGCAGAGTCTTGGCATGCTGGGTGACCGTTCGATCAGTATTTCACTCAATTTTACCGTGGACGATATCCGTAACCACGAAACGGTTCGCTTTTTCAAGAACAAGCTGCACGAACACGATGTTGCGGAGCGCGTGGTGGTGGAACTGATCGAGAGCGAGGGCATAGAGAACTACGCAGAAGTCAGCCGCTTCATTGCCGAGATCAAGGCGCTGGGTTGTCGCGTGGCGATTGACGATTTCGGCACCGGCTATTCCAACTTCACCCACCTCATGCACCTCAATGCCGATTATCTGAAAATAGACGGCTCTATTATCAAACGTATCAACGGAGACAGGAACTCCGAGCTGGTTACCCGCACGCTGGTGGATTTCGCCCGCCGGCTGGGGATGGAAACCGTTGCCGAGTATGTCGATTCGCAGGCCGTGCTGGACAAGGTAACCGCCCTGGGTGTGGATTACTCGCAGGGGTTCTTCCTGGGTAAACCGGAGTCCGGCTTGCCGGGATAGTCATGCCCCCGGTTTGTCCGGGCGACAATCGACTACAGCTGTGTGTTGCTGCGCCCGTAATACCATTTCATGACAAACGGCGGCAACAATGTCGTCAGGGCGATGACAATGACCATTGCGGCGTAGATCTCGTTGTGGAAGATCCCGCTTTCCCGCCCGAGTTCGGCAAAGATCAGTCCCACCTCTCCGCGCGGAATCATCGCCGTGCCGATCATCCAGCGCGTGGGCCAGCTCTCCTTTATCAGAAAGGCCCCGAAAAGTTTCCCGGCGACAGCGGCACTCAGCAGTGATAATGAGAATAACCAGATAAATGCCGAACTCCAGTCGATCTCGCGCAGGTTCAGTGACAGCCCCACCATGACGAAGAAGATCGGTGTAAAAAGCTGCACAATGGGTTTCATCTGCGTTTCGATACGTTCCGCGAAGTCCTCATCGGCATGCAGGGCAACGCCCAGGGGCAGGAAAAAACGCCGTGACAGCGCCAACCCGGCCGCGAAACCACCCAGCAGTTCCGGTGCGCCTATGGTATGCGCCAGCCAGGCGAAGAACAGCACCAGGGAAACGATGGTCGTCGGGATCAGCCCGGGGATTTCACTGCTCTCGTCGAAGCGCTTGATGACCACGGACATCAACCTGGCGGCTACCGGCGCCAGCACAAAGAAGGCGCCTACGAAGATCAGCACCTTGCCGGTATTCACCAGGCTCACGCCCCCGCCGACGGAGAACTCGTAGAGCAGTGCCAGCAGCACCACGCCCAGCACGTCATCCAGTACCGCCGCACCCAGAACGATCTGTCCCTCTTTCGAATGCTGGCGCCTGAGGTCACCGAGCACCCGCACAGTGATGCCGATACTGGTTGCCGTCAGCGTGCCGCCAATGAACAGCGAGATCAGCAGAGACAGGTCGAACAGCCAGTAGGCGAGGCTGAAACCGAGCAGCAGCGGCACGACGAAGCCCGCTACTGCGACCACGACGGACTCCAGGCCGGTGCGTACCAGGCGCTTGACATCCGTCTCCAGCCCCACCTCGAACAGCAACAGGATAATGCCGATCCCGGCCATCAGCCGGATTGCCTGCGTTGGCTCGATCCAGCCCAGCAGGCTGGGCCCGAGCACCACGCCGGCGAAGAGTTCACCGATCACCGCGGGTGATTTGAGCCGGGTCGCCAGCTCGGCGAATACCCGCGCCGTGAGCAGGATGATCAGCAGGGAAAGAAAAAAATCATGGGCATCCATAGTAAATCCGGTGTCCGGTCCTCAGTCTCTGGTAGTGCTACAGGATACCATCAGGATGCTCCGTTATCGCAGCGGGAACAGTAGTGGCTCCGCCAGCAGCGTTACCGCCATGGCGAGGGTCTGCTGCGGCACGTCCACTTTTACAAAATCGTTGAAGCGGTAGCCCTCCGGACCCGGTGCCCGCGTGTTTACGGGGGAGGCCACGGGGGGGCGAAGGCCGTGGAGGCGGCAAAGGGCGCCCCGGTACGTGATCTGTATACCGAAGGGGGGATGAACAACGCATTGCGGGATGGTCATCTGTTGTCGGCGAACTGTCAGCGGGCGCTGGCGGAAAGGGCGTCTATATCCTTTATGTTCCTGCCCCCGCTATGCCCGGCCAGTTTGCGCTCGATAATATCCATGGTTGCGCGCCCGATATATTCACTGTCCCCGTCGTGTGCGCCGGCTGCTTCGAGATAGCTGCGCGCAATGATCCTGCCCAGGGGTTTCGGGTTATAAAGCAGCTTTTTTATAACAAACGGGTTGAATGTCAGCGGGTTGTAGTTTTTATCGAGATAGCCCTGCCTGATCAGCAGTCGCTCCACCGGTGTGCCGGGCTGTATCCCGATAAAGAAGATAAAGGGCAATACATTGTCGCGGCCGAATATCTGGTAGAGGTCCTTGATGCGGTCAATGGTTTTCAGAAGGGTCAGCGGTGTTTCGCCGGGCGCATTCAGCGGTATATACAACTTGACCTTCTGGTTGGTATAACCCGCATCTCTGAACATCTGGAAGGCTTCCATCTGTTGCTCGAGCGAATATCCCAGTGCCAGGCTGTTGATGACTTCCTGCGTTCCCGTAAATGACAGGTCCAGGCTGGCCAGGCCGCTGTCCAGCATTTTTCCGGCCAGGCCGAGGCTAAGGTAGTTCAGGCGCAGGTAACCGGTCCACTGTATTTTCAGTTTGCGCCGGATGATCTCGTCGAGTATTTCCTCGACATGGCGTGTGCTGCGCCGCGTGGAACAGAACTGGGCGTCGGTAAACCAGATTTTTTCAACCCCGTAACGCCCGTTCAGTGCCTCGATTTCATCGACAATTTCAACCGGGTCGCGAAAACGCTGGTTATGTCCCTCTATCTTGTTGTAAAGGCAGAAATGGCATTGATAGGGACAACCCCGCTTGGTGTGTACGCCAATATATTCATTTGTGTATTCGTGTATTTCCGGGAAAATTGATTCGATATATTTGAAATTCACCGCGGTCAGTTTTGACAGGTTGAAGTTGTCGGTCCTGTTTGAATAGGCGATTTCTCCGGCATCGTTCTTGCAATAGCATTCGCCGATTGTCGAGCTTTCACCGTTGATAATGGACAGCATGGTCGGTTCACCTTCACCAACGACGACGACAGTGTTTGTCGGGCAATGCCTGACAACGTATTTACCGAAAATCGATACGGCGGTACCGCCGACAACAATTTTTGCTGCGGGTTTCAGTTTGCGCGCCAGCTGCATGAAAGCGAAGTTGCGGAACCGGCTGGCGGTGTACTCGTAGATAATGGAAAGCGCGTCGATTGCCGCCCTGAACCGCTCCCACAGGCTGGGCGAGTAGTCGAATTTCATCACCACATCCAGTGCATTGTCTTCGGGGTGCGGGCCGAATGACTGCATGTTGCGCCATGAAAAGGCAATCACATCCGGATTGAGTGCCAGTATCCTAGATCTTAAAGCCTGCTTCCTCTCGCCCCCGGGAACAAGCGCAAGGTCGAGCAGCTCCTGTCTGATTTCCGGGTGTTGCTTGTGAATAAAGTCGGCAACATAGATGACGCCACCGGGATATATTTTCCAGCAGGGAAAACGCACATAGAGAATCGTTCTTACCGGTTGCTCACTCAAGATCGTTCCCTGGCTGGAAAACAGCAATGCGCTACTGACTGGTTCCAATACTACTTCGTACCGGGAACTATTGCTATAAGACAGAGGCTGTCCTGTGCCCCGGGTGGGGCAGTGATCGAAAGGGGGGAACTTGCGCGCCGGAGCGCGGGGTGCAAGACCGTTCCTGCCGCTGCGCCGGTTGTGCGACAGTGTAATCCGTCTCCCGTATATGCCTGCGGGAGACGGATATATTCTAAACCTTGAACTGACCCACGACTTTTTGCAGTTCGGCACCAAGCCGGGCCAGATCACCGCTGGCAGTGGCTGTCTGTTGCGCGCCGGTGGAGGTTTCACTGGCCATTTCGGAGATGTTCGTAATGTTGCGGTTGATCTCCTCGGTAGTGGCGCTTTGCTCCTCTGCAGCACTGGCAATCTGGGTGCTCATGTCGTTGATGCGGGCTACCGCCGTGGAAATGGCTGACAGTGATGTGCTCGCTTTCCTGGCCTGTTCGACCACGGACTGGGTTTCTTCCCGACTCTTGTACATGACCTCCACAGCCGCGCGCGAACCGGCCTGGAGTTTTTCAATCATCTGGTTGATCTCGGTGGTGGATTCCTGCGTGCGACCGGCCAGGGTGCGTACCTCGTCGGCAACCACTGCAAAGCCGCGGCCCTGCTCACCGGCACGGGCCGCTTCGATGGCGGCGTTCAACGCCAGCAGGTTGGTCTGTTCGGCCACCCCGCGGATCACGTCCATGACGGTGCTGATGTTTTCGCTGTCCTGCTCGAGCTGGTGGATTACCTCCGCGGCACTTTCAACCTGTCCGGCCAGCCGCTGAATCGCCCGTATGGCATCTTCCACTACCTTGCCGCCCTCGGCGGTTTCCGTATTGGCTTCCTCGGCGGACTGGGCCGTGCTGGTGATGTTTCTGCTCACCTCCTGTACCGTGGCGCTCATCTCGTTCATTGCCGTGGCCACCTGTTCGGTCTGCGATTGCTGCTCGTAGATGCTCTGGCTGGTCTGTTCGGTAATGGCCGAGAGTTCTTCGGAAGAACTGCCTACATACTGTGCCGAACCTGAAATCTGCTGGACCATATCTTTCAGATTCGCGCTCATCTCGTTGATGGAATGAGTCAGCTCGGCCAGTTCGTCATTACCTTTCGATTGCAGCGGAGAGCCGGTGAGATCGCCGCTGGCAATCGCCCTGGCGCGGGCCACCACCTGTTTCAGCGGTACGCTGATCATGCGGCTGATGAAAATGGAGACCAGTACGCCGATAACCAGGGCAATCAGTGTGCCAAGCAGCATGACGGTCTCCATGGAGCCGGCTTTGCTGTCCAGCAGTTCCTGGTCCATTGCGGCCAGCTTTTCCTGCGAGGCGCGCATGTCCTTGAGGATATCCATGATGGCCCCAGCCCTGGGGGCTGCCTTGGTGCCCAGCCAGTAGTTGGCCAGGTTCCAGTCCTTGCCACTGCGCAGTTCGAACATTTTTTTCGGCAACGGGGCAAACTCGGCGCGTCGGGATTTATAGGTGTTCCACGCCCTGGCCTGGGTCGCGTTGAACAGGCCCGTCATGCGCGAAATTTCCTTGAAACGGGTTTCGTTGATGTCCCACTTGGCGCGGAAGTTATCCGCGAACGCGGTGTCGCCCGAAAGCAGGTAGGTGCGGATATTGGCCAGCCCTACAGCAAAGGAACCGCGGCTGTCGGCCAGCAGCTTCAACAGCTTTTTGCGTTCCGCAGTGGCGCTCAGCCGGGACTCTTCATCGATCATGGCGGTAACGGCCGCGAGGATTTCAGATGCCCGTGGCGCGGCCTCGGTCAGCAGCATGTTGAAGGCGGGGATGTTGGCAGGTGTATGTGCAATGTCTTCCACTTCCTGCTGGGCGACGCGGAATTCTTCTATCTGCCCCTTCATTACATTAAATATGTCGACGTTATTGGGGTCGGTCCAGTTTCTGGAGTATTCATCCATGTCCCGTACAGCCTGGTCGATCTGATCCCAGCCACGCCGGCGTTCGGCCCTGAACTGTTCAGCGGCTTCCGGATCCTTGCCCAGGATCAGGTAGCCGCGTAACCCGGCCAGGGACAGGTGGATACCGTCGGTGAGTTGTTGACCGGCCATCACTGTAGGCAGACGCAGATCTATCAGGCGATGTTCCGCCTCGGTGAAGCTGGCCATCTTGACCAGGTTGTTAACCGAAACCAGTGCAACTATCACCAGTACGGCGCCGAAGCCGATAAATAATTTATTCTGAATTGTCAGTCTCATCTTTAAGGTTCCACCTGGTCGTTAGTTCATTGTTAAGGCATGTTTTGTTGCAGATTCATACATGGAGCAACGCGCAGCGGTGCCAGGCGTTGCCGGGAAACTGTGTTTCGGGTGATCTACCCGCTGAACGGGAAGCCGGGTACACGGTAGTTCAATGACTTCCGGGAGGAAAATCCGGTTAAACAAGCTCTTGAGTGCTGAGCGCATCGTTCTGATTCCCTGAATTCCCGCTTCGGTTCCTGTTAAGCCATCTGGTTGCTCATTACAGGACCGCTTATACGTAAGCGTCCGGGCACGCGAACCAACATGGCATGTTTAGAGCTCAATACCGCATTTTTCGACGGTGCATCGGGAAACTTTAGGGGAGGCCGGTATGCGGGGCGTTGTCAGAAATCGATCAGTCCCAGGGCCTTGCGCTGAATCACCAGCACATCACCCAGGTTGAACAGGCCGTCAGGATCCGGTGTGCCACCGACCAGCGGGGCCACGTCGCCATGATCGAGATAATCCTGGGTGAGGGGGAGCTGGCCGGTCAATATACGTTGCGCCAGGAGTACGTCGACAACATTTACCAGGCCATCGGCGTTCAGGTCGCCGTCTGCAGTTACCGGGAAGGAGGTATCGTCCAGCGGGTCTGTTCCGCTGGTCACTTCCACGCCGTCTCCGAAACCATCACCGTCGCTGTCCTCCAGCCGCGGGTCGGTGCCGTAGTCCTGTTCGCCGTCGGCAAACCCGTCCAGGTCAAGGTCGACGGCCGCGGGGATGTCCCCGACTGCCACCGTGCCTCCGCTGCCGTCCGCCAGCCCGTCGCCATCCGTATCGGCGGAATAGGGATCGGTTCCGCCGGCAAGTTCATCACCGTTGTCCAGGCCGTCAGCGTCGACATCCGGCCCCGTGAATATGTGGAAGTCGCTTGCGATATTGGTAGTGGAGCTGTCCAGGTGAGTGATCTCGGCCGAAATGGTATGCATCCCCGGTGTCAGGGCAAGCGTGTCGTACAGCTTGCAGGAACCGCCGGACCCGGTGCCGGCGAAGTCATACGGCGCATATCTTTCGACCTGTTGCAGCGCACCGTCCAGCGAGAAAGCAACCTGGTCGACATTCGCTTCCGGCAGCAGGTAAACACAGATGTAGTCGCCCTGCACCAGTGCCGCGTTGTCAAGCAGTCCCGGGTTACTGCGGTCGGTGGTGAAACTGAGCCACAGGCCGTAGAAGTCCGGCTGGTTCGGGTCGCCATTGCCGTCCACAGCCGCAAGCCAGCTGGTGTCAGCCAGCTGGTGGGGATCTATATGATGCATCCCGTCGGCGTTCCACCCCAGCCCGTCAGCGTCCAGGATGGGATTCTCGACGACCGCTGCTTCCGTGTAGGTCGTCGTCGTGAGTTCGGTTATTTCGAATGCGCGGAGTTTGTTGCCGTAGACCGGGTAGGTGTCCTGCGTATAGCGGATCAGCCGGCCGTCGAACAGGGTGACCCGGCCGCCGGGCCTGGCGATATTCGGGTCGTCCACGATGACGGGGCTGAGCGGGTGTGCCTGCCAGGGACCAAGCAGATCGTCGGCATAAAACAGCTGCAGGGTATCGTGGCGATCGACGCCTTCGGTGGTAAACAGCCACCACCTGCCGTCGTGCCTGAATACGGAAGGATCCCGGTATGCGCCGATCAGCATGTTGCCGACGAAGGTCCACCGGGTGGGAAAACCGGTGGCCCTGTACAGGCGAATGGCGTTGGCTTCCCAGGTTTCCGGTACCAGGTAGATCTCGTTCTGCCACTCGAAAACGTAGGGGTAGGACATGTGAAAGCTTTCGTCGATAACGATCTGCTGGTAGGTCCAGTTCAGACCGTCGGGGCTGCTCGCGTAGGCGATATCGCCGTTGTCAGTGAGGGCTTCGAAAAACATGTGCCAGCTGCCGTCCCGGAACAGCATGAAGGGATCGGCGACAAACGATGCGCTGGCATCGCTGACATCAGCGCTGGTCAGTACGGGGTTGGTGATTCCGGCTGCCGGGGAGACAGCCAGTGGCGAACTGCCGGTGTATATGCCAATAGACCACTCGGCGCCGGCAGCCAGGGGCAGGCAGAAAAGTAAAGCGGCGGCCAGAAGTTTATGTGCTGATTTCACAGCAACCACCTGTTCCTTCCAGGGTCGCTTCATCCGGAAGTTTGCCCGTACTCCCCATTCCAGTGGCGGGTTTCGCTTCGATTTCATCCATGCCGATCGATCCGCTGCCGGGCCCCGCTGCATGATTTTCGCTGCGCGTACGGCATGTTTAGCAAAGATTTGATTTGCAGGCAAGAGAGTTTTTTATAGCGGGAAGCCGGCTGGCGGCTTCGGGCTTACCGTCTATACTGGATACAGGGAAAGGCACCGCAGCGGGGCCTGCTGCTCATGGATACCGGTCGGGCTGTACCGCCAGGTACGTAGACAAGGGAGGATCAAGTCATGTCTGTTGCCGCTTCCGAAATGGAAACCGTTGAGAAACCGCTGTCCCCGGAAGTACTCGCGAAAGTCGATGCATACTGGCGCGCCTGTAACTACCTGGCGGCGGGTATGATCTATCTGCAGGAAAACCCGCTGCTCAGGGAGCCGCTCAGGCCCGAGCACATCAAGAACCGCCTGTTGGGGCACTGGGGTGCGAGCCCGGGCCTCTCCTTTATGTACACCCATCTGAACCGTCTGATCGTCAAGGAGGACCTGAACGCCATTTTCCTGGCCGGTCCGGGGCACGGTGCCCCCGGCGTGCTGGCGCCGGTGTACCTGGAAGGCACCTATTCGGAGATTTACCCGGACAAGAGTGAAGACGTGGACGGCATGAATCACTTTTTCAAGCAGTTCTCCTTCCCGGGGGGTATCGGCAGTCACTGTACCCCGGAAACGCCGGGATCGATCCACGAGGGCGGGGAACTGGGTTACAGCGTGTCGCATGCCTTCGGTGCTGCTTTCGACAATCCTGACCTGCTGGTGGCGGTAGCGGTTGGCGACGGTGAGTCGGAAACCGGGCCGCTGGCTACGTCCTGGCATTCCAGCAAGTTTCTCAACCCGATCCGTGACGGGGCGGTGCTGCCGATCCTGCATTTGAACGGTTACAAGATCAACAATCCGACCATTTTGTCGCGCATCCCGCACGAGGAGCTGGAAGCGCTGTTCCGGGGTTACGGCTGGAAGCCTTTTTTCGTGGAAGGGGATGATCCCATGGTGCTGCACCAGACCATGGCGGCGACCATGGACCGCTGCCTGGCGGAGATCCGGTCTATCCAGGGACAGGCGCGTGAAAGCGGCAAGGCGACGCGCGCGCGCTGGCCGATGATCGTGTTACGCACCCCCAAGGGCTGGACCGGGCCGAAAGAGGTTGACGGTAAAAGGGTGGAAGGCTTCTGGCGCGCGCACCAGGTGCCGTTGTCGGGTATGCACGATAACCCGCAACACCTGCAAATGCTGGAAGACTGGCTGAAAGGTTATAAACCGGAGGAACTGTTTGACGATGATGGCAGGCTGCGCCCGGAACTGAGAGCGCTGGCGCCCACCGGCGAGCGCCGCATGAGTGCCAATCCGCACGCCAACGGCGGCCTGCTGCGCAAGGTGCTGCGTATGCCGGACTTCCGCGATTACGCTGTGGAAGTGCCCGAGCCGGCGCGCCTGGAGGTGGCCAATACGCCGCCTTTGGGCGAATTCCTGCGCGACATCATGCGCAGGAACATGGAAAACTTCCGCGTCTTCGGGCCGGATGAGAATACCTCCAACAAACTGGATGCCATCTATGAGGTAAGCAAGAAACTGTGGCTGGCCGATTACCTTCCGGAAGACGCGGACGGCGGTGAACTGTCGCCCGACGGCCGGGTGCTGGAAATGTTGTCCGAACATACCCTGGAAGGCTGGCTGGAGGGCTACCTGCTGAGCGGGCGGCACGGTTTCTTCGCCACCTACGAGGCCTTCGTGCACGTCATCGATTCCATGTACAACCAGCACGCCAAGTGGCTGGCCATCTGCGAGGAGATTCCCTGGCGGGCGCCGGTCTCGTCCCTGAATCTGCTGATTACATCTACGGTATGGCGCCAGGACCATAACGGTTTTACCCACCAGGATCCCGGTTTTCTCGACGTGGTGGTCAACAAGAACCCGTACGTGACGCGCATCTACCTGCCGCCGGATGTCAACACACTGCTGTCCGTGGCCGACCACTGCCTGCGCAGCCGCAATGACATCAACGTTATCGTCGCCGACAAGCAGATGCACCTGCAATACATGGATATGGATGCCGCTATCAAGCACTGTACCAAGGGTATCGGGATCTGGGAGTGGGCCAGTAACGACCAGGGCTGTGAACCGGACGTGGTGATGGCGGGTTGCGGCGATATTCCGACCCAGGAGGCGCTGGCGGCAACGGCGCTGTTGCGTGAGCACTTCGATGATCTGAAAATCCGCTTCATCAATGTTGTCGACCTGTTCCGTATGCAGTCGGCGGACGAGCACCCGCACGGCCTGTCGGACCGCGACTTCGACAGCCTGTTCACCAGGGACAAGCCGATTATTTTCAATTTCCACGGCTATCCCTGGCTGGTCCACCGGCTGGCCTATCGCCGCACCAACCAGAAGCACCTGCACGTGCGCGGTTACAAGGAAAAGGGCAATATCAATACACCGCTGGAACTGGCCATCGACAACGAGATCGACCGTTTCAGCCTGGCTATCGATGTCATCGACCGCGTACCGCGCCTGCAGGTCGCCGGTGCCCATGTGAAAGACCGGCTGCGGGATATGCAGATCGATTGCCGCAATTACGCCCACGAGCACGGTGTGGACAAACCCGAGGCGCGTAACTGGAGGTGGCCCTATTGATAAAGCAACGGCTCCTCCTGTCCCCAACGCGCGACCTGCCCGGTCCCGGCGCCAGGAACAGGAAGTCAGATATTTGACTAACTGATGGCTTGCTGTCAGGTTTGACCTCTCAAAAACCATGCAAGCTGTTGAAATAACAAAAGCAGGCTCGCGCGTGCGTATCTGGCATTAATATTGCGCCTTTTTATGACCTGACACGCGCACAACCACATCACTGACCATGGACAGGAACCGTCAACGCTAACCAGGAAGGATTGCTGAGATGAAGAAGAATTTCCCCGTCACCGGTATTGAACGAAGCTATGCAGGTGATCTTCGCATCGTATCAACTACCGATCTCAAGCTCTGACAGCGACAGAAGCCATGGGCGGCATGGATATGCTGGTCAGCAGGGTGGAGCAGGCGGCTGGGGTGATACGCGAACTGGAGTCAAACAGCAAGGGTATCGGTGCCGTGGTTGATGTAATAAAAGGGATTGCGGAGCAGACCAACCTGCTGGCGCTGAACGCCGCGATCGAGGCGGCGCGGGCCGGGGAGCAGGGCCGTGGTTTTGCCGTGGTGGCCGATGAAGTGCGCACCCTGGCGAGTCGCACCCAGGACTCTACACTGGAAATCCAGCAAATGATCGAACAGCTACAGGGCAAGGCCAACGAGGCGGCGCTGGAAATGGACGGGGCCTGCGCACAGGGGCAGACCGGGGGTGAACTGGTGGAAAAAGCGGCCGAGTCACTGGCTGCCGTCGCTGGTTCGGTAGGTAACATCAATGACATGAATACCCACATAGCCACGGCGACCGAGGAACAGAGTGCAGTAGCCGAAGAAATCAACCGTAATATTCACAACATCAGCAGCCTGGCCGAAGCAACGGGTTCCTCAGCGCAGGAGACAAAGCATGCGGTCGAACAGCTGGCCAGTGAGGCAGCGAGACTGAATACCATGGTGTGGCAGTTTGGAAAGTAGCCCGGGGGAGACAGTGTCGTCCGCTGTCAGCAGGGGGGTGCAAACAGAAAGTTCGCCTGTAAGGTGAAGCCGATGCTGATTTCTGACACGCCCTGTTTAGGCCAGGAAGTCCCGTTCCGGTAACAGTTCGTCGCGCGGGAATCTGGCGATCAAAAGGGTGCGCTTCAGGTGTTCGCCGAGCGCGGCTTCGGTCAGTTGCAGGGTGTAGCCGGAATCGGTCGACTGATCGTCCAGTTTGATGTTCATTTTGCTCAGGTGCACGGAGACACTGTACAGTTTCAGCCAGCTTTCCGGGTTACAGAGAACATCTGCAATGCGGTCGATGTAGTCTTCCAGCGTGGTGAGTCTGGCGCCGGCCTGCCCGTTGTTCGCTGCCTGTTCGCGCAGGGCTGCAATATCGATACTGGCGCTGTTCCTGTTGCCGATCAGGGGTTCCAGGCTCTTTCCCTTCAGCTGCTTGACCTTGATCTGCATGTTCAGCAACTGTTGTTGTTCCTCCAGCAAGTGCCGGGCAGCGACCAGTTTGCTGATCCTTTCAAGGGTGCAGGCAATCAGGCTTTCAAAGGCGCGTCGCCGCAGATTATTCTTGAGTTCCGGCTCGTTCAGGGAGGGGGTAAACACCCGGTGGTCCGTGAAGCTTACGGCTGTTTGCCTGACATCGCGCCTGATCACTTCCCCCTGTATCTCCATGCCAAGGACCGTGCGCTCCTGACGTGCCATGCTCAGCAGTGCATGACAGTGTGTGGCATCGGTGTGCCGGTCAAAGAAGTCGCGCACTTCCCTGTTGTGGCTGAATACCTGTTGCACCGTACCGGCGGTGGAGAAGAAGGCCTTGACCAGGGGTTCCCGCCCCCAGCTCTTGCTGCTTGTTTCAGTGCTTTCCGGCAGGCAGGCAACAAGGTCGGCACAATAATCCAGGGTGTGTTCGACGCAGGGCCTGAGTTTTTTCCGGTAGCCGCCCAGCGCACGGATTTTTGGATTGATTTCGTCGACCACGTGTTCAATGGCATCCAGCACTTCGAGTTCCCTGATGTGGGCGGCCGCTTTTCTGGTTCTGTGCTGGCGGCGTTTTTCCCTGAACCCGGATATAAATTTTTGCAAGCCCATCGTCGTCACCCTGTGTTGCGGATACAGCGCACTGCCTGCAGGGCAATCTCCAGTTCCTCATTGGTCGGAATCACCAGCAGGCTGACTGGAGAAGTATCCCTGTGTATGTCGAAGGCTCCACTGCCGGCAGGGGTGTTTTTCCGCGCATCCAGCGCAATTCCCAGGTCTTCCAGTCCCGCGCAGCATTGCGCGCGTACCCGGGCGTCGTTTTCACCGATGCCCCCGGTAAAAACCACGGCATCCAGGGTGCCCAGCGCCGCGTAGTAGGCGCCGATATACTTTTTAATGCGGTAGCAATACATTTCCAGTGCAAGCCGGGCCCGGGCATCGCCCGCGTCGGCCAGGCGGTGTACCTCGCGCATGTCATTGGCACCGCAGATCCCTTTAAGCCCGCTTTCCTTGTTGAGCAGGGACTCGATTGCATCGTTGTCCATGCCGGTCGTGCGGGCCAGGTAGAAGAGGATGGCCGGGTCCATGTCGCCGCAGCGGGTGCCCATGATCAGTCCTTCGAGCGGCGTCATGCCCATCGAGGTATCCACGCTGTTCCCGCCCGCGATCGCGGCTGCGCTGGCGCCGTTGCCCAGGTGCAGCGTGATCAGGTTGAGTGACGCCAGCGGCTTGCCCAGCATGGCGGCAGCCTGCTTTGCCACGTAGCCATGCGAGGTACCGTGAAAACCGTAACGGCGTACGCGTTGTTCGGTGTAGAGGCGGTCGGGCAGGGCATAGCGCCAGGCGTGCGCCGGGATGGACTGGTGGAAGGCGGTGTCGAATACCGCGACCTGGGGGACGTCCGGTGCCTGTTGCAGGGCTACCTCGATACCCATGAGGTTGGCCGGATTATGCAGTGGCGCGAGTGGAACCATGTCCCGGATCCGGTCGACGACTGCTGCATCGATCAGCGCGGGCTCGCGGAAAGACTCGCCGCCGTGCACCACGCGGTGCCCGATAGCAGACAGTTCCGACAGCCCGGTGAGTGCCCCGGAGTCGTGCAACAGCGTGCCGATCCGTACCAGTCCTTCGCGGTGGTCGGCAATACACCGGGTGTGGCGGTCTTCGGTGACATCGTCGCCCGTGTGTACCCGGTGCCGGTGCAGGCTTTCGGTCTCGCCGATACGTTCGACCGCGCCGGAGGCGAGTACCGTCCCGCCGTTCATGTCGAAGAGCTGGTACTTGATGGAAGAGCTGCCCGAGTTGATCACCAGCACCTTGATCATGCGGCATCGCCCGACTGTGCCTGCACGGCGGTAATCGCCACCGTGTTGACGATGTCGGTGACCGTGCAGCCGCGGCTCAGGTCGTTCACCGGTTTGTTGAGGCCTTGCAGAACCGGTCCGATGGCTACCGCGCCCGCCGAACGTTGCACGGCCTTGTAGGTATTGTTGCCGGTGTTGAGGTCGGGAAAGATAAAGACGGTCGCGTTACCGGCCACCCGGCTTTCCGGCAGCTTGGTTCTGGCGACGCCGGCATCTATCGCCGCGTCGTACTGTATCGGCCCCTCGATCATGACATCGGAGCGCAGCGCCCTGGCGAGTTGTGTCGCTTCGCGCACCTTGTCGACCGCCGCGCCCTTGCCCGATGCGCCGGTGGAATAGGACAGCATGGCAATGCGCGGTTCGACACCGAACAGGCGCGCCGTGTCGGCCGAGCTGACGGCGATATCGGCCAGTTGCTGTGCGTCCGGGTCCGGGTTGACGGCGCAGTCTCCGTAGACCAGCACGCGATCCTCCAGGCACATGAAAAAGACGCTGGAGACGATCGAGGTCCCGGGCCGGGTCCTGATGATCTCGAAGGCCGGACGGATGGTGTGCTGGGTGGTGTGTACCGATCCTGACACCATGCCGTCCGCCCGGCCATGGTGGACCATCATGGTGCCGAAATAACTGACGTCCGCCATGCTGTCGAAGGCCATGGCGCGCGAAATGCCCTTATGGCGGCGCAGCGCGTAGTAGGTGTCGGCGAACTGTTCGCGCAGTTCCGAGTGCTGGGGGTCGATGCTATCGACGCCTTCCAGGTGCAGGCCCAGCGCCTGGATTTTCTGCCGGATTTCGTCCTTGGCGCCCAGCAGGGTCAGCTTCGCCACGCCGCGCAGGGCGAGCAGTTCCGCGGCGCGCAGGATACGTTCCTCGCTGCCTTCGGGCAGTACGATATGCTGCAGGTCCGCCCTGGCGCGCTGGACCAGTTCGTATTCGAACATGAGCGGTGTCATGCGGGTGCTGCGCTCTGCGGCCAGCGACCGTGCGAGTTCAGCCAGCGGTACGCTGGCTTCCACGAGACCCAGCGCGGCGGCGATCCTGTGCTCGTTTTCCGGTGTCAGTACGCTCCTGATCCGGTTCACTTCCATTGCCGCGGTAAAGGTATCGCTGTCGGTGCCCAGCACCGCGAATGGCGGCTTGCCCAGTCCGGCGAGCAGTTTCTCCAGCTGGGGGGCAGGTTTCAGGCCGCCGCTCAGCAGCAGCCCTGCTATCTGCGGGCAGGCGGTGGAGGGGTACGATGTCAGGCACGCGAGAATAATATCGGCGCGGTCGCCCGGTGTGATCACCAGGCTGCCTTCCTCGATGTGGTCGAGAAAATCCGGCACCTGCATTGCAGCTACCGTGTAGCGTGTGACTTCCCGGTTCAGGTTGTCGTTTCCACCATGTATGACGCGGGCGTCCAGACCGCGGGCGATATCGCCGAGCGTGGGTCTGGCCAGCGCAGGCTCTTCCGGAACCAGGTAAACCGGTGGTGCATCCGCCGTGTTGTGCCCGAGCGTTGCCTGCAGTTCATCGAGCTGTGGCCGCGCCACGCCATTGATAACGGTTGCCAGGACATCGCAGTGACGTTCCTGCAGGGATTTCAGGAAACCGCCAGCCGCATCACGAATCTCCGCGTTGCTGCGCCCGCTGCCACGCACCACGGGCATGATGAGGCAGCCCAGGTTGTTGGCGACATCGGTATTGAAGTCAAACTCCAGTGCGGAGTAGGCGCCGGAGTAATCAGTGCCGGCGCACAGTACCTGGCCGTACTGTGCCTGCAGCCGCCGGTATTTCTCCAGCACACGCTTCAGGAGTTCGTCGTAGCGGTCCGTCGCGATCAGCTCGCGCGCGACATCGCTGCTGCACCCGTACAGGTCCTCGCAGGGTGACTCGATCCGGTAGCGTTGCATGACCAGGTGTATGAGCGGATCGTGTTGCGCGTCGTTGCGCGTTACCGGCCGGAAAAAACCTACCTTGCCGCTGTGTCCGGAAAAGTAGTCCATCATGGCCAGTACCATGATGGATTTGCCGCTGCCGCGTTCCGCGCCGGTTACATAGAGATTTTGCGCCATAATGAGGCCTGGTTGTCACTGCTGCCGGGTGAATGGGTGACACGCTCGCCGCAATCTGCGGGGCGGGGTCCCGGGAGGCAAAACTATAGCAAGATTCGGATGCGTAACGGTAGTTCAGTCTGCCGGTGCTCGCCGTAACAGTAAAGGTGCGTATTTCACGGATGCACGGGGTGAAAACGTCATATGGGCAACAAGCGGAAACCGGGCAGTACCCCTGTAAAGCACCTCGCCTGGTGAGTTGCCGCTGAGCGCCGAAAATTCCGCCTATCTCGAACAGCTCTACCTGTCCTACCCGGAAAACCCCGGTGACCTGGTGCAGCAGCCGCAGAAAACCTGTTGCGGCAGCATTGGTGTGGAGTATATGCACATACCCGGCATCGAGGAAACAACGCCGCATATTCCCTCTGAACCGGTGCCGGAAATTCCGCCTCCCGGGACCGGTATCGCCGCTGTGCAGAGCGTGGAACTTATACCAGCCACCCCGGTGGTGGAAGCGAAGCAGGAAGAAGAGAACCTGTTGTCCTGGCTGAAGGCCATATTCCGTGAGCGCCAGCCCGCCGACGGGGAAGACGGGATTCCGGTGGGCGACTACTCGTACTGAAGTCTACTTGCCGGCCGGTTTCTTTATGTAGGCGTAGTGTTTCTGAAGGATCCTGTCGAAGCTGCCGTCTTTTTTCATTGCCTCGATGGCCTTGTCAAAGGCTGCGACAATTTTTGCGTGATCGGGGTTCTCGCGACTGACGCCGATGTGGATTCCCCGCACTGCCAGTGGCCTGGGCAGGATCTCGAAATCGTCCATGCTGTTCGGCATGTACTGGTTGATTTCGTATAACAGCACCAGTTCGTCGTCCACTGCAAGATCGAGGCGTCCCTGTTTCAGTTTGAGCAGGTTCTGGATAAGGTTGCGTTCACCGATCTTGATCAGCTTGCGCGAGTGATTGAATTCCTCGTCGTAGGCATAGTCCTGCACGATGCCTATCATCATGCCGGTCAGATCATTGAAATCGTTGAATTCAAAATCAGAGCCTTTCTTCTTTATAAAACGGATGTAGGACTGGAGATAGGGTTTGCTGTAATCCAGGTATTCGTTGCGTTCATCGCTGTACCAGGGTGTCGCGAACACATCGTAAACACCCAGCTTGCCGCCTTCCAGGATGCGGTCCAGCGAGTCGATGTGGAGAAAGGTCTCATAGCCCGCGCGCCGCAGTGCGGTTGTAACCAGGTCGATACCCAGTCCCTGCTGTGGCAGGCCGGCGTCGGCGTAGGGCGGCCACTTGCCGCTGTAAACGACGTTCAGTCCTTGCGCAGACAACGGGGTGGATATTATGCCCAGCAACAGCAGTAAGGTGGTGAACAGGCTAACAGGATTTTTCATTCGTCCTCCGGCAATCGCCGTGTTGATTCAGTCGAACTATACCGCTTCGATGGAAAAATATCAGATTCCCGCGGGGCTGGCGCGCAGCCCGGGAACAGTGGATAATCCGCTGCTTATGAGTATGCCAGAATTTTCGGTAACGGCTGTTTCTGAAATGACTGCCTGCCACGAGTGCGATGAGTTGCACCGTGTGCCCGAACTGGCTCCCGGCGCAACGGCGCGCTGCCAGGTGTGCGGTGCGGTACTGGCGCGCAACCCGAAAGGCGGTCTGGATCGTCCCATCGCCCTGTACATTACCGCGCTGATACTGTTGCTGCTGGCCAATATTTTTCCGTTCCTGACCCTGGAGATTGGCGGGCGGCGGGAAATCTGCACGCTGTTCGGCGCCTCGCAGGCGATGTATAACGCGGCTATGGGGGAACTGGCGGTAGTGGTTTTCCTGACCAGTATCCTGGCGCCGGCCCTGATGATGACCGCCGGCCTGTATGTCATGCTGGCGGTGCGCTTGCGCAAACCATTGCCTGCAGTGCGGGTATTGCTGTCCTGGATCGGCCACCTCGAGCCGTGGGTGATGCTGGATGTGTTCATGCTGGGCGTGCTGGTAGCCTTTGTGAAGCTGGGCAAT
>JBHHXO010000026.1:0-20208 GCA_046757125.1 Thiogranum sp.
CGGCTCGACGCGGAAAAAACCCTGGACCGCCATATCGACGGCATCTCCGGTGCCACCCTGTCGGTGCGCGCCATGCAGAAGGTAGCACGCCTGGCGCTGTACCTGGACAGCGAAGTACGCAAACAGCATGTCACGCCAGCACCGTAGAAAACAACGCTTCAAGCTGCGCTCGTTTTATGTATGGCACCGTTACATGGGTGTCAGCGCCGCCCTGTTCACACTCGTCATTGCCGTCACCGGCGTACTGCTGAACCATACCGAGGACTTCCAGTTCGACAGCGCACACATCCAGTCGGACTGGATCCTCGACTGGTACGGCATCGAGGCACCGCGCGATATGCGCTCCTTCCGCGCCGGTGATCGTCACATCACCCTGATGGGCGAACATCTGTATCTCAACCGCAGGGAGATCGAGGGCAGCTACCGCGAACTGGCAGGCGCACTGCAAAAAGACGACATGTTCATTGTCGTCGTCAGCGACAGTATCCTGTTGCTGACGCAACGCGGAGAACTCATCGAGCGACTGCAGGACGAGGATGGCATTCCAGCCGGCATCGTGCAGATCGGCCTCGACAACAATGGCACGGTGGTCGTGCGCACCCGCCTCGACCACTACCAGCCCGACGCTGATTTCCTGCGCTGGTCACGCCGGGACAACGACTCTGCAGGCATACGCTGGGCCACACCCGGCCCGCTCGACCCGCGGCTGAAATCCGCGTTGCAAAATCATTTCCGTGGCGAGGTGTTGCCGCTCGAACGCGTAATCCTGGACATGCACAGCGGGCGTTTTTTCGGTCAGCTGGGTCCCTGGGTTTTTGACGCCGCCGCAATACTGCTCATCCTGCTGTCCCTGTCCGGCACCTGGATCTGGCTGAAACGCCGGCGCTAGCCCGCATTTCTCACCGCGGGGCGAGATGATCGCGCAGAGATTTGGATTCACAGTGGATTTTCTGATGGAGCGGAATACAAACTGTATTCCCGACTGAAGAAAATTCGCTGTGGATGCAAAGATCAAGCGAGGGCTCGTCATCGTGGTGAGAAATGCGGGCTAGAAATACCCCCGGGAGCCGGGTTTACCGATCCCGCTCAGCGGCCGGCACGCACCAGCCCGCCCAACCCGGCCTCCTCCAGGGTGCTATGCAGCAAGGCACGTACTGCACCGGCATCCTCGAGTTTCCAGGCTTCGTCGAGCAAGTCCCGAACCCGCGGCATAGTGAAGCTGCGCACCGCCCACTTGACCCGCAGCAGGCTGGCCGAACTCATGCTGAGCGAATCGACCCCCATACCCAGCAACAGCAGGGCGGCGGCGGGATCACCCGCCATTTCACCACACACGCTGACAGGCTTGTCCGACTCGTGCGCAGCCCGCACCACCTGACGGATCGCCCGCAGCACGGCAGGATGCAGCGCATCGAAAAGCCCGGCCACCTGTGCGTTGTTCCGGTCCACGGCCAGCAGGTACTGGGTCAGGTCATTGGTTCCGACAGAGAAGAAATCCACGCGCCTGGCCATCTCCGGTATTTGATAGACCGCCGACGGCACTTCCACCATCACGCCGATTTTCGGGTACTCGAGTTCCTCGCCTTCATCCACCAGTTCTTCCCAGGCGCGTTTTATCAATCCCAGCGCACTGTCTATCTCCTTCACGTTACTGATCATCGGTAACAGTAACTGGAGATTATTCAAGCCCTCACCGGCCCTGAGGATGGCGCGTACCTGGCTGAGAAAAATCTCCGGGTGATCCAGGGCAATACGAATACCGCGCCAGCCGAGAAAGGGGTTGTCTTCTTCCACCGGGAAATACGGCAACATCTTGTCACCACCGATATCCAGCGTGCGCACCGTTACGGGCGCCGGCGCAAAGGCTTCCAGCACCTGCCGGTAGGTACGGCGCTGTTCTTCCTCGCCCGGAAACCGGTCCCGCACCAGGAAAGGGATCTCGGTACGGTACAGGCCGACACCCTCGGCGCCGCAGCGCAAGGACGGGGTGATATCCGTCAACAGCCCGGTATTCGCGTACAACGGCAGCCGGTTACCGTCCACCGTTTCCGACGGCAGTTCGATCAGCGCCTGCAATTCATCCGTCAGCTCTGCCTCTTCCTGCTGCAGGCGCTGGAATTCCTCGCGAATGGCCGCCGAGGGGCGCACAAACAGGCGCGACTGGTAGCCGTCTATAACCAGCTCCTGGCCATCCAGGCGACCTGCCGGCAGGTCATCGATCCCCATCACCGCAGGGATGCCCAGGGCACGCGCAAGAATCGCCACGTGCGACGCGCTGGAACCACGCGCGGAAACGACGCCCTTCAGCTGGTTGACAGGGACTTCGGCAAGTTGACTCGCGCTCACCTCCGCGCCCACCAGGATGGTATCCGGCGGGTAACTGCGGGCCCGCGGCGAAATACTCTGCAAGCGCTCCAGGATTCGCCGGCCCAGGTCACGGACATCACTGGCGCGCTCACGCAGGTAGGGATCTTCCATGTCCTCGAACGCGGTAACGTGTTCTGCAATGGTGTCCCGCAAGGCGCCGGGCGCCCAGTTTCCCGCCCTGATAGCGTCGATGGTGCCATCCACCAGGTTCTCGCTGCGCAGCATCAGTATCAATGCATCGAACAGGGCGATATCTTCCGCCGGCAGTACATCCACCATGCGCGCCGACATCATGCGCATATCCCGTTCCACGCCCGCGACCGCGGCACGAAAACCCGCAATCTCCGCATCGACATCCTCGACCACGCGATCCGGAATGGCTTCCAGGTTGGCCAGCGGATAAACCACGCAGGCGCGCCCGACTGCGGCACCCGGTGTTCCGGAAACGCCTTTCAGGGCGTAGCGTGATTCGTGGGAGTTCTGCAACAGGCGACTGATGTCGCCGCTGGCCCCGGCATGGCTGATAGCGCCGGCCAGCTGGGCCGCCAGCGTAAACAGGAAGGTTTCCTCCTGTTCGGCAAAACAGCGGCGTTCGCGCTGACGTACCACCAGCACACCCAGCACATTGCGGTGCTGGATAATCGGCACGCCAAGAAAACCGTGAAACGGTTCTTCGCCGATCTCGCTGGTAAAGACGTAGGCGGGATGGTCGGCGGCATTGTCGAGATTGAGGGATTCCTCACGGCGCGCGACCTCGCCGACCAGGCCACGGCCGAAGTCCATGCGCACTTCACCGAGTGCTTCCCGGTTATAACCGTCCGTCGCCATCAACACATACTGACGGCGCTCGTTATCGACCAGGTAGACCGAGCACACGTCCACCACCATCGTCTGTTTAACGCGGGCAACAATGATCGACAGGGCACGCGCCAGATCCGGCGCGCGATTGACTTCCTGTATGGTTCTGCGCAGGGTATCGAGCAAGTGTAGATATCCGGTTCAGGCGGGTTGTACACCCCGCCTCGAGTTAGCGAGCGGAAGAATGCGACTCTTCTGGAAACACCAGCGGCGCGAGTTCCTTTAACGCCTTTTTATATACCGTGCGTTTGAATGAAACCACTTCACTGAGCGGATGCCAGTAATCGACCCAGCGCCAGTTATCGAACTCGGGGCGGGAACTCAGGTCCAGCCGTACAAAGCGTTCCTCGCTGACCAGGCGCAGCATAAACCACACCTGCTTCTGACCGACACAGACCGGTTTCTGGTGGCGGCGGATAAAACGCTCCGGCAAACGGTAGCGCAGCCAGCCACGGGTCGAGCCAAGGATATCGACGTGTCGGGGTTCCAGGCCGATTTCCTCTTCAAGCTCGCGATACATGGCCTGCTCCGGCGTTTCCCTGGGGCGAATGCCGCCCTGCGGGAACTGCCAGGCGTCCTGCCGAATACGGCGCGCCCACAACAGCTGCCCGTCCGGGCGCGTGAGGATGATGCCCACATTGGGCCTATAACCATCTGAATCAATCACTTGCAAGCTTAATAATCAAATTAACACGATGCATTCATTGTACACGGGGCACTGAAAGTCGCAAATCAGCAAACCCTGATTTACCTTTTTCGACCGGGCCGCTATGCTGGTCCGCTGATCCGCCTGATAGCGATTACAAATCATGGCCTTAGCCCTTTTCGACCTGGACAACACACTGCTCGACGGTGACAGCGACTACCTGTGGGGCTGTTTTCTGGCAGAACACGGTATCGTGGACGGCGAAACCCACGAATCCGAAAATCAGCGATTTTACGACCAGTATCTGGAAGGTTCGCTGGATATTCGTGAATTTTTACGTTTTCAGCTAAAACCGCTGGCAACCCACAAGCGCGCCCAGCTGGAAAAGTGGCGCGAACAATATCTGACGGAAAAAATCGATCCGATCCTGTTACCGCGCGCCAGGGCGCTGCTGGACAGGCACCGCGCGCAGGGGGACCAGCTGCTCATCATCACGGCCACCAACCGGTTTATTACCGAACCCATTGCCATGCGCTACGGCGTCGACCAGCTGCTGGCGACCGAGGCGGAAATTATCGACGGCGAATACACCGGCGCTGTCAGCGGTATCCCGTGCTTTCAGGGTGGCAAGGTCGAGCGGCTCAAGCAGTGGCTGGAGAGAGAGAACCAGACCCTGGAAGGCAGCTGGTTCTACAGCGATTCCCACAACGACCTGCCGCTGCTGGAACAGGTCGATCACCCGGTTGCCGTCGATCCCGACGACAAGCTGGAAGCCCATGCCCGCGCTATGGGCTGGCCCGTCACCAGCCTGCGCTAGCACCAGTGCACCAGGCCCGCACAATCCCGCTGCTGTTACTGCTGACCGGCGCTGCGCTGCTGGGTGGCTGGTTCAGCCTGGCAACAGGCTCTGTGTCACTGTCCATCATGGACGTGATCCGGCAACCCGAATCACTGCACGCACAGATCTTCTGGGAGCTGCGCTGGCCGCGCACCGCCAGCGCGTTTGTCACCGGCGCCCTGCTCGGCGTCGCCGGCGCATTGATGCAGGTACTGCTACGCAACCCGTTGGCCGACCCGTACATCCTGGGCGTGTCGGGCGGCGCATCGGTCGGCGCCCTGCTGGCCATACTGGCCGGGGCCGGGACGCTGCTGTTGCAGTCTTTTGCCTTCGCGGGAGCGCTGTTTTCAACCCTGCTGGTGTTTTCCCTGGCACACGGGCGGGGCAACTGGGATACCACCCGCCTGCTGCTGACCGGCGTGGTACTGGCGGCCGGCTGGGGCGCCATCATCAGCCTGCTGCTCGCTATCAGCCCCGGCATACAGGTACAGGGCATGCTGTTCTGGCTGATGGGCGACCTCAGCGCTGCACATACACCCGTGGCCGGCAGCGTGGTGCTGGTGCTGGCGACCACGCTCGCATTTCTGCTTGCGCCTTCGCTCAACCTGCTGGCGGGCGGCGAATTGCGCGCTACCGCACTGGGCGTAGAAACAGACAGACTCCGGATCACCATCTACATACTTGCTTCACTGGCGACCGCTACCGCCGTCACCCAGGCCGGCAACATCGGTTTTGTCGGGCTGATTGCACCGCACATGCTGCGCCTGGCCGGTGCGCGCGATCATCGTGCACTGATTCCGGGGGTGGTCCTGCTGGGCGGCACCCTGCTGCTGGTTGCGGACGGCCTGTCGCGGCTGGTCATCGAACCCCGCCAGTTACCGGCAGGCGTACTGACCGCCCTGCTCGGTGTGCCCCTGTTCCTGTTCCTGCTGTACCGCTCGTACAGGACAACACATGCCTGAATCCCTGCTCAATTGCAGCGGCGTCGACATACGCATTGGCAGTGTCGAGGTTGCACGCGGACTCGATCTGGATATCCGGGCCGGCCAGTGCTGGTGCCTGCTCGGCCGTAACGGCAGCGGCAAGACCACGCTGCTGCATACCCTGGCCGGCCTGCGCGCACCGGCATCCGGCAGCATCACGCTGAATAGCCGACACATAAACCGGGTGAAGCGAACGAATATAGCCCGGCAGCTGGGCATCCTTTTCCAGGACAACGAAGACAACTTCCCGACCAGCGTGTTTGAAACGGTACTGCAGGGCCGCCATCCATACCTGCACAGCTGGCAATGGGAAACCGCCGCGGATCATGACATTGCAGCAAAGGCGCTCGCCCGGCTCGGCCTCGCCAGTTTCGCACGGCGCAACATCCAGACCCTGTCCGGCGGAGAACGCCAGCGGGTCGCGATCGCGACCCTGCTAACCCAGCAAACCCGCCTGCTGTTCCTGGATGAACCGACCAACCACCTGGATTTACACCACCAGCTGGACATTCTGGACATGCTGCAGAGCGAATGCCGGGAAAAACAAAAAGCGGTGTTCATGGTGCTGCACGATATCAACCTGGCGGCCCGTTTCGCCGACCACATCCTGCTGTTGCTGGGCGATGGCGAAACCCGTGCAGGCAGCACCCGGGAGATACTGGATACCACGCTGCTGGAACGCCTCTACGGCCACCGCCTCATCGAACTGGACACCCCTGCAGGCACCGCCTGGTTACCCCGCTAGGCGTCAAAATCGGCGATCATTCCGTCGGTTTACTTAACGGTGTTGCACACTGCACTTACGTGCAGGCGCCTTGTTATACACTGTTTCTGTTATAGAATTATCAATGTGGCTTTGCCGCCCGCCCGCAACAATGTCGGTATAGCTTACATAAAATCAACTCGAGTACGGGCACCCATCGCTAAGCCATTGAGTTATAACAATCCACCGGTTCCGGCATGCCAATTGCTCTATTCCTGATTGTAGCACTGTGGAAAAGGGGCCCATGAGAAGCCAGACACAACCCATAGCAATCGCTTCGGAAGACGCATCCGCCGCGGAACGCAGAACCGGGCAGGATCGACGTCGCCATAGCTGGCGTACGCTGACCTATTGCGGGCTACAGGGGCGCGGCCGCAGGCGCAACGCACGGCGCGACGGCCACAGCTACTACCTCGACTGGTACAAACCCAGCCTGGTATTCACCGGCCTGGCGGTATTACTGATGAGCTGCCTGGATGCCCTGCTGACGCTGACACTGCTGGACCGGGGCGCCTACGAAGCCAACCTGCTCATGGCGCACCTGCTGGAGACGAGTGATTCCGTTTTTGTTGTCACCAAGGTCACCGTTACCGCCATCGGCATCGTGTTTCTGCTGATGCATTCCCATTTCCGCCTGCTGAAGGTCACCAGCGGCAAACATATGCTGCAGTTCCTGGTTCCGATCTACGGTCTGCTGATTATTTACGAGCTGTTTCTACTGGGGGTAATGAAATGACACGTCAAATCAACTGGCAAACAATCGCTGCCACCAACGACGCCGATTCCCCGGCTGCGGCATCGGCGCTTGCAAATCGACTGGCAGCAGCTTGGAAAGGATCCAGCCGGGCAGTGGCGGATTATCGCTGTAGCCGCAGGAAACACCCAGGTTATTGGGGTCAATAATTTTCACGAAGCCAGGCGTAACAGGATCGTCCACGTAGACGATCCCGCAATAGTCCTCGTCGTGTTCCTTGCGTAACAGTTCGTCCATCTGCTCGACAAAAAGGACCACCTCGTTTTCCGATACCGTCTCGGTAGGCGGTGCTTCACCCACTGCATACAGATACCAGGCACCGGCCGCATCATCGCGTACCCGCTGCCACAAATCATCCAGCTGCTCCCAGCGCAGAATCCCCGAGAAAGTCCCCTTGAAAGCGCTGCGAAAATCGGTTTGTTCACTGTTCATCTGTTGCAACCACCAGTCCAGGCACGAATTGCAGAAAACCATACAGGGAAGGATTGTCGCCTCCGGAGCCTGCTCCAGCGAGCGACAGGAGTACCAGCTGCGCGTTGCGCCCGCCGCCGCACCGTCGCTCGCCTCGGACAGCGTGAAACAGTCGGCATCGTTGGCGATACGCAGCGGGGCTCACATTGAAGAGGTATCAGCCTGCCCAGCCGGCCAGGGTGAGTAAAGACAGCGCCACCAGCCAGATAGTCAGGTTGCGCCATACCAGGCGCATGGCTGCGCGCACCGGCGCCTGCAGGACGTTTTCCGTTATTGCTTCCGCTTCCATACCCAGTGCGCCAAGACCGGTTACTGCCAGCACCCGTTCCGACCCTTCGCTGCCCTGCGGATGGTCACTATGTGCCCTGCGCCAGCCCTCCATTGCCGCATCGAAATGGCCACTCAGCGCGTATCCCAGCGCCACGAGGCGGGCCGGCAGCCACACCAGGACGGCGTGCAGCCAGGCAACGCTGTTACCGAACTCGTTGGGCTCCCGGCGTTGCTGATACAGCACCGCCGCGCTGCGGTACAGCACCGCGCCCAGCGGCCCGAGCAGGATAAACCAGAACAGCACCGCGAACAGGCGCTCGTTGGCTTCTACCAGAACGGCGCCGGCCAGTGTACGGGCACAGTCAGCCGGATCCTGCGGCGTGTCTTCCCCGCGCAGCAGACGCCCGGCCGCGCGCCGGCGCAAGTCCGTATCGCTCGACTCACAGACCTCGCACCAGTTATCGACATCCACCGACAGGTCGCGCGGCCCCATGCAGTACACGAGTACGGCGACATTGAACAGCAGGCCCGCCAGCCCGAACAACCAGTCGCTGAACCAGCCCTGCAACAGGCCCGTTGCAAGCCATAGCGGTAACAGGACCAGCACCAGCCCGCCGATATGGTCCCAGGCCGGACCGCTGAAACGCCCGCGCATCCAGTCGACGTAAGCCAGGTAGTGATTGTAGTGGCGATATTCATGCAGATGCGTCAGCAAACGATCTGCAGCAATCCCCAACAGTGCTGACAACAGAATCATTGGCGCACGCTACCGCCTGCCCGAGCCGGAAGTCAAGCCAGCAAGCGCCCCAGCCTGTCCCAGTCAAACGCGGGACCGGGGTCGGTCTTGCGGCCGGGCGCGATATCACAGTGCCCGACCACGTCCTCCGCCCCTATATCCGGGAACCTGTCACGCAGCACAGCAATGAGTTCGGCCAGCTGCCGGTACTGGATATCTTCATACGGTTCTTCGTCACACCCCTCCAGCTCGATACCGATAGCGAAGTCATTGCAGGCATCCCGCTCCCCGTAACGGGATGCGCCCGCGTGCCAGGCCCGGTCTGTCAAGGCGACGTACTGCACCAGCCCGCCATCACGCCGCACCAGCAGGTGCGAGGACACGCGCAGCGCCTCGATCTCCGCAAAATACGGGTGCGCGGAAACGTCCAGGCGATTGGTGAAAAAATCGTCAATCCAGTGGCCGCCGTATTCGCCCGGCGGCAAACTGATAGCGTGCACGACGATCAGGGAAACAGAACAACCCGCCGGGCGCGCGTCGCAATTTGGCGACAGCACCCTGCGCGCTTCGACCACCCAGGCACCATCCGTCGACAATTTCATAGTGTGTCCCGTGACAATTCCGCGACTATTATGGAGTCTCTGCCTATTCCGTTACAATGTGCGGCCTGTTCAATAGATACTGGTGTCACAAGGAGCTTTTGTGAAATCGACGACCCTCATTCTTATCCTGCTTTTCGGGCTGATCACCACCGCTGCCGCGGAAACCCGTTACGTCAGCGATCGCCTCGAAATCCAGATGCGTACCGGCAAGGGTACCAAGTTCAGGATCCTGCGCATGCTCCCCAGCGGCACCAAACTGGAAGTTCTGGAAACCGACCAGGAAAACGGCTACACGCGGGTACGGGCGCCGGGCGGCGTGGAAGGCTGGGTACTCAGCAGGCTGCTGATGAAGGGCCAGGCGGCGCGTGACAAGCTGGCGGACGCCGAGAAAAGACTGGCGCGCCTGGAACTGGAAAACCGCAAGCTCAGCAGCTCCTTTGACAACCTGAAAAAAGAAAAGGGCGGCAGTGACCAGGAACGCCAGAAGTTGAGCAAGGAAAACCGCCGACTCAGCCAGGAGCTCGAGAACATCCGCCGTACCGCTTCCAGCTCCCTGGCTATCGACGCGGAAAACCGGGAGCTCAAAAGCCGCATCGCGGCCTATGAACGGCAGGTCCAGAGCCTGCAGCAGGAAAACAGCGGCCTGAAAGACCGCACCGCTCGTGACTGGTTTATGGTCGGCGCCGGCGTGGTCATCCTCGGGATGGTTATCGGGCTGATCATTCCCCGCATTCGCTGGCGCAAGAAATCCAGCTGGGACACCCTGTAACACAGGGCGCGTGACAGGCAGTTACTCGTCTGTCACGCAACCCTGTGATGCATCCCTGACGTTCTTGATGTACTTGTACAGGGTGCCGCGCCCGGCCTTGTAGGGCGGCATTTGCCAGGCGGCGCGGCGTTTCTCCATTTCCGCGTCACTGACGTCAACCTCGAGGCTTTGCGTCCCGGCGTTGATGGAAATGACATCACCGTTCCTGATCAAACCGATAGGCCCGCCTTCCTGCGCCTCGGGAACCACGTGACCGATAATGAACCCATGCGAGCCTCCGGAAAAACGGCCGTCGGTAATGAGCGCGACATCCTTGCCCAGACCTGCGCCCATGATGGCCGATGTCGGCGTCAGCATCTCCGGCATACCCGGACCACCCTTCGGCCCTTCAAAACGGATAACGACAACATCGCCTTTCCGGATCTCCCTGTTTTCAAGGCCGGCGAGCATATCCTCTTCACAATCATAGACACGCGCCGGCCCGGAAAACACCAGCCCTTCCTTGCCGGTGATCTTTGCCACCGACCCGCCCGGAGCCAGGTTGCCCTTGAGAATCTGTATGTGCGCGGTTTTCTTGATCGGCCTGTCCATCGGCAGGAAAACATCCTGACCGGGTTTCAGCCCCGGCAGGTCCGCAACATTTTCGGCGAGGGTGTTTCCGGTGACCGTCATACAATCACCGTTCATGAGTCCCTGCTCCAGCAGATACTTGATAACCGCCGGTGTTCCACCGACATTGTGCAGATCCTCCATCACGTAGCGGCCGGAGGGTTTCAGGTCCGCAAGGAACGGTACCCGGTCACTCGTTTTCTGGAACTCCCCGATGTCCAGCGGCACATCCACCGAGCGCGCCATGGCGATCAAATGCAGGACGGCATTGGTCGACCCGCCCAGTGCCATGACAATCACCATGGCATTTTCGAACGCCTCGCGGGTCATGATGTCACGCGGCTTGATATCCTTCTCCAGCAGGTTACGGATCGCCTGCCCCGCCTGCAGACACTCTTCCAGTTTGCCGGTATCAATCGCCGGGATGGAGGAACTGTAGGGCAGGCTCATGCCCAGCGCCTCGATTGCCGACGCCATGGTGTTCGCCGTATACATGCCACCGCAGGCACCCGCGCCCGGGCAGGCATGCGCGACGATCTGTTCCCGCTCTTTATCGTCTATCTTGCCGGCAATGTATTCGCCGTAGCTCTGGAATGCCGAGACGATGTCCAGGGTTGCATTCTTCCAGTGCCCCGGCTTGATGGTGCCGCCGTAAACCATAAGCGACGGCCTGTTGATGCGCCCCATGGCAATCAGAACACCCGGCATATTCTTGTCACAGCCCGGAATGGAAATATTGGCGTCGTACCACTGGGCATTCATCACGGTTTCAACCGAGTCTGCGATAATGTCGCGCGACTGCAATGAATAACTCATGCCGTCGGTGCCCATGGATATACCGTCACTGACCCCGATGGTATTGAAGCGCATGCCGACCATGCCGGCAGCCGTGACGCCCTCCTTTACCTTTGCGGCCAGGTCGTTGAGATGCATATTGCAGGTATTGCCTTCCCACCAGACGCTGGAGATACCCACTTCGGCCTTGTGCATGTCCCCGGGCTCAAGGCCCGTGCCATACAGCATGGCCTGGGATGCACCCTGGGAGCGGGGTTCAGTGATACGCGAACTGAACCGGTTCAGTTTTTCTGCCATTTTCCACCTCGAAATACCCGGAGATACCAGTTTGACGACTAATTGTACCGGCCATCGTGGTTCGTGTCAGGCAAACAAAAGCCCGCGCGGTAAAGGCGCGGGCTTTCTCCGGCCGGAAAGCGTGTCCGGCCCCCTTACAGTCAACCCGGTTACGTACTGCGACAGGATTTGAATCCGAACAGCGTATAAGCCGGGCACCACCCCATCAGCCCTGTCACCAACGGCACGGCGCCGATCAGGCCCCAGGGGAACAACGCATCGGACAGCGGGCCGAAAAACGACAGCGCCAGCAGTACCGTGCCGACCAGCACTCGAAAAACACGATCCATACCACATACATTTGCCATGACACACCTCACGGGTTACTCGTTGAAAACGTAACACAACGATACCTGCAACAGCTGCCGGCAGCAGTGATAAAGTCACAAACCCCGTATTTCCCTACCCTGCGTCCCGCCACACGCCGGACAGGGCCCGGGGCTGAAGCACTTCGACCGAACCACGATGCACCGCTATCCACTCCTTCCTTTCGAACACCTTCAACTGACGGCTGATAACTTCCCGGGCGGTTCCGAGCTCACTGGCCAGTTGCTGGTGGGTTGCTGCAACCAGGCCGGGCCTGTTTTCACAGCGATCCACCAGGTGCTTTGCCAGCCGTGCGTCGATGCGGCCGAACGCCACATCCTCCACACGCCGGATCAGGTCGCCCAGGCGCCGGCCCTGGCTGGAAAACACGAATTCCCGAAACCTTTCAGAACGCCCCAGCGCCTCGTTGAACAGGTCCTGCGAAATAACCAGTGCATCAGTCGGTGTTTCGGTAATACCTTCGGCAGGATAGGCCTCGTGACTGATTACACAGGACGTGGTTATCACGCAGGACTGGCCGTCGCCCACCCGGTACAGCACCACTTCGCGCCCGCCGGTCGACAGCGTCTGCACCCTGACACTGCCATTGACGACAACAAGATAGTCGCGACAGACATCACCGCGGCGAAAAACGGTATAGCCGGCGGGAAGCCGTACATTCCGGACCCGGTTACGCAACGCCTTCAATGTTAGATCGTCAGGCGGGAACCATTCATCCAGCAGTTCGGCAACACTTTTCATGGACAGCATCTTGAAGGCTTGCGTTAGCGCTAGCTTAGACAATCTACCCCGCAATTAAAAACAAAAAATACGGCTCCGGACACTCCTGCCATGCGGCAATATGTCGCATGTTCAGGATGAAACCGGGTTGATAGTATCCGGTGCTCCCGAGCAAGAGCGATACCGTACAAAAGAAGTGCTGAAGAAAGAAAACCCTGGAGACAACGTATGATTCGCAGACCGCAGCACCCGCACCCCCGCCGACTTACTGGTATCAGCCTTGCGCTGATGTGCTGTCTGTCTGCCAGCACTCATGCGCAGGAAGACACTCAACAGCTTCCGGAAATGACCGTGGAAGGAGAGTCTGCACCGGGCCCGTCGATATACCCGGTCGATCTGGAACAGGCCCCGGTTACAACCCCGGATACCGCTGAACTGCTGAAACGCGCCCCCGGGGCCAACGTCAACCGCAACGGGCCACTGACCGGGATAGCACAGTACCGGGGCATGTATGCCGACCGCATCAACGTGCAGGTGGACGGCATACACATCAACCCGGGCGGTCCGAACGGGATGGACCCTGCTCTCTCCTATGTCCCGCGCAGCCAGCTGCAATCCCTGGAAGTCATACGCGGCATAGCACCGGTCAGCTCCGGCGTGGAAAGCATCGGTGGTACCATCATTGTCAAATCCAGATCGAGCGAGTTTGCCACGGGCGACGACCTGCGCCCCGGGGTGGACATCTCCTCCGGGGTCGGCTCGGTCGACGAATCGTATGTTGTCAGCGGCCTGGGTTCCATCGCCAACGGCAACCATCGTCTGCACGCCTTTGGTTCCCGGGAGAAAGGGAACAATATCGAAATCCCGGATGGAAAGATCAAGCCCTCGCGCCATGAACGCAACAACTTCGGGGCGGGTTACGGGTTTCGCACGAATGGCCACGAGTTCTCTATCGACGTTCGCCACAATGATACGGACCCCACCGGCACACCTTCACTGCCAATGGACATCAAGTTCATCAAGACCGATATTGTCCAGGGTGAATACACCGGCGCTGTGGGTGACTATGCCCTGCACGGCCAGCTGTACTGGAACGACGTAAACCATGAAATGACGAATTACGAACTGCGTGACCCGTCCAGCCCCACGGCGACACGCCTGAACGACGCCAGGAGCGACACCGTCGGTTATCGCGCCGATATCGGTTTTCAGCTGGGCTCCGGAACGCTGCTGATCGGCAGTGACGGGCACTTTGACGAACACGATGCCACTGTGACCGACCCGGTCAACAACCCGGCATTCCTGGTAACCGCCTACAACGACATCTCCCGCGATGCCTTTGGCTTCTTTACCGAGTGGAACGGCGATATTGCCGATAACTGGACCATGCAGCTGGGCGCCCGCTACAACCGCGTCGAGAGCGACGCCGGCAACGTAGCGCACTTCATGGCAATGATGAATCCGGCAATCGGAAGACTTCAGAGCGGGTTCAATTCATCGGACAAAGGCAACGACCAGGACAACTTCGACCTGGTTACAAAGCTGGATCATACCCTGTCTTCGCAATTAAACATTGCCGTGGAAGCCGGAATAAAGACCCGGGCTCCTTCTTACCAGGAACTGTACCTGTGGGTCCCGCTGCAATCGACCAACGGCCTGGCTGATGGTCATAACTACGTGGGTGACGTTAATCTGGATTCGGAAAAGTCCTACGAGGCGGGGCTGGGACTGGACTGGCACACACGGCGTTTCTACGCCGCGCCGCGCCTGTTCTACCGGTACGTGGATGACTATATCCAGGGCACACCGGCAACCGATCCCGATGTCATTATGGTGAGTACCATGAATGGCGACCCCAACCCGCTGCAATGGAGTAACGTGGAGGCCAGATTCTACGGTGCCGACATGGACTGGGGCGCAACTATCAACGACAACTGGCGCCTCGACGGCGTAGTCAGCTATGTCCGCGGTGAACGCGACGATATCAACGACGACCTGTACCGTATTGCCCCGCTGAACGGCAGCGCAACCCTCACCTACAGCCGCTCAAACTGGTGGACCGGCATCGAGGGCGTGGCCTACGCCAGGCAAAACAAGGTGTCGGAAACCAACGGCGAGGATGATTCCAGCAGTTATGCACTGCTGAATCTGCGTGGCGGCATCAGCGTCAGGCGCGACCTCACCATCAGCCTCGGCGTCGAGAACGTTCTGGACAAGAATTACGAGCCCCATCTGGCAGGCATCAACCGCGTCGCTGCTTCAGACGTCGCCGTCGGTGACCGGGTACCCGGCCCGGGCCGCAACTATTTCGCAACCCTGGAATACCGGTACCGTTAGTATTTCAGGTACGGAACCGGAATGGCTTCCCCTGGCACGCCCCGGACCGGTATAAACGCCACTGCAACTTCCAGGCAACGGGCCAGGCTTCTGAATACCGGGGGTGATTACACCCCGGGCACCTGCTTATGAAAATACTTCCCGGAACAATTCCTGCCGTCCTCACCGCGGTTATCCTGCTGCTACCCGCGTCGGCGCCGGGCGCAGATGCGCTGCAGCGCTCGATCACCCTGACCGGGGAAAACAACCGGCAGGAACAACAGACACAGAAGCGTATCGATTCTGTCAACGAACAGACCCGGGCCATGCTGGACGCGTATCAAACACTCAACCGTGAACTCGATTCGCTGACGGCATACAACGATCAGCTGCAAAGACTGATTTCCTCCCAGGAGGAGGAAAAGACACTGTTACAGCAACAGATGGATGAAATCGAGCTGACCCAGCAGGAAATCGTGCCCCTTATGCTGCGCATGATCGGGGAACTGGGATTGTTCGTCACCGACGACATCCCTTTCCTGCGCGCAGAACGCTTGCACAGAGTACGGCTTTTGCATGACCTGATGGACAGGTCGGATGTCGCCGTAGCGGAGAAATACCGACGCATCCTGGAGGCCTACCGGATCGAGCTCGATTACGGCCGCACACTGGAAGCCTACCGCGACGAACTCGATCTCGGCGGGCAAAAGACCACTGTGGACATCCTGCGGCTCGGCCGCACCGGCCTGTATTACCAGACGCTGGACGGCCGTAATGCCGCCTACTGGAACCGGATACAACAGTCCTGGGTCCCTGTGGAGACAAAGGGAAGACTTGCGATACGCCGCGCCCTGCGCGTTGCCAACCAGCAGACCGCTCCCGAATTACTGGAACTGCCGGTTCCCGCCGCCCGCAGCCATGCAACAGACTAGATACAGCATCCTGATTTCACTACTGCTGGCACTGGCCTGTCCGTGCGCTTACGCAGAGCACCCCACCGACCTCGACCACTTACTGCAACAGGTCAAACAGGCGCAGGTACGCGATGCGGCCGTACGCCACGAGCGCGAACAGCGCTTCCTTTCCGAACACGCCGATCGCGAAGCGATGCTCGAGGATCTGCAGCGCCGTGTCGAACAGCAGCGCACCCGCAGCGAACAGCTTAAGAAACAGTTTGAAAATAACGAACAATCCCTGCGGGCACTGCAAACAGGGCTGTCTGCAAAGGCAGGCAATCTGGGCGAGCTGTTCGGCACGGTACGACAATCCGCCAACGATCTGCACGCCCTGCTTGGCGACTCCCTGGTCAGCGCGGAATTCCCGGGACGCGCACAGTGGTTTGACCTGGTTTCCAGGAGCAGGAAGCTGCCCGGCATCACCGAACTGGAACGTTTCTGGCTGCTGATGCAACAGGAGATCGAGGAGTCCGGCCAAGTCAGTCGCTTTGCAGCCGAAGTTACCGGTACGGACGGCATCACGCGCTCGACAACCGTTACCCGCATCGGGGTATTCAACGCCATTTCCGGTGACCGCTATCTTCGCTTCCTGCCCGAAAACAATCGCCTGATCGAATTACCCCGCCAGCCGGCGCGCAGTGTGCGCGACACAGCGGCAGCCTTTAGCGGCGCGACCACGGACTACGCCACAATGATCATCGACCCGACCCGGGGCGGCCTGCTGGGCCTGCTGGTGCTGACGCCCACGTTGATGGAGCGTATCCAGCAGGGCGGCACCGTCGGTTACGTCATCATCGGCATCGGGCTGCTCGGGCTGCTGCTGGCCGTTATCCGCATGCTTCACCTGAACCTGACTGCACGCAAGGTGAGACATCAGCTGCAACAACCTGCCCGGCCGCAAAAGGATAATCCGCTGGGCCGGGTCCTGCTTGCGGCCGAAGGGCTGCGCGGCAAGGATATCGACGCCATCGAATCGTTGCTGGACGAAGCCATTCTCAGGGAGACGCCCGACCTGCAACGCGGCCTCGGCCTGATCAAGTTACTCGCGGCAGTAGCGCCCTTGCTGGGCCTGCTGGGCACGGTCACCGGCATGATACTGACCTTCCAGTCCATCAGCCTGTTCGGCACCGGTGATCCCAGGCTCATGGCCGGCGGCATTTCCCAGGCGCTGGTCACCACCGTCATGGGGCTGGTAACTGCCATACCGCTATTGTTCTTCCACACCCTGCTGGCCAGCCGCAGCCGTACCCTGATACAGATCCTCGACGAACAATCCGCCGGGGTCATTGCCGCACAGGTGGGTCACGATGACTGATATCTTCTGGTGGCAAATAGAAAACGTGCGCGCCTTCCTCGATGCCGGCGGCCCGGTGCTCCGGGTGATTATCGCCATCGCTGTCGCCATAGGTTTCCTGATCGCCGAACGCTACTGGTATGTTCTGGGCACGTTCCCCCGCCGCATGCAACACTATACCGGTATCTGGCAGCAGGTCCGCCGGCACGACTACAGGCTGGCCCGGCACGAGCGAACAGCCCTGATTTCACAGGCACAGATCCAGCTGCGCCAGTCACTGCCTTTACTGAAAACACTGGTTGCCCTGTGTCCGCTGCTGGGCCTGCTGGGCACGGTCACCGGGATGATCGAGGTATTCGATGTAGTAACCGCCACGGGTACCGGCAACGCACGCGCCATGGCATCAGGCATCTCGCGCGCCACGCTGCCCACCATGGCCGGTATGGTCGTCGCCCTGCCGGGCCTGTATTTCTGCATGCAGCTCGAACAGCAGGTCAAACGCTCGGTTGAACAACTTTCCGACCGACTGTTAATCAGGTGAGTCCATGAGAAAACGCCGCCACACCGACCCGGCCGATGAAGAGGCCGATATCAATCTGGCGCCGATGCTGGATATCGTTTTCATCATGCTGATTTTCTTTGTCGTCACCACCTCTTTTGTCAAGGAGTCCGGTATCGACGTCAACCGGCCAACCGCGCAAACCGCCGAGCGGCGTGAGGGCGGCAATATACTGATCGCCATTACGCCCAATGGAGAAATCTGGATCGACAAGCGGCCGGTGGATATCCGCTCCCTGCGCGCGGTGGTAGAACGGCTGATTGCCGAAAACCCCGAAGGCGCGGTCATTATCCAGGGTGACCGGGCTGCGCAGATCGGCCTGCTGGTCGAGGTTATGGACCAGGTTCGCAAGGGCGGCGTCAGCAACGTATCCATTGCGACCTCACCGCAAGAGTGATGTTTGCGCGTTATTCCATTGCCGGCCTGACGGGACTCATGGCAGCCGCATTGCTGTTATGGCTGATGCAATTCCTGGTAACACCACCGCAGGGCAAGCGCACTGCAACCGAATCTGCGGGTCTGGTCGACTTTATCCGTCTCAAGCGCGAAGAGCGGCTGCAACTCAAGGAACGGCAACTCCCCGAACCACCCAGTAAGCCACAGCAACTTCCCAGACCGAAACTGAATCTTGACGCAGATATCCCGCAACCTGCATCGCTACAACCGGACATGGCATTTGGCCTGAACCTGCCCGTGACGCTCGGCGAAGGCCCTTATCTCGGCCCGGTCGCAACGCAGCTGGACCGCGCCTTCATACCGCTGTCGCGACAACCTCCCCGCTATCCCTGGCAGGCTGCCCGCCGCGGCACGGAGGGGTGGGTACGCGTCTCGTTCCGGGTCACTGAAACCGGGACAGTGGAGGACGTGGTGATGCTCGAATCCAAACCGCCCGGCGTATTCGATAAGGCGGCCATTCAAGCGGTCTATCGCTGGCGCTTCAAGCCCCGCATCGTTAACGGTAAAGCCGTCGCGGGACGCGCCGAACAGGTTGTCGACTTCAGGCTCAAGCAATGAACATGAAACCCTTTCTTTCCAGGGCGCCACTGGTCGCAAGACTGACGCTGCTGGTTTTCCTGGTATGTTTTCCGCCTGTACCATCGCTGGCCGGCAGCCTGAGACCATCAACCTACCAGCAACTCACCAGCGTCCACGAGCGTATCGACCGGCAGGCCTACAACGAAGCACTGGAGATACTGGATGTTTTACTCGCTGAGGCAGGTGACCACAGCTATGAAAAAGCCGTGGTACTGCAAACACTGGGTTATGTTCAGATCAGCCGTGAAGCCTACCCTGCGGCCATACAGGCTTTCGAGCAAAGCCTTGCCCTGGAACAGTTGCCCGGGGAGACACAACAGCGCGTGCGCTTTAACCTGGCACAACTCTGTCTGAGTACCGGCAAAACAACCCGGGCGATCCGGCTGCTCGAAGACTGGTTCAGCCGGGTAAAGCAGGCAGACGCCGACGCCTATGCCCTGTTGGGATACGCGTATGCACAGGACAGACAATACATCAAAGCCATCGATGCGCTACAGCACGCCATCAAACTGTCAGATGATCCCCGCGCTGACTGGTACGAAGCGCTGCTGGCCGTGCACTATGAACGGCAGTCATACCGGGCCTGCATTCCCCTGCTGAAAGACATGATCCGCCGGTTTCCCGAACGGCGACGCTACTGGCAGCAGCTGGCCGGAATTCATCTGGCGCTGGATGACCACGATGCCGCAATTGCCGCGCTTGAACTTGCCCTCAGGGATGGCGCACTGACCCGGGAAAAGGAATTGTTGCAACTGGCGCAACTCTATCTCTACTCGGGCATACCTTACAAGGCAGCGCGCCTGCTTGAGAAAGAAATGAAAACAGGCCGGGTGAGCGATGTGGCAGAACACCGCAAACTGCTTGCCCGGGCATGGAATGCAACGGGCGAACGGGACCAGGCCATCCACGCCCTGGAACGAGCCATAGACGCCGACCCCGCCCCCGAACTCAGGCTGCAACTGGCCCAGTGGTACTTTGACGAGGAACGCTGGCAGGCCGCCGAAGATATTCTGCAATCTGTGACAGACTATCAGGATAACACCAGGATCAGGGCACAGGGCTGGTTGCTGCTGGGGATTGCCCGTTTCGAACAGGGAAACACCGCCGCCGCACATGAAGCATTCGACAAGGCCAGTCGGCTACCGGAAGCCAGAGACACAGCCATCCAGTGGTTGCAGTTCATCGAAACCCTTGTGAAAGAAAA
>JBHHXO010000027.1:0-20134 GCA_046757125.1 Thiogranum sp.
AGGCCTACCCGGGTGCTGCTGGTCGGTTCGTACAGAAGGCCGAGGTTGTAACCCCCTGCCCAGTTGTCACCCTCGACCTTGGCGAACCCGTCACTGCCCTGTGGTACGAGCCCGGCGCAGTTTGCGGGGTCTGCCCCGGGGACGCCGAGTGCCTGGAGCTGGGCCTGGGTAGGTACGCACAGGCTGCCCTGGTCAATGTTCTGGGTGAGTTTGGCGTCGATGTACTGCAGGCTGACGCCGACCCCGACGGAGAGCCGGTTGTTAATCTGGTAGGCCATGGAAGGGTTGATGTTGATCGTCTTGACCTCGGATTCAATCGCCTGGTAGCGGCCTTTCCAGCCGTCGTCGTATTCAGTGGAGAGGCCGAAGGGCACGTTGATGCCGATGCCGGCAAACAGGCCGTCGCCGAGAGGCGTGGAGAAATACAGGTTGGGTACTACGCCGTTACCACCCGCGTCACCGCCGTTGCCTCCGCTGGTCGGGAAGCCGGCGGGGTCGGTTCCGGTCCCGTCAAACTTTGCCGAGGTGATTACCAGGTGTGTGCCGGCAACGGCCTGTGTCTTCAGCCGGGTCATTCCGGCGGGGTTAAAGTATATGGTTGATGCGTCGTTAGCTACGGCGGATCCGCCGGCGAAGGCATTACCCATCTGACTGGCGCTTTGCTCGATCAAGGCGAAACCGGATGCCATGCCGGTGGAGGTGCAGGCGGTCAGGATTCCGGCGCCCAGCAGGCGCAGTGACGTTAACTTGACTTTTGATCGACGCATCCGAGACTCCTCATCGTTGTTGTGTAGCCGCTACGGTTGTCGAGCATATCCCTACAAACCCTGTCAGTTCAAGTGAAAATGCCATTCGACCGTTATAGATCCCGGGTCAGGAAGGGCGTCTAAGTATTAGTAAACACTGATATATTGGGCCGGGCATATTTCTTGCTTTTTGTGCATTAGGGAATTGACAAGCTACGGTGTTTTATTACATCTTTGTTGCTAATGCCCTGCGGGGGTGTTGTATAAACACAACATTTAGATGGATACCACCTAAATTTAATGGATAGAGGAATGGACTTATGAAAGGCATCCTGAAGCATACGTTAACGACAGCCGCAGTAGCGGCTCTTCTGGCGGCGCCGCTCGCGCAGGCGACCAACGGCTATTTCAAGATCGGTGCTGGCGCGAAAAACCGTGGCATGGCTGGTGCCGGTATTGCTTACGGACAGGATCCGATGGCTGCTGCCATCAATCCCGCTTCGATAGCGGAAGTGGACGACAGCGTGACGGCCGGCGTTGAGATTTTCAAACCCAAGCGCAAGGCGCAGGTGGATGCCACCGGGATGGCTGTGCCTGACCTGGGTGGTGCGGGTCCGCGCCAGGGCGTAAATTCGAATGAAAAGAGTCGCGCCAACGCATTCTTTATCCCCAGCTTCGGTATTACCAAGTCCTGGAGCAGCAACTTCACGCTGGGCGTGGCGGTAGCGGCCAACGGTGGCATGAATACCCGCTACGGTGATGCGGATGCCGGTAACGGTAATATTTACACCGACGCATTTGCACCGGTTATTGGTGATACATCCACAGCGGCCAACCAGCCCGGCCCGTCAGGCTTTGCCGGTTTTCTCGAAGTGGGGCCGTCCGGTGTTCCTGCAAGTGTGATGGATCCGAACCTGGCGAATCTGTACCTCAACCCCAACAACTCCCCTTCGCTGGGTGTCAACCTGGGGCAGGTGCTGATTTCCCCGACACTCGCCTGGAAAATCACGCCTAACCACTCGATCGGGGTTGGGCCGGTAATCGGCTACCAGACTTTTCGTGCCTATGGTCTCGGGTTGTTCCAGGGCTTTTCCAGTGACCCGGGCAATGTCACCAATAACGGCAACGACGACGCCTGGGGTCTTGGTGGGCAGATCGGCTACCAGGGGCGCGCCGGTATGTTCTCCTTTGGTCTCATGGGGCGTTCCAAGATCTACATGGATGAATTTGACGACTATGCCGGATTGTTTGCGGAGCAGGGTGATTTCGATATCCCGGCCATGTTTGGCGGCGGTATCGCCGTGCATTTCAGTCCCAACCTGACTATCGCGGCGGATGTGTCTCGTATCCTGTACGGTGACGTGAAGTCGATCGCTAACGATGGACCGACCGCAAATGAGTTTTTTGGCGCGTTTGTGGGCTCGCTTACCGGCGATCCTTCACAGATTTCCCGTCCCCTCGGCACCAACAACGGCTATGGTTTTGGCTGGGATGACGTCTGGGTCTACAAGATCGGCGTTAACTATGTCTACAGCCCCGCGTGGACATTCCGTGCCGGCTTCAACTATGCCGAAATGCCCTACGAGGATGATCAGGCCCTGTTCAATGTACTGGCCCCGGCAGTCGTAGAGAAACACGCTACGGTAGGCTTTACCTACACGGTCAATCCGAGCACCGATTTCTCCATGACCTACATGCATGCTTTCAGAAATGATGTTGAATATACCTATACCGGTACCGGGGGCTTTACCGGCTTCAGCTACACGGCCAAGAATGACATGTACCAGAATGCCATCGAAGCCGCCCTGTCCTGGAACTTCTAATTGACAGGCAATAGGAACAGTTTGTCTGGGTAACCGGAAAAGGGCCGCCTTTGTGCGACCCTTTTCCTATATATATGCGGTCGTATTTTTGAAAATACCCGTTTAGAATCCATTGCGACCATAGACCAGAGCGGTGAGGAGATAAGGAATGACCACGATGAAACGAGTAATTGCTGCATTTTTGCTGACGGGAATGATGTTGTTGCCGTGGGCGGGTGGCGTACAGGCGGCGGAGCGCTTCAAGCCGTTTGTGCTGGCTTCGCAGGGAGCGGGTGATTTTGATACCAGGGTACAGGAAACCAAAGCCGCGCTGACCGACGCCGGTTTCGAAATTCTCGGCGAGTACAGCCCCTATTCCGGCAGCTTTGTCGAGAATTCACAGGTCATCATTGTCACCAATGATGAATTGAGGAAAGCGGCGGGCATGTCAGAACGCGGCGGTTTTGCTGCACCCTGGCGGGTGTCGGTGACGCAGTCGGGCGGTAACGTCGGGGTGGTTTATCCCAACCCGATCTATCTTGCCAACGGTTACCGTCTCAAGACTGACCTGAGCGGTGTCAGCGAGGCGCTCAAGAAGGCGCTCGGCGCACAGGAAACCTTCGGTTCCAAGAAGGGCCTGACAGCGCGCAAACTGCGCAAGTATCACTACACCTTCGGTATGGAATACTTTGACGATGTTTACGAGCTGGCCGAGTATGGCAGCCATCAGGAAGCCGTGGATGTGCTGGAGAAGAACCTGGCAGCGGGTGTCGGCGGTGTGACCAAGGTCTACCGGCTGGACCTGGGTAACGATGTCACCGTGTTCGGTGTGCAGCGCAGGTCCGGTGAGCAGAACAGCGACGAGCACATGGACGATGAATGGGTCATGGACAACGTGGACTTTGACGAACCCAAGAAGACCGCGTACCTGCCGGTGGAAATCATGGTGGACGGTAACGAGGTCGTTGCCCTGCACATGCGTTTCCGCATGGCGCTGCATTTCCCCGATCTGAAGATGATGGGTGACAACAGCTTCATGAACATCATGCCCAGCCCCAAGGCCATGGGCCAGGCCATGAAGGCGGCAGCCGGCGGTAAATAGTTCTTCGCCGGTAAATATAGCGCTGAAATCAAACCCCCGCTTTGCGGGGGTTTTTTGTGCCGGAAAAGTATTCCGACAATGGATGATACCCGTAAAGCCATACCCGATACGGCCGATACTCAACGTTGTGAAGAGAGGATTACGGTCGGTCGAGGGATTCATGAGTACACAAAAAATGCGCAAAGACAGGCGGACAGGGCGCAGGAAATCCCTGGTGCTTGTGTTTGTCGGCGCAGCTGCAACGTTGATGGTTGCCTATCTGGCTTTTCACACTGAATCCCTGTTGCTCGCCGCATGTGCCGGCCTGTTGCCGGGTTACGCGCTCAGCCGGTATTTGCAAAGCAAGGCAGGCGCCTGGCTGCCGCTGTTCCAGTCGCAACTGCAGCAGCTGGCTGCGGGGGACTTTTCGGCGCGCATTGCCCGGGAGGATGTGGCTGTCCCGCAGGGTCTGGCCGGAGTGTTCAACACCCTGGCCGAAACGCTGCAGGCTCGCTACGGTCACCTGGAAACCCTGTCAGGACGGATGACAGGGCTGGCACAGGGCTTGTCCGGGCACCTCGGGCAGGCGCAGCAGCAGGCCCAGGCCGATGCCGAAACGATCGGTGACGCCGTCGCCGAGTTGAGCGGATCGGTTGAGGAAGTGGCGAAAAGTTCGGCGCAGGCGGCTGAGTATTCCCTGCGGGCCAACAAGGGTGCCGACGAGGGCAAGGTCGCCATGACCGAGGCGCTGGGGTCCATGGACATGCTCAGCACCGAGCTGAGCAGCGCGCGTCAGGCGATGGAACAGCTGGATAATCATATCGAAGGTATCGACAGTGTTCTGGTCGTCATTCGCGGGGTAGCGGAACAGACCAACATGCTTGCGCTGAATGCGGCTATCGAGGCGGCGCGGGCGGGCGAGCAGGGGCGCGGTTTTGCCGTGGTGGCGGATGAAGTCCGCAATCTGGCCGGGCGTACCCAGCAATCCACCCAGGAAATCCAGGAAATGATCGAGCGGGTACAGAACGGCGCGCGTGATGTGGTCGAGGTGGTGGTACAGGGCGACAACCAGGCAAAGGTGTGTGAGGAACTGATCGAAACAGCCTGTGTGTCGCTGGCGGAGATCTCGGGTGAAATTTCGGCCATCGGCGATCTCAGCGGCGGCCAGATCGATATGTTGACAACCCGGCAGCATGAAGTGGTGGAGCGGCTGGGCCGGCGTATGATGGCGTCGGTGGAAGAGCGCCGTTTGCGGCTGGAAGATGATGATCTATCCGTCATGGTTAAGGATATTGAAAAAATGTCCGATGAATTGTGTGGTACAGGCGCTTAGGTTTTGTGCGCTTCCCCGCTACTGGTAACCTGGGCTTATATGAACGCAGGCCGTAAGACCGGAATGCATTCAGGGACTGAACGAGAGACATATGAAACCGAGTATATTGCGTAACCTGCTGATTGCAGTAGTATCTTTTGGTTTGCTTGTAGGGGGTATATTCCCTTTCTTTGCCGATTTCTTCGTTGAATGGAAAGCGGGCATGTTTGGCTGGTTTGTGGTCAGCTGCCTGCTGGCGGGCGGTGCTATCGGCCTCGCCAATTACTGGATGGTTAACGTCATTCTGCTGAAGCGCCTCAAGCGCATTTCAGAAATTGCCAATGCCATCAGCCGGCACGATATTTCCCACGAATGCGAGATGCAGAGCAACGATATGATTGGCGAGATTATCGGTGCATTCAACCAGATGACGCTAAACCTGAGAGACATGATTGGCCAGATCAGCGGGGCGACCACCCAGCTTGCCGCTGCGGCCGAGGAGACGTCGACGGTTACCGACGAAACGAGTCGCGGTATCCAGGCCCAGCAGGGTGAAATCGACAGTATCGCTGCGGCGATGAACGAGATGACCGGCACGGTGCAGGAGGTTGCGCGTAATGCGGCAGATGCTTCCAGTGCGGCGGGTTCGGCGGACAGCGAAGCCAAGAACGGTGCGCTGGTGGCGACAGAGGCTATCGGTGGTATCGACGCGCTGCAGGCAGAGGTGGATTCCGCGGCCCAGGTTATCCGTAACCTGGAGAAGGAGAGCGAGAATATCGGTACGGTGCTGGACGTAATTCGCGGCATCGCTGAACAGACCAACCTGCTGGCCCTGAATGCGGCCATCGAAGCAGCGCGTGCAGGGGAGCAGGGGCGTGGTTTTGCCGTGGTGGCCGACGAAGTGCGTACCCTGGCCAGTCGCACCCAGCAGTCCACCCAGGAGATTCAGGATATGATTACCGCCCTGCAGGATGGTGCGGGGAACGCGGTGAAAGTCATGGAAGGTGCGCAGAACAAGGCGCAGGAGAGTGCCGATCTGGTTGAGAGGGCAGCAGAATCACTGGCTGTTATCGCCGGTTCGGTTTCTGCTATCAACGATATGAATACCATGATCGCCAGCGCGGCCGAGGAGCAGAGCGCCGTGGCGGGGGAAATGCAGACCAATATGAATAACATCCGCGAAGTCGCGGATCGCTCCGCGGACGGTGCGCTGCAGACCGCCGAGGCCAGCGAGGAGCTGGCACGCCTGGCGGCCGATCAGCAGTCGCTGATGGCGCAGTTCAAGGTGTAGGCCGGTTCCGTTCTACAGCGGCGGGTAACGGCCGGAAAGGGCCAGGCGGGTTTCCCGTCTGGCTTTTTTTGTGCGCCTTACCCCTTTTGGGAGAGGTAAAACGCATGCAAAAGATTGAATAGTCCTGTATTGTTCCGTCCTGATTAGTTATTTTTATCGGCTCGAAAAAATCCCGAGGGGCGCTGTTCGGCGCTTTTGCACACAAACAAGGGTTCATCATTATGGCAGATCGCAGACTGCAGGTTTTCCATACCGTCGCCCGCCTGCTGAGCTTTACCAAAGCGGCAGAAGCGCTGCACATGACCCAGCCGGCGGTCACATTCCAGGTCCGCCAGCTCGAAGAGCAGTTTAATACACGGCTGTTCGACCGTACACATAACCGCATCAGCCTGACCGAGGCGGGCAAGCGCGTATATGAATACGCGCACCGCATATTCGACCTGTATTCGGAAATGGACAACGCGGTGCGGGAAATGACCGGTGATATCAGCGGCGTGTTGATGATCGGCGCGAGTACTACCATAGCCGAATACATGCTGCCGGCCCTGCTGGGGGACTTCAAGAAAAAGTATCCCGACGTCAACGTGCAGCTCAAGGTATCGAATTCCGATGGCATCGTGCACATGGTAGAGAACAACGTGATCGACCTGGGCGTTGTCGAGTCACCGGTGATGAACAAGAACCTGGTGGTGGACGTCTGCCGCATGGATCAGCTGGTCGCCGTGGTCTCGCCCCATCACCCGCTGGCGGATGGAGAGTCGGTCAAGCTCGAGGCGTTGCTGGAATATCCCTATATCTGCCGCGAAGAGGGCTCCGGGACCCGGGAAGTTATCGAGGAATACATGCGTGGACTGGGTATCCACGAGAGCCAGGTGCACCTCACCATGGAACTGGGCAGCCCGGAATCAATCAAGGGTGCTGTTGAAGCCGGCATGGGTGTCTCGATTATTTCATTCGCGACGGTTCAGAAAGAACTGAAACTGGGCACGCTCGTGGTTCTGACGCTTGAACCCACGCTGGACAGACCCTTTTCCTTCGTCCACCAGAAACAGAAGTTCCGCCACCGGGCCATGGACGAACTGCTTGAGTTCGCGCGTGGTTACTGCAAATCACATCCCGAAGTTGTATAACACGGGGCATGGACCAGCAGCAGCAGGAAAAAATACTCGATGTTTTTGGCAGGTTGTCCCCCGCCGATCGTGACGCCGCGACCAGCTTTGCCGAATTTCTGCTCAGCCGTTCCGGCACTGCCGGGGTTGCGACGTTACCCGAGTCCGCTGCCCCGGCGGTACCGGCCGGTATTCCCGAGCCCGAATCCATACCGCGTCCGGCAGAGGAACGTGTTGTCGCCGCCGTGAAACGTCTTTCCAAAACCTATTTCATGCTGGATAAATCCAGAATGCTGGGTGCGACGTCCGATCTCGTCACCCAGCACATCATGCAGGGGCGGGAGGCGGCCGAAGTCATCGACGAACTGGAGCAGGTGTTCAGCGAGCAGTACCGGCAGTTGAAAGCGGGTGGTGACGGCTGATGGAAGTCGTACGGCAGTGGTTCCGCCGTTTTGCATCCGACCCCCAGGCCGTGATACTGGCGCTGGTGCTGCTGTCAGGTTTCGTGGTGGTGCTTACCATGGGGCGTATGCTGGCCCCGGTGCTGGCGGCACTGGTCCTGTCCTACCTGCTGGATGGCATTGTTGCCGGCTTGCAGCAGCGCGGGGTGCCCCGCTTCGGTGCCGTCATCCTGGTGTTCACCCTGTTCCTGGTGTTCCTCATGTTTTCCCTGCTGGGTCTGTTGCCGCGCCTGTCCTATCAGGTGACCCAGCTGGTGCAGCAGTTGCCCAATATCATCGGCGCCGGGCAGGAAGCGATCATGCGCCTGCCGGAACGCTATCCCGACCTGATCAGCCAGGTGCAGGTGGAGGACCTGATCAACGCGATCCGCGCCGAGCTGGGCAAGCTCGGGCAGAGTGCGGTTACCGTTTCAATGGCGTCGGTGGTGGGTGTGATCACCATACTGGTCTACCTTTTCCTGGTCCCGGTGCTGGTGTTTTTCTTTCTCAAGGACAAGCAGCGCATCATCGGCTGGTTCAAGGCGCACCTGCCGAGAGACCGGGCGCTGACAACACGCGTGTGGCAGGAGGTGAATGCCCAGATTGCCAACTACGTGCGCGGCAAGATCTGGGAGATCATGATTGTCGGGACCGTGTCCTACGTTACCTTCCTGGCCATGGGGCTGCAGTACTCGGTACTGCTGGCTACGCTGGTAGGGTTGTCGGTGGTAATTCCCTATATCGGTGCCGCGGCTGTCACCCTGCCGATTGCCGCGATCGCGTTTTTCCAGTGGGGCTGGAGTGCGGACTTTGGCTACGTCCTGTTCGCCTATGGCGTGATCCAGGCGCTGGACGGGAATGTGCTGGTGCCGTTGCTGTTTTCCGAAGTGGTCAACCTGCATCCGGTGGCGATTATTATCGCCGTGCTGGTATTCGGCGGGCTGTGGGGATTCTGGGGCGTGTTCTTCGCCATCCCGCTGGCGACGCTGGTGCAGGCGGTGATCCGCGCCTGGCCGGGGGCGCGGCAGCAATTACCGGGACCTGAGGCCTTATCGCGTTCGGAAAAGTCTGTTTAAAATTATTATTTTATTCCACTGCTGTCCCGTTAACTCCACATCGTCATGCCGGGCTTGATCCGGCATCCGGAAAGTCGTTGAAACCACTGGATTCCGGAACAGGTCCGGAATGACGGGAGAGGTTATCCAGATTCATGTCTCCAATACCATCAATGAGGATTCTTGCCATGGTTTCCCGGCTATTTCAGCCCAACACCGCTTTGTTAGCGGGACAGCAGTGATTTTATTCGGTCAATAACAACCCGGCTTTACAAGGTGTCTGACGCATAGTCGGCCAGCCGTGAACGTTCGCCGCGCGTCAGCATGATGTGGCCGCTGTGCGCCCAGCCCTGGAAGCGGTCGACGACGTAGGTCAGGCCGGAGCTGGTTTCGGTGATGTAGGGTGTATCGATCTGCCCGACGTTACCCAGGCATATGACCTTGGTGCCGGGACCGGCGCGCGTCACCAGGGTTTTCATCTGCTTGGGCGTCAGGTTCTGCGCTTCGTCCAGGATGAGGTATTTGTTCAGGAAGGTGCGGCCGCGCATGAAGTTCATGGAGCGGATCTTGATACGGTTGGTGAGCAGGTCGTTGGTTGCCGCGCGGCCCCAGTCGCCACCTACGTCGGAGCGTGTCAGTACCTCCAGGTTGTCCATGAGCGCGCCCATCCAGGGCGTCATTTTCTCTTCCTCGGTGCCCGGCAGGAAGCCGATGTCTTCGCCCACCGGCACCGTGACGCGCGTCATGATGATTTCCCTGTAGCGGTTCTCTTCCAGCGTCTGGGTGAGACCGGCGGCCAGCGCCAGCAGTGTCTTGCCGGTGCCCGCTGTGCCGACCAGGCTGACGAAGTCCACCTCCGGGTCCATCAGCAGGTTGAGCGCAAAGTTCTGTTCCCGGTTACGCGCGCTGATACCCCATACCGTGTGTCTTGAACCGCGGTAGTCGATAGCCGTTTCCAGCACGGCGGTATCCCCGTCGACCTCGCGCACCAGCGCTTCGAACCCCTGCTCTTCAGGCAGGTAGACGCATTCATTGCAGTTCCAGGATTCGACCAGCGGCCCGCTTACCCGGTAGTAGTTGCGCCCGTCTTTCTGCCAGGATTCCAGCGTGTCGCCGTGTTCCTGCCAGAACTCGGCCGGCAGTTCGCTGCTGCCGGAAAACAGCAGGTCGACGTCTTCCAGCACCTGGTCGTTGAAATAGTCTTCCGCATGAATGCCGAGGACGGCGGCCTTGATGCGCAGGTTGATATCCTTGGAGACCAGCGTCACCGTTACATCGGGGTGCTCGGTTTGCAGCGCCAGCGCCGTGCCCAGGATGTTGTTGTCCGACTTGTTGCCCGGCAGGGCGTCGGGCAGGGCGATTTCGAGTGTATGCGTCTGGAAGAACAGGCGCCCGCGGTTTTCGTCGTCCGTCCCTTCGATCAGGCCGCGGGTGTTGAGCGGAATGCCCTGTTCGATATCGTCGACACCCGGTCCGCACATCAGTTCGTCGAGAAAGCGGCTGACCTGGCGCACGTTGCGGGCCACTTCCGACATGCCTTTCTTGCCCGCGTCCATTTCCTCGAGTACCACCATGGGCAGGTAGACGTCGTGCTCCTTGAAGTGGAACAGCGCGGTAGGGTCGTGCATCAGCACGTTGGTATCAAGAATGAAAAGTCGTCGGGAAGATGCGTCAGGCTGGATCATCGGGTGGCCGGGTAACTCCTGTTGCTACAGCGCACGTACGGCTTCGAGCACGTCTTCGACATGCCCCTTGACCCTGACCTTGCGCCACTCCTGTCGAAGTTTTCCGTCTGCGTCGATCAGGAAGGTACTGCGTTCGATGCCCATTACCTTGCGGCCGTACAGGTTCTTTTCCCTGATGACATCGAACAGGGTGCACAGTTTTTCGTCTTCGTCCGACAGCAGTTCGAACGGGAAGTCCTGTTTGGTCCTGAATTTTTCGTGTGAGGCGAGACTGTCCCGCGAGACGCCCAGCACGACCGTGTTGTTGCGCCTGAAGCGGGTGTAGTTGTCGCGGAAACCCTGTCCTTCCGTGGTGCAGCCGGGGGTGTTGTCCCGTGGGTAGAAGTAGATGACCAGGTTCTTTCCCCTGAAATCCGACAGTTTGACCGTTTGCCCGCCGGTTGCGGCGGCGCTGAAAGCGGGCACTTTCCTGTTGAGTTGTACTTTGCCCATCCGGTTTACCCTTTGAGCGGCTCGATGACGGCATCCAGGTTCAGCTGGTCGCAGAACTCCAGGAATTCCTCGCGCAAGGTGGCAATGTGGGTGCCGGCGGGCACATCGAGCGCCATGTGTACCGCAAACATCAGCGTGCCGGTGTGGGCGGCCGCGTAACTGGTGGTGGACAGGTCCTGGATATTGATGTTGCGCCGGGAGAAAAAGTTCGCCAGGTTATGCACGATGCCGGGGTGGTCGAGCGCAACCACGTCAACGGCATAGGGCAGCAGCTCGCCGCTGCGCGGTTTGGGTTCGGTGCGCTTGACGCTCAGCGACATGCCGAGCTTTTGCTCGATCTTCCCGACCTGGTCTTCCAGCCGGGTGAGGTTGTTCCAGTTGCCCGAGACCAGCAGCAACACCGAGAATTCGCCACCCAGCACCATCATGCGGCTGTCTGCGATATTGCAGCCGCTTTCCAGAATCCAGCCGGATAGCTGGTCTACCAGGCCCGGGCGGTCTTCGCCAAGCGCGGCGATAACCAACTGTTCAGTCATGGCGGCAGCCTACCACTAATCCGGTTCCACGGCACGCAATCGCTCGGCGGCCTCTTCCGGGCTGATGGTACTGACAAACAGGCCGGAACCCAGCTCGAAGCCGGTGGGGATACTGGTGCGGGGACAGATTTCCAGGTGCCAGTGGTAGCTGTCGTGGCAGTCGGAAAAAGCGTTGTTGTGCGGGATCGAATGCAGGAAGAAGTTGTACTGCGCGCCGCCGATGACGGCATCCAGGCGGGCCATCGAGCGCTTCAGTATGCGCGCCAGGTCTTCGCGTTCGTCGTCACTGATATCGGCAAAATCGCTGCTGTGCTGCAGCGGCAGGATATGCACTTCCCATTCGTAGCGGCTGGCGAAGGGCTTGATGGCGACAAAATGGTTGCCGCGTTCGATGACGTACTGGCCGACATTGATCTTGCGCCGTACCGAACCCGATTCTCGGTCGTAGATCGTGGCCTCGAAGGTCAGTGCCTCGTCGATCAGGGAACAGAAAATGCACTGGCGGTTTTTCCCGAAATACTGGTGGCTGTGTATGACTTCGTTGTAGACATTTTCCGGTACCACCGGCATGGCAATGACCTGGCTGTGGGTATGCGGAATGCTGGCGCCGGCGGCCGGACCGAAATTCTTGAACACCAGTACGTACTGGATGCGCTCGTCGGCCGCGTACAGGGCGCGCACCCGTTCGCGATACATGCCGATCAGACGCGCCAGGTGTCTCTCCGACATGTCCTGGACGGCGATGCCGTGTTGCGGGTGGTCGATAATGACCTCGTGGCGCCCGTAGCCGTCGATGGCCTGTTGCAGCCCGAACACCAGGTTGGAGGACTGGCTGTCATCGCCCAGCACCGGGTACAGGTTCTCCACCACCCGGACCTCCCAGTTGTCCTCGCCCGGCGAGGCCGCTACGGTGGGCGGCGTCATGTGTTCGTTGCCGGTGCAGAACGGGCAGCGGTCGACGTGCTTGCGGGTGTCGCGCGGCGCCGGCGCCTCGTCCTTGCGCGGGCGCATGCCGCGCGCGGTGGAAACCAGCACGGATTCACTGGGCACAATGGGGTTGATACGGATTTCGCGGATGCTGTCGGACTGATCGGTCATGGCGGGTCTGTATTCCGGTTGAAACAGATGAGGATTATCGCCACTGGCGCGGCAAAGAACACAAGGGACTCTTGAAGTAAGCATTAATTGGGCTAATCAGGCGCCCGGAGCGGGGGTCCGGCTTGTCACCGGCGGGCCGGAAACGTACCATGCGCCTTAATTTTTCGTAGCGGAGAGCTTCATGTTTCACGGCAGTATGGTAGCGCTGGTCACGCCGATGCGCGAGGACGGCGCCGTGGACCAGGACAGCCTGGAAGCGCTCATCGAATTCCATGTCGCTGCCGGTACCGACGCCATTGTTGCCGTGGGTACTACCGGCGAATCGGCGACCCTCAACGAAAAAGAGCACTGTGACCTGTTGCGCCGTATTGTCGAGGCCGTTGCCGGCCGGGTGCCCGTGATTGCCGGCACCGGCGCCAATTCCACGCAGGAAGCCATCGATTTGACCCGCTGCGGCCTGCAGGCCGGTGCGGATGCCTGTCTGCTGGTAACGCCTTACTACAACAAGCCCACCCAGGAAGGCCTGTACCGGCATTACCGGGCGATTGCAGAGGCTGTGCCGATTCCACAGATCCTGTACAACGTGCCGGGCCGGACAGTGTGCGATCTGCTGCCGGAAACGGTGCAGCGGCTGGCGCCGATAGCCAATATTGTCGGCATCAAGGAAGCCACCGGGGACCTGGAGCGTGGTCGACAGATTCTTGACAGGTGTGGTGATCGGCTGGACCTGTACAGCGGCGACGATGCCACTGCCATGGAGCTGATCCTGCTGGGCGCAAAGGGCGATATTTCGGTTACCGCCAACGTGGCGCCACAGGCCATGCACGCCATGTGTGCTGCCGCTCTGGCGGGGGACCGCGCGCGCGCAGAGCAGATTGACGGGAAGTTGCGCGCCCTGCACCGGGACCTGTTTATCGAATCCAGCCCCATCCCGGTAAAATGGGCGCTGCATGAAATGGGACTGATCCCGCCCGGTTTACGCTTGCCACTGACGCCCCTGGCCGACTGTTACCACGCGCCGGTACGGGATGCGTTGCGGCAGGCGGGCGTACTTGAAACTGCGGATGCCTGATTTGAAAAACACTGAACCCCCGGCCCGGCGCCGGTTACTGCCAACGGCGCGACTGCTGTTGCCCCTTGTCGTGCTGCAACTGTTAACGGCGTGCAGTTTTATCGACAGGGTATTCCCGGATCGCAGCAAGGATTACCAGAAGGCCGAGCCGACCCGGCCGCTGGAAGTCCCGCCTGACCTGACCACGACGCCGGTGACGGACGCGCTGATCGTGCCGACCGAATCGACGACCCTGTCGGGTTATACCAGTGCCCGCGAAACCCTGGCGGGGACCAGCGGTTCCAGCCCGGTATTGCCCGACCAGGAGTCCCTGCAGTTCAAACGGGACCGGGACCGGGCCTGGCTGGTGGTGCAGGGTGACCCGGCCGCCGTATGGCCCGAAGCGCGGGAATTCTGGCTGGAAAACGGGTTCTTCATCATGAAGGAGGATCCGGCCGTGGGCGTGCTGGAAACGGACTGGGCCGAGAACACCGAGTCCATCCCGGAAGGCCCGATTCGTTCGGTCATCAGCCGGGTTATCCCCAACGCGTATTCATCGGCCTACCGGGACCGCTTCCGCATGCGCCTGGAACGTGGCGAAGAGCCGGGTACCACGGAACTGTTTATCACCCACCAGGGCGTCGAAGAGGTAATCACGCGGGAAAACGACGGCGGGACGATCACCTGGGGCCCCCGTCCCGGCGATCCGGGCCTGGAATCGGTCATGCTGAAACGCATGATGATTTTCCTGGGTGTCCAGCCGGAGCAGGCCGAGCAACTGGCGACAGAGGAAAAGCAGCCCGTCGAGGACCGTGCCGAACTGCTGCAGCAGGATTCCGAGCAGGCAGTGCTGCTGATTCACGATGAGTATTCGAAGGCGTGGCGTAATGTCGGCATCGTGCTGGACCGGGTCGATTTCGCCGTCGAGGATCGCGACCGTCTGCAGGGTATCTACTACGTGCGCTACAACGATCCGCTGAAGGGACAGCAGGACACGGGCTTGCTGTCGAAACTCGCCTTCTGGTCCAGCGACGATGACCGGGAAGTCCAGCATTTCCAGATCAAGCTGACCGACGATGGCGCGGACACGCGCGTGGTGGTGTTGAACACCGAAGGCGAATACGAAACATCGGTAACGGCCGTGCGCATTCTGAAGCTGCTGTACAACGAACTGAAATAGTGCGCTTCGCATCCCTGGGCAGCGGCAGCAAGGGTAACGCCACGCTGGTAGAGGCGGGTGCAACCCGGATACTGGTCGATTGCGGTTTCTCCTGTGTGGAAACCGAAAAACGCCTGGCCAGGTTGTCGCTGGAACCGGGCGACCTGAGCGCCATCCTGGTGACTCACGAGCACGGTGATCATATCTCCGGGGTGGCGCGCCTGTCGCGACGCTATGGCCTGCCGGTGTGGATGACGGCCGGTACCGAGGCCGTGCACAAGGGTGGCGAAGTCGATACCTGGCACTGTTTCAGCGGTCACCGGGATTTCAGCATCGGCGACCTGCAAATCCGGCCCTTCCCGGTACCGCACGATGCACGCGAACCCTGTCAGTTCGTGTTTTCAGACGGGCACAGGCGTCTTGGGTTGCTGACCGACGTCGGCAGTATCACCGCGCATATCGTGCAGGCGCTGCTCAACCTGGATGCCATCATCCTGGAGTGCAATCACGATCCCGACATGCTGGCCACCGGACCTTATCCGCCGCTCCTCAAGCAACGCGTCGGCGGCCCGTTCGGGCACCTCAGCAACCAGCAGGCCGCCGACCTGCTGGCCCGCATCGACACCGACCGCCTGCAGCACCTCGTAGTCGCCCACCTGAGCGAAAAAAACAATCATCCCGGGTTGCCGCGCGCCCTGTTGTCAGACGTTCTGGGTTGCCGTGCCGAGGATATCCTGGTGGCTGACCAGCCGGATGGTATGCCCTGGCTGAGCCTGGATCAGGCGTAATTCCTTTCACCTGCCGGGGTCAAGATCGTTGCGTAGCTTCCGATACACAGGGTATCCGGTCAATGGCTGGCCGGGGGGTGTTCCGCAAGCGGGCACTCCGGGACGAGTACACGGAAAACGGACTTATAGTGAAATTCAAGCGCCTGTCAGATCTGCCGGTACGCCACAAGGTTTGGGGTGGCTTCGGTATCCTGTTGATATTGATGGTGGTATTGTCCATCGTGTCCTGGCGCAGCCTGTCCCAGGTCAGTGACGATCTCAGCCTTGTTGTAGAAGAGCTGCAACCCGTCATGCTGGCGTCACAGGACCTGTCCCAGTCGCTGGCGCAGGCCGCCGCGGCACTGGGCCTGTACCTGCTGACCGAAGAAGACAGTAACCGCAAGGATTACCGCGAATCGCTGGAGGCTGTCGAAGTCGCCATGTCGCGCCTGGAAGGCATGCTGTCGGAACGTGCGGACCCGGCCCTGCAGGCATCGCTGCAGGGTCTCCACGACCTGGTCGAACGTTTCAAGTCCTATGAAAATACCATGGTGGGCCTGGTCGATGACCGGGTCAGCAACATGGCCGGCCTGTCTTTTGCCGCCCGGCACCTGAATCCGATCAGCCAGCAGATGCTGCAACTGAGCGGTGAAATGGTGATGAGCGAGTTCGAGGAAGAGCCCGGTACGGCGCGGCGCGAGCTGCTCAACAACATTCATGAGCTGCGCTACAACTGGGCCAACGTCATGAATGGCGTGCGTGCCTATATTGCATTCCGTGGTGAGCGTTCACTGAGCGAAATCGAACTGTATATGCAGGCCACCGATGAAAAAATAAAACGGCTGGCGGCATTCGGGGATGAACTGACCTTCGAACAGGACGAAGGTCTGTCGGGCTTTACCGAACTCAAGGAACAGTTTGTCGCTAATTTTGCCAGGCTGCGCGCGATCGAGGAGGCCGGGAAATGGCGTACCGATATCCGCTTGATCCGCGATGAAATCAGTCCGTTGCTGAACCAGATCGACAGCGAGCTCGCGACCATGGTGGAGCAGCAGCGCAGTTATGCGGTCGCCACCAGTACCTCCCTGCTGGCAAACATGGATCAGAACTCGACCTTTATCGTTGCCCTGCTGGTATTCGGCCTGCTGGCCGGTGCGCTGGTGGCCCTGCTGGCCAGTAACCAGATCGTTACACCGATCCTGCGCCTGAGGGAAATCCTGGCAGGTATGGCCAGGGGCGAGGGTGACCTGACCCAGCGTGTGAAACTGGCATCCGGCGACGAACTCGGGCAGGCCTCCGGGTTTTTCAACCAGATGATGGCGGGTTTGCACGAGATGGTGATCGATATCGTTACCGCGGCGCGCCAGGTGGAAGAAGGAGCGGAGCAGTCCAGCAAGCGCGTGGCGGCCGTGCAGGTCAACGTGGCCGAAAGTGCCGAACGCACGCGCAGCACGGCGGCGGCAACGGAACAGATGTCGGCGACCAGCGCCGAGATCGCACGCAACGCCGAAACCGCCGCGGGCGAGGCGGAGAAAGCGCGTGAGCAGGCACGGGGCGGCAGTGCGGCCATGCAGCAGGTGGCAAAAAAGGCACAGGACATGGAAGGGCAGATCGGCGCGTTGCAGCAGAGCGTCGATGCTATCGAAACGAAAGGCCGTTCCATGCACAAGGTCGTTGGCGTGATCAACGAAATCGCGGAACAGACCAACCTGCTGGCGCTGAACGCGGCCATCGAAGCGGCGCGCGCGGGGGAGGCCGGTCGTGGTTTCGCCGTGGTAGCGGACGAGGTGCGGCAACTGGCCTCCAAAACCCAGCATTCCACCGCCGAGATCCGTGCGTTACTGGAGGATAACCGCCAGTCCAACCAGGCGCTGGTGGATTCCATGGGGCACGTGGCGGAAGCCTCCGGCAGCATGCGCGAATCGGTCGATGACACCGAGCAGGTGATCCGGAGTATGTCGGAAAATATCGAGCTGATGAACGAAATGGTGGAACAGATCGCGCACGCCGCGCGCGAACAGTCGCAGACCAGCACGGAGATCGCCCGTAACGTGGAAGTACTGTCGGGTAAAGAGGCCGAGAACGCCGAGTGGATGAAGGCCAGCAGCGAGGATCTCGCGGAGTTGACCGAAACCTCGACACGTCTGAACCGGGTGGCGGGACATTTCCGGGTCTGATTCGCTGTACCCGCTTTAAGCCATCCAGTATCATCGCGGGCTTTCTTTTACAGAGAAAGTCCATGCTGCAATTGCCCGGCGCGCCAGCCTTTTCTGCCTTTCGGATACAAAAACTTTGCCAGCAAATCCGCCGGCTTGCACCGGCCGTGAGCGATCTGGGCGCGCACTTCGTGCACTTTGTCGATCTCGAGCAGCAGCTCGACAGCAATGCGCAGCAGGTATTGCAGCAACTGCTGGGCGGTCAGGAAACCGTGTTCCAGCCTGTCCCGGGCCAGGTGGCGCTGTGGGTCGTGCCGCGCATCGGTACCATTTCCCCGTGGTCGAGCAAGGCCACCGACATTGCGCATAACTGCGGCCTGAACAGGGTGCGGCGGATCGAGCGTGGCATCCGTTTCGACCTGACCCTGGGGCCGGATGCCCGGCTGGACGCAGACGCGCGCGCCGCTGTGCTGCCGCTGCTGCACGATCGCATGACCGAGTCGGTACTGGACGACGTCGGAGACGCACAGCTGCTGTTTCGCCAGGCCGAACCCGGCCCGCTGGTCAGCGTGGATATCCTGGGTGGCGGCCGCGCGGCGCTGGAGCGGGCCAACGCCGAACTGGGGCTGGCGCTGTCGGGTGATGAAATCGACTACCTGCTGGACAGTTTCACGGCACTGGGGCGCAACCCCAACGATATCGAGCTGATGATGTTTGCGCAGGCCAACTCCGAACACTGCCGCCACAAGATTTTCAACGCCGGCTGGGTGATCGACGGTACGCCACAGGACACCACCCTGTTCAACATGATCCGTGCCAGTCACGCGGCCAGCCCCGCGGGGGTGCTGTCCGCCTACCACGACAACGCGGCCGTGATCGAGGGACACAGGGCCAAACGCTTCCTGCCCGATGCGCAGACCGGCGAGTACCGTGCCAGTACGGAAGACGTGCATATCCAGATCAAGGTGGAGACGCACAACCATCCCACCGCCATCTCGCCCTTCCCGGGTGCGGCGACCGGTTCCGGTGGTGAGATACGCGACGAGGGCGCAACCGGGCGCGGTGCCAAACCCAAGGCCGGGCTGTGCGGTTTTTCCGTATCCAACCTGCGCATCCCGGATTATGTGCAGCCCTGGGAAACCGACCACGGCAAGCCGGCACGCATCGTGTCCGCCATGGATATCATGATCGAGGCGCCACTCGGTGCCGCCGCCTTCAATAACGAATTCGGCCGTCCCAACCTGTGCGGCTATTTCCGTACCTTCGAGGAGCAGGTGCCGGGCCCCACCGGCGCCGAGGTGCGCGGTTACCACAAGCCCATCATGATCGCCGGCGGTTACGGCAACATCCGCGCCGGGCATATCGGGAAACAGGAGATCCCGGCCGGTGCGCAGATCATCGTACTGGGTGGTCCGGCCATGCTGATCGGCCTGGGTGGCGGCGCGGCTTCGTCGATGTCCAGTGGCGCCAGTTCCGAGGATCTCGACTTTGCCTCGGTGCAGCGCGGCAACCCGGAGATGCAGCGACGTTGCCAGGAGGTCATCGACCGCTGCTGGGAAAAAGGCGCCGACAACCCGATCCTGTCCCTGCACGACGTCGGTGCCGGCGGTCTGTCCAACGCGGTGCCGGAGCTGGTCAATGACGCCGGGCGCGGGGGCGCCTTCGAGCTGCGCGCGGTCCCCAACGACGAGCCCGGCATGACCCCGATGCAGATCTGGTGCAACGAGTCCCAGGAACGTTATGTGCTGGCGGTGTCGGCGCAGCGCCTGGAGGAGTTCCAGGCGCTGTGTGAGCGCGAGCGCTGCCCGTTCGAAGTGCTGGGCGAGGCGACCGAAGAACAGCAGCTGGTGCTGGGCGACGGCTACTTCGATAACACGCCGATCGACCTGCCCATGTCCCTGTTGCTGGGCAAACCGCCCAAGATGCTGCGCGACGTGCACCACCGCACCTTCAACAAGCCGGAGCTGGAACTGCCTGACGATCTGACGGAGATGGCCTACCGGGTATTGCGCCTGCCGAGCGTCGCCAGCAAGCAGTTCCTGATTACCATCGGCGACCGTTCCATCACCGGACAGGTGACCCGCGACCAGATGGTCGGGCCCTGGCAGGTACCCGTGGCGGATTGTGCCGTGACGGCCAATTCCTTCGAGGGCTTCACGGGCGAGGCCATGGCGCTCGGTGAACGCACCCCGGTGGCGTTGCTCGATGCACCGGCCGCGGGGCGACTCGCGATCGGCGAAGCGCTGACCAATATCGCGGCCGCCCGTATCATGCGGCTCGGTGACGTGGTGTTGTCGGCGAACTGGATGGCGGCCGCGGGGCACCCGGGTGAAGATGCGCGTCTTTACGAAACC
>JBHHXO010000028.1:0-19615 GCA_046757125.1 Thiogranum sp.
GTGAAATCGGCGGCACTGCCGAGGAGGAAGCCGCCGAGTTCATCCAGGCGCATATGAAAAAACCGGTAGTCGCCTATATTGCCGGGGTGACGGCGCCGGCGGGCAAACGCATGGGCCACGCCGGTGCGATTATCAGCGGTGGCAAGGGCACCGCCGACGCCAAGTTCGCGGCACTGGAACAGGCGGGCGTGGCGGTGGTGCGTTCTCCGGCTGACATGGGTGTGCGGATGCAGGGTCTGCTGGCTGCTTCGTGAACACAGGCCGTCGCCCCGACACCGCCGTGCTGCGCCTGGTGATGGCGCAGATCGATTTGCCGGTCGGCAGTATCCATGTTAATGCCGATCGGGTGATTACGTCCGCGCAACGTGCGCGTGATGAACTGGGCGCCGACCTGATCGTGTTTCCCGAGCTGACACTGACCGGTTACCCACCGGAGGATCTGCTATTGCGGCCCGGTCTGCAGCTGCGCGTGGATGAGGCGCTGGACCGGATCCGCGCCGGCGTTTCGGGTATCCACGTGCTGGTCGGTCACCCGGAGCAGAGTGCTGCAGGGCGTTTCAATACCGCATCGCTGATTTTCCAGGGCGAGATAGTGGCGCGCTGCCGCAAGCATCACCTGCCCAATTACAGTGTATTCGACGAGAAGCGCTATTTTGTGCCCGGCGAGGGTTATTGTGTCGCCGATGTGGCGGGTGTCACGCTCGGCGTGAGCATTTGCGAGGATATCTGGATGCCGGAGCCGGCGCGCGCCGCTGTGGCTGCCGGTGCGCAGTTGCTGGTCAATATGAACGCATCACCGTTTCACACCGGCAAGGGTGATGAGCGCGAAGCGGTGGTGCGCAAACGCATCGAGGAAACCGCTTGCCCGGTTGTCTATGTCAACCTGGTGGGCGGACAGGACGAACTGGTATTCGACGGTGAATCCTTTGTGCTGGACCAGTCAGGTGTTACCCGGGTGCGCGCGCCGGCCTGCGAGGAAGGACTCTACCCGGTCGATTTTGAAACGGTGGATGGAGTCCTGCGGCCATTGCCCGGGGGTGTTGCCCCGCGTCACGACGAGGTCGCCAGCGTGTACCAGGCGCTGGTGCTCGGGGTGCGGGCCTATATTGAAAAAAACGCTTTCCGGGGCGCCGTGATCGGTCTGTCCGGCGGCATCGACTCGGCGCTGGTACTGGCCATTGCCGCGGATGCCATCGGTGCGGAGCGGGTGCAGGCAGTGATGATGCCGTCGCGCTATACCGCCGACATGAGCAGGGAAGACGCGCTTGCTGAAGCGCAGGCGCTGGGCGTCGATTACCGGGAAATCTCCATAGAGCAGCCGTTCCAGGCTTTTCTGGACGTCCTGTCGGAGGCCTTTGCAGGTGCCGCGGCGGATACCACCGAAGAGAATATCCAGGCCCGCTGTCGGGGCGTGATCCTGATGGCGCTGTCCAACAAGCAGGGTCGGATCGTGCTCACCACCGGCAACAAGAGCGAAATGGCGGTGGGTTACGCCACGCTGTACGGTGACATGGCGGGTGGTTTCGCACCCATCAAGGACGTGCCCAAGCTGCTCGTGTATCGCCTGTGCGAATACCGCAACTCGCTGTCAGCAGTGATTCCGCAGCGGGTGCTGGAACGGCCGCCGTCTGCGGAACTGGCGCCCGACCAGAAAGACGAGGATTCCCTGCCGCCCTACACGCTGCTGGACCCGATTCTGGAAGGTTACATTGAGAAGGATATGAGTATCGATGCACTCGTGGCACAGGGTTTTGACGAAGCTACCGTGCGGCGTATCGCCACCCTGGTGGACCGCAACGAATACAAGCGCCGACAGGCGCCACCGGGGGTGCGTATCAGCCAGCGCGCCTTTGGCCGGGACCGCCGCTACCCGATAACCTCGGGGTTTATCAGCGCACAGCTCGGTGATTAAATTCGATTCCTGGCGCCGCTTTTAGTAGAGTTGGCAGTTCAGACCAACCTCAACAGGGGAGTGATCCATGAAAAAAATTGAAGCCGTCATCAAGCCGTTCAAGCTGGACGACGTGCGCGAAGCGCTGTCAGAGATTGGTATCACCGGCATGACTGCCATTGAGGTAAAAGGATTCGGTCGCCAGAAGGGACATACCGAGCTGTACCGCGGGGCGGAGTATGTCGTGGATTTCCTGCCCAAGGTCAAGCTCGAGGTGGTGGTCAGGGAGGAAGACCTGGAACAGTGTGTGGAGACGATTACCAACGCGGCGCGCACCGGCAAGATCGGCGACGGGAAAATCTTTGTTACATCGGTAGAGCAGGTGGTGCGGATCCGCACCGGGGAAACCGACCAGAACGCGATCTAGCCGGAGGTTTTGTTTTTTGTCATTCCGGCTCAGGCCAGTTGCGTTCGAATTTATTTATTCATGTCCAGAATCCGCTGTGCGTCCTGCGCCAGATCGTCCATGCCCATTTCCGTATAGGCCTGCACCAGCACTTTCAGCGCCTCCCGTGCCGACGGCGTGCGCTGGTAGTTTTCGATCACGTACTTGGCCCTGTTGGCGGCCGCCACCCAGGCGCCGCGTTTCATGTAGTAGTAAGCAACGTTGATCTCGTATTTCGCCAGCATGTTGTGCAGGTAGACCAGGCGCTGTTTGGCGTCCGGGGTATAGCGGCTGTCGGGGAATTTTGTTACCAGCTGGGTGAAATCGTTGAATGAGTCGCGCAACGCACGGGTATCCCGCTCCGATGGCTCGCGCGGCGCCAGGCGGTCTATTATATTTTCGCCACGCGTATAATTGGCCAGGCCTTTCAGGTAGTAGGCATAATCCAGGTGCGGGTTGCCCGGGTTGTTGTTGATAAAGCGGTCGGTCGTTGCGATGGAGGAGTCCGGTTCGTCGAACTTGTAGTAGGCGTACGCGATTTCCAGTTGCGCCTGCTGGGCATACTTGCCAAACGGGTAACGCGCCTCCAGCCTTTCAAAGGTATTGATGGCGGTTTCATAGTCGCCCGAGTTGAGCGCCTGCTTGGCGCGGTTGTACAGCTCGTTGGCCGACAGGGTATCCAGTTCGTCCTGGCCGGTACTTGCGCAGCCAAGGGTGAATAAAGCCGCCAATAAAGGTATAAGAGGTAACCAGCGCATAAGCCTGCTTGTCCGGGGCAATCGAGAGAGTGAAATTGTAAAGCGGCTTGCCCCCTGTGACTACCTGATTCCATGCAAGAGACCATTCAACTGGAAGGACAGATCCCCCCGGCCCTGGCCGGACGCCGCCTCGACCAGGCCCTGGCGGAGCTGTTTCCGGATTATTCCCGCAGCCGGCTGCAACAGTGGATCAAGGCCGGCAAGGTGTTGCTGGACCAGCGGCCGACAGTCGCCAAATACCGGGTTACGGGTGGTGAACAGGTATCGATCCAGGCCGGGCTCGAGCTGGAAAGCGACGTACAGGCGCAGGATATTCCGCTGGATGTGCAGTACGAGGATGAACACCTGCTGGTGCTGAACAAGCCCGCCGGTCTGGTTGTGCATCCCGCGGCCGGGAATCCGGACGGCACGTTGCAGAATGCCCTGCTGTACTACCGGCCGCAGCTGGCCGCGTTGCCACGCGCCGGTATCGTGCACCGGCTGGACAAGGATACCAGCGGCCTGATGGTGGTGGCGCGCAGCCTGACGGCGCATAACGCGCTGGTGGGGCAGTTGCAGGCGCGTACGGTACACCGCTCCTACCTGGCCCTGGTGCAACAGGCGCTGACAGCAGGCGGGACCGTCGATGCGCCGATCGGGCGGCACCTGCGTGACCGCCTGCGCATGGCCGTGGTGGAGTCCGGCAAGCCGGCCATCAGTCATTACCGGGTGCTGGAACGGTTTCCGGCGCACACGCTGGTGCAGGTACGCCTGGAAACCGGCCGCACCCACCAGATCCGGGTCCATATGGCGCATATTCATTGTCCGCTGGTGGGTGATCCGCTGTACGGTGGCCGCCTGCGGATACCGCGTGCGGCGTCACCCGCGCTGCGCGATGCCATCAGTGGTTTCCGCCGCCAGGCTTTGCACGCCGAGCGTCTGGAACTGATTCACCCGGCCAGCGGCGAGACGGTCGGCTGGGAAGTCGGGATGCCGGAAGATTTCAGCCGCCTGCTCGCGGTGCTGAGAGCGGAAGCATGATTTACCCGGACTGGCCTGCGCCGGTGAATGTCAGGGCCGTGACGACGGTACGGACCGGGGGCACCAGCAAGTCGCCCTGGGAGAGTTTTAACCTGGCGGGTCACGTGGGCGATGCGCCGGATGCCGTACAGCGCAATCGCGATCTGCTCCGGCAACGCCTGCAGTTGCCCGCTGCACCGGTCTGGCTCAACCAGGTACACGGCGATTGCGCTGCAGACGTCGTTCAGTGTGGTGAACGTCCGTCCGCCGATGCGGGATTCAGCACGCAAACCGGAACTGTCTGCGCAGTGCTGACAGCGGACTGCCTGCCAGTTCTATTGTGCGACCGTGATGGCACGCGGGTTGCCGCTGCGCACGCCGGCTGGCGCGGACTGGCTGCCGGCATACTGGAAAGCAGCGTAGCGGCGCTGAATACCGACCCTGCGCAGCTGATGGCCTGGCTCGGTCCGGCTATCGGACCGGCGGCGTTCGAGGTTGGCGACGAAGTCAGGCAGGTCTTTGTTGGTCGGCATGCACAGGCCGCCGGGGCGTTCAGCGCCACGACGGACGGTTGCTGGCTGGCCGACCTGTACCAGCTGGCCCGCATCCGCCTGCAGGCAGTCGGCGTGCAGGCCGTTTACGGCGGCGAATGGTGTACCTTCAGCGACCGGGAGCGCTTCTATTCGTACCGGCGGGACGGCAGCACAGGGCGCATGGCGTCACTGATCTGGCTGGATGCGGCCTGTTAGTCTCTCAGGATCCAGATCTTGTGTAATATGAAAATGAATTTCCCCTGCACTTTGCTTCCGGTTTGGCCCGGTTAGGTTTTGTTCAGTATGTCATTGTTGTCCTGGATTCTGCTGTTTTCCCTGCTGGGCGGTGTGCTCAGCGTCATTGCTGCCGCTGTGTTCCTGCTGTTGCCGCAGGCGTTGCGCGCACGGCTGCTGCCGCATGCCGTCAGTTTCGCCATCGGTGCGTTACTGGGGGCGGCCCTGCTGGGTTTGTTGCCGCACGCACTGGAATCGCTGGGGGGGAGCGATTTTCACAGCATTACCGGGACGCTGTTACTGGGCCTGTTCGGTTTTTTCCTGTTGGAAAAGCTGGTGTTGTGGCGGCATTGCCACCATGAGCAGTGTGAAGTCCACATGCCCGAGAACGAGGAACACCACCACGCGGCGGCCGGCACCCTGATCCTGATCGGTGACGGCCTGCATAACTTTATCGATGGTGTTCTGATCGCCGCGGCATTTCTTACCGATGTGCATCTGGGTATAGTCACCAGCATGGCGGTTGCCGCGCACGAAATTCCGCAGGAGGTGGGCGATTTTGCCGTGCTGCTGCACAGCGGGTTCAGTACCCGCAAGGCTTTCCTGTTTAACCTGTTGTCGAGTCTTGCCACGGTCGTCGGTGCGGTGCTGGCCTACTACAGCTTCAAGAATCTGGAGCCGGTACTGCCGTATGTCCTGGCGATCGCCGCATCCAGTTTTATCTATGTCGCCGTGGCGGACCTGATTCCGGGGCTGCACAAGCGTGTAGAATTCAGTGCGACCGTCAAGCAGGTGTTGCTGATCGGCGCCGGGGTGGTCCTGATCTATCTGACCCACGCCACCCTGCACTCCTGAAACCCGAACGGCCCGCGAAGGGGGTAAGCCATGTTGAACTGGTATATGTTGACTCTGGTAGGCAAGGACCGGCCCGGTATCGTGGCCAGGGTGACGACAGCCCTGTTCGAGGCGGACTGCAACCTGGGTGAAACCTCCATGATCCGCCTGGGCAAAAACTTCGCTGTCATGATGATGGTGCAGGGCAGTGACGCCGATACCTTGCGCAGCACCTTGCAGGCAGTGGTCGCAGACATGCACCTGGCCCTGCATATCGATGCCATCGAGCCCGGGCTGCACCAGCGCCCGGTTCCGGACGTCTGTATCCGGGTACACGGCGCGGACCGTGCAGGGATCGTGGCGCAGGTGACCGGCAGGGCGGAACAGGCCGGTCTGAATATTCTCGATCTCGAATCGGACGTGGGCGGTACCGAAGCCGATCCGATCTATATCCTGCAGATCGAGGGTGTCGCGCAGCAGGGCGTGGACGCCATCCGGGAAGCGCTGGCGCCGCTGCAGTCAGATGGCGTCAAGGTCGACGTGCATCCTGTAGATACGCTCATCGGGTGAAGCTTGGCCATCCGGGATATCCTCACTTATCCAGACGAACGCCTGCGCCAGGTCTCTGAACCGGTCGTATCGTTTGATGCCGCGCTGCAGGCGCAGATCGACGACCTGGAGGAAACGCGGCTTGCCGGGCCCGGCGCCGTGGGTATCGCCGCGCCGCAGGTGGGCTGGTTCGAACGCGTTGTTATCGTGGACGTGTCGGGTCGCAAAAAAACGCGCAGCCACGGTCATCTGGTCCTGGTAAACCCGGAAATTACCGAGTGGGAAGGTTTCGTCCTGGGCCGGGAAGGTTGCCTTTCCGTCCCGGACTACACCGGCAATGTGGTGCGCGCCGAGCGCATCCAGCTGCATGCCCTTGATCGTGAAGGCAATGAGCACGCCTACGAGATGGAAGGCTTCGAGGCGCGCGCCATCCAGCACGAAATGGACCACCTGGACGGATTGCTGTTCCTGGACCGCCTGGTCAGCCGCCGCCAGGACCTGTTTCAGCGCAAGGTCTACAAGGATTAAATTGGCGGCGTCCTTGAATTCCGGCGCCTTTCCACCCATATAGCTGTCATGTGAATTGATTTTCGGGGAGACTCCTTGTCATGCGGATGGATAAACTGACCTCAAAGTTCCAGATGGCGCTGGCGGATGCGCAAAGCCTGGCGGTGGGCCGCGACCATAATTATATTGAACCGGTACACGTCATGGTTGCCTTGCTGGACCAGGAAGGCGGCAGTGTGCGCCACCTGCTGACGCAGTCCAACGTCAATACCAATATGCTGCGTTCCCACCTTGGTGAGCAGCTGGATCGCCTGCCCGTGGTGGAAGGCACCGCGGGTGACGTACATATCTCCAATGACCTGACCCGCCTGTTGAACCTGACCGACAAGCTGGCGCAGCAGCGCAAGGACCAGTACATCTCGTCCGAACTGTTCGTGCTGGCAGCGGTGGAAGACAAGGGACAGCTGGGCGAGGCGTTGCGGCAGGCCGGTGCCGGCAAGGAAGCGATCGAGAAAGCCATCGACAATGTGCGCGGTGGCCAGAGTGTCGATGACCCGAACGCCGAGGACCAGCGCCAGGCGCTGGAAAAATACACCATCGACCTGACCGAGCGTGCCGAGCAGGGCAAGCTCGACCCCGTTATCGGCCGTGACGACGAAATCCGGCGCACCATACAGGTCCTGCAGCGCCGCACCAAGAACAACCCGGTGCTCATCGGCGAACCCGGCGTGGGTAAAACCGCCATAGTCGAAGGCCTTGCCCAGCGCATCATCAACGGTGAAGTCCCGGAAGGCATCAAGGGCAAGCGCCTGCTGAGCCTCGATATGGGCTCGCTGATCGCGGGCGCCAAGTTCCGCGGTGAATTCGAGGAACGCCTGAAAGCGGTGCTCAGCGATCTCTCCAAGCAGGAAGGCCAGATCATCCTGTTCATCGATGAACTGCATACCATGGTCGGCGCCGGCAAGGCGGAAGGCGCCATGGACGCGGGCAATATGCTGAAACCGGCGCTGGCGCGTGGCGAGCTGCATTGTGTAGGCGCCACCACGCTCGACGAATACCGGCAGTACATCGAGAAAGATGCTGCACTGGAGCGGCGCTTCCAGAAAGTGCTGGTCGATGAGCCCAGTGTCGAGGATACCATTGCTATTCTGCGCGGTTTGAAGGAGCGCTACGAAGTCCATCACGGGGTCGATATCACCGACCCGGCGATTGTTGCCGCTGCGACCCTGTCGACCCGCTATATCACCGACCGGCAGTTGCCGGACAAGGCCATCGACCTGATCGATGAGGCCGCCAGCCGCATCCGTATGGAGATCGATTCCAAGCCGGAAGTCATGGACCGCCTGGAGCGGCGCCTGATCCAGCTGAAAATCGAGCGCGAGGCCCTGCAGAAGGAGAGTGACGAGGCGTCGGTCAAGCGCCTGGGCAACCTGCAGGAAGAAATCGATTCGCTGGAACGCGAGTATTCCGACCTGGAGGAAATCTGGAAGGCGGAGAAAGCCGCGGTGCAGGGGTCTTCCCACGTCAAGGAAGAACTGGAGCGCGCGCGCAAGGAACTGGAAACCGCGCAGCGCGCCGGTGATCTGGCGCGCGCCGGCGAACTGCAGTACGGGCGTATCCCGGAGCTGGAGAAGCAGCTGGATATGGCCTCGCAGGCGGAGATGCAGGAAATGAAACTGCTGCGCAACAAGGTCACCGAGGAGGAGATTGCCGAGGTGGTGGCCAGGTGGACCGGGATCCCGGTGTCGAAAATGCTCGAGGGCGAGCGCGAGAAACTGCTGCGTATGGAACAGGAAATCGGTGCACGGGTAGTCGGGCAGGAAGAAGCCGTCAAGTCGGTGTCCGATGCCATCCGCCGTTCGCGCGCCGGCCTGTCGGACCCTGCGCGACCCAATGGTTCGTTCCTTTTCCTGGGGCCGACCGGCGTGGGCAAGACCGAGCTGACCAAGGCGCTGGCTGAATTCCTGTTCGATACGGAAGAGGCCATGGTGCGTATCGACATGTCCGAGTTCATGGAGAAACACTCGGTTGCGCGCCTGATCGGTGCGCCCCCCGGCTATGTCGGGTACGAGGAGGGCGGTTACCTGACCGAAGCGGTACGGCGTAAACCCTATTCTGTGATCCTGATGGATGAGGTCGAAAAGGCGCATCCGGATGTGTTCAACGTGCTGTTGCAGGTACTGGATGACGGGCGGCTTACCGATGGCCAGGGGCGTACGGTCGATTTCCGTAATACCGTCATCGTAATGACGTCCAACCTGGGCAGCCAGCAGATTCAGGAGCTGGCCGGCGAGGAGAACTACGAGCGCATGAAGGGTGCCGTGATGGAAGTGGTCGGGGCGCATTTCCGGCCCGAATTCATCAACCGTATCGATGAGGCCGTGGTGTTCCACCCGCTGGGTCGGGAGCAGATCCGCGCTATCGCCAACCTGCAGATCGACTACCTGCGTAAACGGCTGGCAGAGCGTGAACTGGGCCTGAAACTGACCGATGCGGTGCTCGACAAGCTCGGCGAGGCCGGTTTTGATCCGGTCTATGGTGCTCGGCCGCTCAAGCGCGCTATTCAGCAGCAGCTGGAAAATCCGCTGGCGCAGGAAATCCTGGCCGGGTGTTTCCACCCGGGACAGGTGGTCGAGATCAGCCTGGAGGGCGACCGGTTGCAGTTCACGGCCGGTAGCGAGCAGGCCAGCGCTGCCTGAAAAGGCTTGCTTTTCAACGGCAAAAGGCGGGCTCAGGCCCGCCTTTTTTTGTCGCTGCAGGATATTTCGGCTTGAAGGTCGGGGGGGTAATCCGTAGTATGGGCCGGTCTTTGGCGTAAGCCAGACCATAAAAAAACAGGAGGAGGAGTAATGGTTCCAAAGAAAGCCCTCTGGGCGCTGGTGATCGGTTCCCTTACCTTGCTGGCAAGCCCTGCGTTTGCTGCGAAGGGGTTCAGCTATAGCTACCTCGATGTTGGCTATGAGTACACGGATATTGACGAGAGCGACGACGGTTCGAGCTTCAAGCTGGCGTCAATAAATGCATCTTTCGACACCTTTAAGCATGTCGCGCTCAGGGCGGGTTTCAAGCGGGGCCGGCTGGAAGGTTTGCCAAAGGCGAACGGCAGCGACGATGATCCCGATTTCACCGAGGGGCAGGCCGGTGGCTGGGGACACTATACCTTGATGAAGAAAAAGCTGGACGTGTTCGCGGGGGCGAACTGGTTTTACAACAGCATAAACAGCAGTTCCAGTGGTGTTTCATCGACGAGCGATGCCGGTTTTATTTTTGACGCCGGCGTTCGGTTCAGGGCCCTTAAATGGCTCGAACTGGACATGGCGGGTGAACACCGCTCCGGTGATTTTGACGACAACGTGCTGGTGGTCGGATCGCGCTTCAAGGCCAGGAAGAAGCTCTGGATCAACCTGAAGACCAAACAGCTCGGTGATAACGATACCTACTTCGCCGGTATCCGCTGGGACATGTAGGCCGCGGGCTTTACAGGAACCAGGTTACGAAACCCACTGCTGGCCGGTGTTTTTTATTTCTGTTCTCCACGCGATACCCTGAGTAATACCTTGTCCAGTGCCCGGCTGCTGAGCACCCGCTTCAGTCCGCCGAACAAGCAGGTGGGAACGGTCACGTAATAGCGCGGCGCGGGCTTGCTGCTCTCCAGCGCCCGGACTACCTTGTCGAGCACGGCTTCCGGCGGCAGCGTGAAGGGAACGGCCGGCCCCTCCCGGAGCAGGCGGTTTTCCGTGGCCAGGTAGGCGTCCCGGTGCGCGCTGTGTTCGACATCGATATTCTTTTTGTAGGCGGCGAATGCATTGGCCCGAAACCGGCTTTCAATCGGGCCGGGTTCGATCAGCACCGCGTGGATAGCGCTTCCCGCCAGTTCCAGCCGCAGCGTGTCATACAGGCCTTCAAGCGCATATTTACTGGCATTGTAGGCGCCGCGGTAAGCCAGGGACACGAACCCCAGTACCGAGCTGTTCTGGATAATGCGGCCCTCGCCGGCGGCGCGCATCCAGGGCAGGATGCGGTTGGTCAGGTCCATGGTGCCAAACACGTTGGTTTCAAACTGGGCGCGAAGTACCTCGCGCGTTAAATCCTCGACCGCGCCGGGCTGCCCGAAACCGGCATTATTGAACAGTCCGTAGATTTTGCGCCCGCTCCGGTCAGCCAGTTCCTGTATGGCCCGGCGTATGGACTCCGGCTGGTCGAGGTCCAGCTGCAGGCATTCCAGCCCTTCCTGCTGCAGGCGTTCGACATCCCCGGTCTGTCGGGCGCTGGCGATGACCCGGTAACCCCTCGTCTTCAGTCCGTGCGCCACGCAGTAGCCGATGCCTGTCGAGCAGCCGGTGATAAATACCGTGCGTCCTGTATTTTCATTGTGGGTCATCAGTAACTCTTTGTATTTTCAAAATATAGTAGTGGATGGGGGTTGTCCTGGCATAGCCGCCTGTTTATTCAAGAATCCGCCTGAAGCGGCGCTATAGGCTGTATGGATTTTTGGCCAGCGTAGTATGGAGAAATAATAAATGGATCTTGCCACCCTCGTCGGACTGCTGGGTGCCTTCGGTATTATCATTGTCGCCATGGTGCTGGGCGGCAGCGCCATCCTCTTTGTCAACCTTCCCTCGCTGCTGATTGTGATGGTCGGCACCATATTTGCGGTGCTGATCAAGTTTCCCATGGCGCACTTCCTGGGTGCGTTCAAGATTGCCATGAAGGCGTTCGTCAATAAAGCGGAAGACCCCGTCAAGCTGATCGAGGAAGGCGTTCAGCTTGCCACCATTGCCCGCAAGGAAGGCGTGCTGGGCCTGGAAGGACAGGACATAGAGAACGAATTCCTGAAACGCGGCATCCAGTTGTGCGTGGACGGGCACGAACCCGAGTTCGTGCGTTCCATGCTGGGCAAGGATATCAACCTTACCATCGAACGCCACGAGCGCGGCCAGGCGATTTTCAAATCGATGGGTGATACCGCCCCTGCCATGGGGATGATCGGTACCCTGATCGGCCTGGTGCAGATGTTATCGGCCATGGATGATCCCAAGTCCATTGGTCCGGCGATGGCGGTTGCGTTGCTGACAACTTTATATGGCGCCATCATCGCTACGGCTTTTGCCTTGCCGATTGCCGACAAGCTGGCCCTGCGCAGCAAGGAAGAGCGTCTCAACAAAACCCTGATCCTGGAAACCATCAGCTCTATCCAGGAAGGCCTGAACCCGCGGGTGATGGAAGAGCTGCTCAAGACCTACCTGCCGGAAAGCAAGCGCGATGATGTCGGTGAAAAGGATGCGGCCTGACGGTTGCCCGGGTGGCCACTACAGGGGGTAAGCAGGAATGTCCGACGATGCGCCAGCTGTAGTAATAGAAGAAGGTCTCCCCGGATGGGTAATGACCTTCGCCGACCTGATGTCGTTGTTGATGTGTTTCTTCGTCTTGCTGCTGTCGTTTTCTGAACTGGACGTTTCGAAGTACAAGGAGATGGCCGGCTCCATGAAAAATGCCTTCGGCGTGCAGCGTGACATCAAGGTCAAGGAACCGCCCAAGGGCATCAATGTCATTGCCCGTGAATTCAGCCCGGGACGCCCCGAACCCACCACTATGAACGTCATCCGGCAGATGACGACCAATGACCTGCGCGTCAATCTGGACCTCGGCAAGGAGCGCCGCCGGCCGGTTCCCACGCCCAGGGCCGATCACGAACCGGACCGGGACAAGACATTCAGGCCGCAGGAAAACGCGTTAAACAAGGCTGACCGGCAGGAGGGTCAGAAAGCCGGTCAGAAGGCCGACCGGAAAGCGGGTGATAACAGCGGCCAGCTGGCGCACCTGATGCCGGGCAAACAGCGCTCACAGGCCGATGGCCTGACGGAATCACAGAAGAAAGAACTCGCACAGGCCAAGGCGTTGGCCGTCGCACGGCTGGAGGAAAAGCTGAAAGCCGAGCAGAAACTGGCCGGCGCCGATGCGCAGCAAAAGCAGGGCGTCAAGGTAGACCGCAAGGACCTGGAAAAACTGATCGAAGCCGAAGCGGCGGCGAAGAGACGAAAGAAACTGGAGCAAAGTGCCAAACTTATCAGCGACGCGCTGGGCCGGGAAATCAGGAACGGCTCCATCGATGTTGAAACGGCCGGGCAGAAAATCATCATCCGGGTGCGCGAGAAGGCCTCGTTCGGATCGGGGCATGCGGAACTGAAAGGCGCGTTCCGGCCTATACTGGCAAGGGTGGCAAAGATCCTCAAGGATTCGGAAGGCAAGATCATTGTTGCCGGGCATACAGACAACATTCCCATCTATACAGAACGCTTCCGCTCCAACTGGGAGCTGTCGTCGGCACGCGCCGTGTCGGTAGCGCACGAAATGATGCTGGCCACCAATATTCCGTCCAACCGCTTTCTGATCCAGGGTTTTGCCGACACCGAGCCGGTGGCAAAGAACGATTCCGCGGCAAACCGGGCCAAAAACCGGCGTGTCGAGATCATCCTGCAGCAGGGTGACGACAAGGAGTCGGCGGATAAATCAATCAGCGGTAAAAAGAAGGGCGCCGGCTTGCCAGGCAAGCCCGTTGCGCGGCAAACTGCACCCGGGGCGGCATCCGTTTCTGCAACCCCGGCAGCCCCGGTGAGCCGGCCGGCCAAAGCGGTAAAACAGACGGCGGCAAAAGCGACCGGCATCAAGGCCGGCAAGGCGCGCAGCAGCAGGCCTGCTACAGCCAGGCCCAAACAGAAAGAAAAGACGGGCCTGGGGATCAGGGCCGGCGGGGCGAAGTAGCTTCAGGGAGCATCATGAGCGACGAACGCAGGGAATATTTTCGCATCGAGGACGAGATCGCCCTCGACTACCGACTGATCGACAGCGATGAGGCCGGGCGGCTGCAGGAAAAGATCCAGTCGCGGGTAGTGGATCGTTTTACCGCGGCATCCACTTTTGCGGCGACCACCCGGCAGATGACGCACGTCATGCACAAGGTGCAAAGCGATTCGCCGGAGCTGGCGCGCTGCCTGCAGATGCTCGACCAAAAGCTGAACATGATTGCCCAGCTGTTTGTGAGCGAGGACATGGGGCTCAACGAGCAGCAGAGTCGCGAAGTCAACCTCAGTGCCGGCGGTGTCGCCTTTCGCGCCCGGCACGAAATCGACGTGGACAGCCTGCTGGAACTGCGTATGGTTTTGTTTCCCTCGCTGGTAGGCATCCTGACCGTGAGCCGCGTTATTCACTGTGAGCGGGTCAATGATGGCAACCGGCACTTCCCGTGGCAGATCGCGGTGGTCTACGAGCAACTGCGCGAGTCCGATCGCGAACACCTGGTGCGCCATATCATGGCCAGGGAGACACAGCAGTTACGCGACGAACGCGCCGGAAAAAACTAGCCGACGATCTGATCTTCTTCCTCCTCCTGCTGTTGCAGTTCCCACAGCCGCGCGTACAGTCCGTCCCGCTCCAGTAAAGCCTGGTGGCTGCCCTGTTCCACGATGCGCCCGTCTTCCATGACCAGGATGCTGTCGGCGTCGATGATGGTGGACAGGCGATGTGCGATGGCCAGCGTGGTATGGTTTTCTGCCGCCGTGCGCAGGCTGTCCAGGATGGCCTGTTCCGAGTGGCTGTCGAGGCTCGAGGTGGCTTCGTCGAAAACCAGGATTTTCGGGTTTTTCAGAATGGCGCGCGCAATGGCGACGCGCTGTTTTTCACCCCCCGACAATTTCAGTCCGCGCTCCCCGACCACCGTGTTGTAGCCTTTGGGCAGTTTCAGGATGAAGTCATGGATGTTGGCCAGGCGGGCGGCCTGTTCAATTTCTTCGTCACTCGCCCCGGGGCGTGCATAGCCGATGTTGTATTTCAGCGTGTCGTTGAACAGCACGGTATCCTGCGGCACGATACCGACTGCCGCACGCAGGCTGTGCTGGGTCACGGCGCGCACATCCTGACCGTTGATCAGGATACGCCCCGAGTCCACGTCGTAGAAACGGAACAGCAGGCGCGCCAGCGTGGATTTGCCGGCGCCGCTCGGGCCGACCACGGCCACCTTCCTGCCGGCGGGAATGACAAAGCTGATATCGTGCAGGATGGGTCGCTCCGGGTCATAGGCAAAGCGGACGCGCTCAAAACGCACTTCACCGGCGCCGACGTCCAGTTCGACAGCGTCTTCGCGGTCCTCGATTTCCGGGGTGCGCTCCAGCACGTCGAACATCAGCTGCATATCGGTAAGTGCATGTTTCAGCTGGCTGTACACGATGCCCAGGAAATTGAGCGGGATAAAGAGCTGCAGCAGGAAGGCATTGATCAATACCAGGTCGCCGAGTGTCAGTGTGCCGGCGACCACGCCGTCAGCGGCCAGCACCATGATCGACGTGACCCCGATGGCGATGATCGCCGCCTGGCCGACATTCAGCGCGGACAGCGAGGTCTGGCTCCTGACCGCCGCATCCTCCCACTCCGCCAGCGACGCGTTGTAACGCGCCAGTTCGTGCTGCTCGTTGCCGAAGTACTTGACGGTTTCATAGTTGATGAGGCTGTCGATGGCCCGGGTATTGGCCTGTGAGTCCGCGGCGTTCATTTTGACGCGGTATTTCATGCGCCATTCGGTGATTTTGAAGGTGACGAAGATGTACGCGGCCACCGACGCAAAGGTGATGACCGCAAACCACGCGCTGTAGCGGTCGAGCAGAATGGCGGCGATCAGGGTTACCTCGACAATGATCGGCAGGATGCTGAACACCATGTAATTGAGCAGCGAGCTGACACTGCGTGTGCCGCGCTCGATATCACGGGAAATGCCGCCGGTGCGGCGTTCCAGGTGATAGCGCAGTGACAGGCGGTGCAGGTGGTCCAGCACGCGGATCGATACCTTGCGCATGGCCCCGTGCCGGACCCGGGCAAAGATCGAGTCGCGCAGTTCATTGAACAGCGAGCTGGCCAGTCGCAGTGCGCCGTAGCCGAGCAGCAGGGCCAGCGGCAGCACCAGTACCCCGTTATCCTTGTCCAGGGCATCGACAATGTCTTTCAGCAGCAGCGGGATGCCGACGTTGGCGACCTTGGCCAGGATCAGGAAACCCAGCGCCAGCACCACCCGCCCGCGGTACTCCCAGAGGAAAGGCAGCAGGGATTTCAGGGTTTTAATGTCGGTATCGCCTTTTTCAGGCAGTTCGGTCTGGCGCAGGTGCATGGCCGGGATTGTACCCTGAGGGCCGGCGATACTTCCCTCTTCCGGCTGGAAGGGGGATAACGGGGCAAAATATCGGCAAAGCCCGGCGCGGCTGCTATAATCGCGCGCTTTGCAAATCATGTCGGATCCCTGGGCCATGCCGATTTACGAATACCGTTGCGCCGAATGCGGGCACGAGCTGGAAAAGCTGCAAAAAATCAGCGATGCGCCGCTCACCGAGTGCCCGGCCTGTGGCAAACCCGCGCTGCAGAAACTGGTCTCCGCCGCCGGATTCCGCCTCAAGGGCGGTGGCTGGTACGAAACCGATTTCAAGAGCGGCAAGAAGAAAAATATCGCCAAGGCGGATTCCAGGGCAAAGGCAGCCGCCGGGAGCAAATCTGATTCCAAGCCCTCGTCGACGAGTGGCAAAAAGGCCGGCTAGCCTGCCACCCTGACCCGGAGTTACCAGAGTATCCATGCGTACACATTATTGCGGTGAACTGAACACAGACCAGCTCGACCAGGACGTTACCCTGGTGGGCTGGGCACACCGCCGCCGCGACCACGGCGGCGTCATTTTTATCGACCTGCGTGATCGCGAAGGCCGCGTACAGGTGGTGTTCGATCCGGACACCGAGGCAACCTTTGCCAGCGCAGAACGGGTGCGCAGCGAGTTCGTATTACAGGTAACGGGCCGTGTCCGCCACCGCCCGGAAGGCACCGTCAACCCGGACCTGCCGACCGGCGAAATCGAGGTACTGGGCAAAGAGCTTACGATACTCAACAGCGCCGAGACCCCGCCGTTCCACCTCGACGACGACAGCGTGTCGGAAGAACACCGCCTGCGTTACCGCTACATCGATTTACGCCGTCCCGAAATGCTCGATCGCCTGCGCCTGCGCGCCCGGGTCACGCGCGAGTTGAGGTGCTACCTTGACGACCACGGTTTCCTGGACATCGAGACGCCGATACTGACCCGCGCCACGCCGGAAGGCGCGCGCGATTACCTGGTGCCCAGCCGTACCCATCCCGGCGAGTTTTTTGCCCTGCCGCAGTCGCCGCAGCTGTTCAAGCAGTTGCTGATGATGTCCGGCATGGACCGTTACTACCAGATGGTGCGCTGTTTCCGCGACGAAGACCTGCGTGCCGACCGCCAGCCCGAGTTTACCCAGCTGGATATCGAGACCTCCTTCATGGATGAAGACGGGATCATGACGTTGACGGAAGAAATGATCCGCGGCCTGTTCGACAAGGTGCTGGGCGTCAGGCTGGATAACCCGTTCCCGCGCATGACCTACCGGGAAGCGGTGCAGCGTTTCGGGTCCGACCGGCCCGACCTGCGCGTCAAGCTGGAGCTGGTCGATGTCGGCGACCTGATGCAGGGTGTCGACTTCAAGGTCTTCGCCGGTCCGGCCGTGGATCCCAAAGGGCGCGTAGCCGCACTGCGCTTGCCCGGCGGTTGTGAACTCACGCGCAAGGAGATCGACGACTACACGAAATTCGTGGCTATCTACGGCGCCAGGGGCCTCGCCTACATAAAGGTCAACGAGGTCAGCAAGGGGCGCGACGGCCTGCAGTCCCCGATCCTGAAGTTCCTGCCCGACGACGTGATCGAGCAGATCATGCAGCGTACCGGTGCCGAGGACGGCGACCTGGTGTTCTTCGGCGCCGACAAGGCCGGCGTGGTGAACGAAGCCCTGGGCGCGCTGCGCGTCAGGCTCGGTGAAGACCGCGGCCTGATGGAAGGTGAGTGGAAACCGCTATGGGTGGTCGATTTTCCCATGTTTGAGTGGGACGACAACACCGGGCGCTGGAACTCACTGCACCACCCCTTTACCTCGCCGAAGGAAGATCACCTGGAATTGCTCAAAAGCGATCCGGGTAACTGTCACTCGCGCGCCTATGACATGGTGCTCAACGGTACCGAGCTGGGCGGTGGCTCGATGCGTATCTACCGCGGCGAAGTACAGAAACAGGTGTTCGAACTGCTGGGTATCAGTGACGAGGAGGCCGAGGACAAGTTCGGTTTCCTGCTCACTGCGCTCAAATACGGCTGTCCGCCGCACGGTGGCCTGGCTTTCGGCCTGGATCGCCTGGTGATGCTGATGACCGGCGCACAGTCGATTCGCGAAGTCATGGCTTTCCCCAAGACCCAGACGGCGAGCTGCCCGCTGACCAACGCGCCGTCCGCAGTGCCGGGCAGCCAGCTCGCGGAACTCAACATCCGCCTGCGCAAGGTGCCGGGGAAAAGCGCGGATTCGTGATTTCCGCCGAGCGGGGGAGTTCCCGTACCAACCGCGAGGCAATCGGGCGCTACGTAAGCGTCCGGATCATTTAGACTATCAGGCAGGGCAAGCAAGGAGTATCCGCACATGCAGGCAGCGGTAATCGAACAGACCCCATACATCATGCTCCCCGACGACGAGTGCGAGGCGCGTATCGTGGCAGCGAAGCGGGCGCTCGGCGAACGCCTGGTGATCCTCGGTCACCACTACCAGCGCGATGAAGTGTTCCGCCACGCCGACTATTCGGGCGACTCCCTGAAACTGTCCCGCGAAGCCGCAAACTCCAAAGCCGAATATATTATCTTCTGCGGCGTCCATTTCATGGCCGAAGTGGCCGATATCCTGTCACGGCCCGACCAGATTGCCATCCTGCCGGACCTCGCCGCGGGTTGCTCCATGGCCGACATGGCCAATCTCCCCAGGGTGGAGCGCGCCTGGCAGGAGCTTTCCGGGGTGCTCGATCCGGATGAACAGGTCACTCCCGTAACCTACATCAATTCAGCCGCGGACCTGAAAGCCTTTTGCGGCACCCACGGTGGTATCGTCTGTACTTCGACCAACGCGCAGAACGTGCTCGAATGGTCGTTCCGGCAGCGCGAAAAAGTCCTGTTTTTCCCCGACCAGCACCTGGGCCGCAACACCGGCTTCAAAATGGGCATCCCGCTCGACGAAATGGTGGTATGGGATTTTGACCGGCCCATGGGTGGTTTGAGCGAAGAGGCAATCCGCAAGGCAAGGATCATCCTGTGGAAAGGTTTCTGTTCCGTGCACCAGATGTTCCTGCCGGAGCATATCGACCGCTTCAGGGAAAAATACCCGGAAGGCAAGGTCATCTCCCACCCGGAATCCAGCTTCGAGGTCTGTCAGAAATCCGATTACGTCGGCTCGACCGAATACATCATCAAGACCATCCGCGACTCGGAACCCGGCACGCGCTGGCTGGTCGGCACCGAACTGAACCTCGTCAACCGGCTGCACGACGAGTGCAGGGCCGATGGCAAGAACGTGCACTTCATGTCCCCGACCGTGTGCATGTGCTCCACCATGTTCCGCATCGACCCGCAGCACCTGCTGTGGACGCTGGAGAACCTGCTCGAAGGCAAGCCGGTGAACCGGATCAATGTGCCGGAAAAAGAAGCCGCGCTGGCCAGGGCCGCGCTGGAGCGGATGCTGGAAGTTTCGCCCTGAGCGTTTGGGGGCAGTGCCGTGCTGCCCCTGATTTCCTTGATTAACAATAAAATGCCGCTTTCCGCGCCAGCCCGGTGCGGATCCGGACCCTCCCTGGTTTCGCCGCAAATACACGGCACCCCTTGAACGGCCCGGTCGCCGGGCGTATAAATCGCTTCATAATAAAAAACAGGTGCGCAGGGATGGCTGCCGGCACAGAGACGCGCCGGTGAATAAAATATCAGGAGGGTGTCTCGATGGCGATTGTGGGGAATTGCCT
>JBHHXO010000029.1:0-19592 GCA_046757125.1 Thiogranum sp.
GTCAGACCCAGTAAGACCATGATGGTGACGGCGGCGACGTCTACACCGACCACCTCGAAGGCGAACAGGTAAATAGTCAGTATCAGCAGCGCCGATACCCAGGCGATCTCCACGCTGGGCACCGCAGCCGCCAGAATGATAGCCACACCAATAAAAATAAGGGCGGCGATTAACTGTTTTGCCGATAAGGCACTGCTTCCCTCAGGCTGGTCTGTCCTGTCACCCGGCAGGTCGGGAGGGGCAATACCGGTGTATCCGGACTGGTTCAAGTTGCTTACCTCACAAAGGTTGAAAATCAATGCGTTAGCCGGCGCAATAGGCCGAACGGATACTTATGATAAACAGAGGTAGGTAAAGATTTTGTTAAGGTTGTGCCAGTCCGGGGCCGGAAGACCCGGACAGAGAATCCACACATGCTATGCTGATAATTGCCGGGAACAATCCGCCACCTGCGCGGCGAAGCGGACAAGTCACGACCGGCTGAACCCTGTCACCATGGAAACGAGATGAATAATTGAATTCCGAACCCGACACAAATGCACTTGCCCTGGATCGTACCGCGCTCGCCAACGAGCGGACCTATGCCGCATGGATACGTACCGGCCTCGCCGCACTGGTAACCGGCCTTGGCATCGTCCGGTTTCTGTCGGACAGCATGCCGCTCTGGAGCATCCGGACGATTGCAGCAATCCTCATCCTGTTTAGCGGGGCCGCGTTCTTCCTGGCGGCCTGGCGCTATGAACACCTGCACATCGGGATGACACACCTCGATGTCAGGATGATCCCCGTCGGCATGGTTAAACTCTCCAGCTTTGTGCTCATTACCTGTTCCCTGATCGCACTTGCCGGCTTGTGGTACATAACGCCTTCGCCGTACTGACAACTGCGTTCCCGGAGCCGGTCCAGTGTCGACAGATGAACCCGCAACATCCCGTACCGGTACTGAAAACCGGGTGGTTTTCAGCGCCCGCAGCCTGACCAAGGTGTACCGGATGGGCGAAGTCCGGGTACACGCCCTGCGCGGCGTGGACCTGGATCTCTACGCCGGCGAGCTGGTCGTGATGCTGGGACCGTCCGGCAGTGGCAAATCCACCCTGCTGAACATCCTGGGCGGCCTGGACACGGCCAGCACCGGGCAGGTCCGCTACCGCGACCAGGATCTGACCACGGCCAGTGACAGGACCCTCACCGAGTACCGCCGCTACCACGTCGGTTTCGTGTTCCAGTTCTATAACCTGATCGCCAGCCTGACGGCGCTGGAAAACGTCGCCGTGGTTACCGAAATTGCCGATCGGCCGATGCAACCCGCCGATGCCCTGGCCCTGGTCGGACTCAGCGAACGGGTAAACCACTTTCCGGCGCAGCTGTCCGGGGGGGAGCAGCAGCGTGTGGCGATTGCACGCGCCATCGCCAAGAACCCCGACGTGCTGCTGTGCGACGAGCCCACCGGTGCGCTGGATTCAGCCACCGGCATCCTGGTGCTGGAGGCACTGGCGCGCGTCAACCGGAAACTCGGCACCACCACCGCGATCATTACGCATAACGCCGTGATCGCCGCCATGGCCGACCGGGTTGTCCAGCTGGCCGACGGGCGTATCACCCGGGTGCAGGCCAATGCCGAAAAGCTTGAGCCGGGCGCGTTGAGCTGGTAAGCCGGCAGCACGGGCATGCGCGCAATCACCAGAAAGCTGTGGCGCGAACTCTGGCAGATGCGTGGGCAGGCACTGGCGATTGCGCTGGTGATCCTGAGCGGTGTGGCCATCTTTGTGATGTCGCTGAGCACGCTCGACTCCCTGTACCTGACCCGCCAGAACTATTACCAGGATTACCGCTTTGCCGAACTGTTTGCAGAACTCAAGCGTGCGCCCCACGGCCTGCAAGCCCGTATCCGTGACCTGCCCGGTGTCGACCGGGTCGAAACACGGGTGATCGCACTGGTCAAACTGGATTTACCGGATTTCGCTGACCCGGTGACCGGCAAGCTGGTCTCGCTGCCGGACCAGGGCGAACCGTTGATGAACCGCCTCTACCTGCGCCGCGGGCGACTGCCGGCGCCGGGCAGGAACAACGAAGTGGTGCTCAACGAGGCCTTTGCCGACCGGCACGGCCTGGCGCCCGGCGACCCGCTCACGGCGATCATCAACGGCAAGCGCCAGACCCTGACCCTTGTCGGCATCGCGCTGTCGCCCGAGTACATCTATCAACTGGCGCCGGGCGCCACCGTGCCCGACTTCAGGCGCTTCGCCATTTTGTGGATGGCACGCACGCCGCTGGAAAGTGCCTACGATATGCAGGGGGCGTTCAATGATGTGGTATTAGGCCTGGCGCACGGCGCGGATCGGGAAACCGTCATCACCCGTCTTGACCGCCTGCTGAACCGCTACGGCGGGCGCGGCGCCTATACGCGCAAGGACCAGATCTCGCATCATTTTCTCAGCGAGGAACTGCGCCAGTTGCGTACCCTGGCGACCGCTTTCCCGGTGATTTTTTTCTCCGTGGCGGCCTTCCTGCTCAACATCGTGATCAGCCGCATCGTCGCCCTGCAACGCGAGGAAATCGCCAACCTCAAGGCCTTTGGCTACAGCAACCTGGCGATCGGGCTGCACTACATCCAGCTGGTGCTGATTATTGTCGCTTTCGGTGTAGCCGCCGGGCTGCTGTGCGGCGCCTGGCTGGGTCAGGGGTTGAGCGAAATCTATATCGGCTTTTATCGTTTCCCCTACCTGCAGTATGTGCTGCGGCCCGGGGTGATGATTTCCGCTGCACTCATCAGTGTGGTGGTAGCCATACTGGGTACCCTGCACGCAATTCGCCGTGCAGCACTGTTACCACCGGCACAGGCCATGCGACCCGAGCCACCCGCCGTATACCGGGTCACCCTGCTGGAGCGCCTGGGCCTGCAACGCTGGTTTTCACAACCCACGCGCATGATCATCCGCAATATCGAACGCCGTCCGCTCAAATCAGCCCTGTCCCTGCTGGGCATTGCCGCCGCCTGTGGCGTGATGATGGTCGGCAATTTCCAGGACGACGCCATCGACTACATGGTCGACGTGCAGTTCAGCCGCAGCCAGCGGGAGGACATTGCGCTGAGCTTTACCGAGCCCGCCTCGAAACGTGCGCTGTATTCCCTGCGCACGCTGCCGGGGGTGGAATATGTCGAGGGCGCACGCACGGTGTCGGTACGCATCCGTTTCGAGAACCGCAGTTACCGCACGGTTATCCATGGTACCGAACCCGACGGCCGCCTGAGCCGGGTGCTGGACAGCGAGCTGCAGCCGGTCACGCTGCCCGACGAGGGTGTGGTGATCAACGATCATCTCGGTCACACGCTCGGCGTGCGGCCCGGCGACCGGGTAATGCTGGAAATACTGGAAGGCAGCCGCCCGGTCAAACCGGTGGTGGTAACTGCGATCGCAAAACAATATCTCGGCATGGGCGTCTACATGCAGCGCCGGGTCCTGAATCGCCTGATGAAAGAAGGGGATGTGATCAGCGGTGCCTACCTGGCCGTGGACAGCGCGTACCAGGAGCGGATCTATGCCGAATTGCGTGACATGCCGCGCGTGGCGAGTACCCGGGTACGCGCCATCGCGGTAAAGAATTTCTACGACATTCTTGCCGAAACCATACTGTTTTTTACCTTTATCACCACGGTTCTCGGGGCGACCATCGCGTTCGGCGTAGTGTACAACACCGCGCGCATTGCGCTGGCGGAACGCGGTCATGAACTGGCCAGCCTGCGCGTACTCGGGTACAGCCGGGGCGAAATCGCCTATATCCTGCTGGGTGAGCTGGTGCTTTTGACACTGATTGCCATTCCGGTCGGTTTCCTGGTCGGACGCGGCCTGTGCGCCTACCTGGTGGCCCGCCTGCAAAGCGACCTGTACCGCGTACCGCTGGTACTGGAACCGGGCACATACACTTTCGCAGCACTGGTCGTGTTGCTCTCGGCAGCGATATCCGGTGTTATGATCTGGCGACGGCTGGGAAAACTGGATCTCCTGGCCGTGCTCAAAACCAGGGAATAGACCCGCATGCTATCGCGCAGACAATGGAAACTTGCAATACCGCTGCTACTCGTGGCCGCTCTGCTGGCCTGGGGCTTCTGGCCACGGCCGCTGCCGGTCGAAGTGGCGCGCGCTGTATCGGCCCCCCTGGCCGTGACTGTCGAGGAAGAAGGCAAGACACGGGTAATCAACCGTTACCAGATCTCCGCACCGGTATGGGGCGTAACCAGCCGGCTGGAATGGAATGTCGGTGACACGGTGGAACGCGACCAGGTACTGCTGAGTATCAAGCCACTCACCTCCGAGGTGCTCGATCCGCGTCGCGAAGCCGAGGCCAGGGCGCGTGTCGCCGCCGCGCAGGCCGCCCTGCGCGTGGCGGAACAGAACGCCGGCGCGGCCGCGGCCGACAGCGATTTTGCCGAGCTTGAGCTCAAACGTTTCGGAGAACTCGCCGACAGCGGCAATGTCTCCAGGGACGAACTGGACCGGGCACGAACCAGGGCACGCAGTGCACGCGCGGCCCGGCGTTCGGCAGAGTTCGGTGTCGAGGTCGCGCGTTATGATTTGGAGGCAGCCCGCACGGCATTGCAGTATGCGGGCAAAACCGTCACCGAGAACGGAGAAAAAAAGGTCCCGGTGCGCGCACCGGTCAGCGGCCGCATACTGGCGGTGCAGCACGAGGACGAAGGTCCGGTGCAGGTCGGCCAGCCACTGCTTGAAATTGGCGATACCCGTGCGCTGGAAATCGAGGTCGAGGTGCTGTCGGAAGACGCCGTGCGTATCCGGCCGGGTATGCGCGTGTTGTTCGAACGCTGGGGCGGGGACAGGCCGCTGGAAGGCCGGGTGCGCAATATCGAACCGGTCGGTTTCACCAAGATTTCCGCGCTGGGGGTAGAAGAACAGCGCGTACATGTCATCGCTGACCTGGTTTCACCCTATGAACAATGGCAACAGCTGGGCGACGGCTACCGCGTGGAGGCACGCTTCATCGTCTGGCAGGCCGACGACGTCTTGCAGATTCCGGCCAGCGCCCTGTTCCGCCACCAGGGACAGTGGGCGGTATTTACCGTTGCGGCCGGGCGTGCCGCGCTGCGACAGGTCGAGGTCGGGCATCGCAACGGCCTGCGGGCCCAGATCATCAGCGGCCTCGAGCACGGGGACCCGGTTATCAGTTACCCCGGTGACACGATCAGTAACGGGGTACGTGTCCAAACGGAGCCGGATTAACCTGCCCGGAGTTTCATCGCGGCTCGTTTTTGTGTTTTATGATCAATCCCAGGTACAGCAATGCATTCACTACAAGCAGTGCGATGCCTATGGTGACTTGCAGTTCCCGGCTCATCCCGGCGGGGTAGATCACGGGCAGGATGTAATGCTCGATAAAACCGGATGAGTACTGCTCTCCACCACCGGCGGCTCTCAACCTGTTTTCCAGCGGCGTCAGCGGACATATCCAGCCCGCCAGCATCATTACCGCCCCCCACATAACGGCGGGCAGATGCAGCCAGATCGACTGCGTCCATTTGTACACCAGCAAACCACCCAGCATTACATAGAGGATAAAGCCGAAGTGAACCAGCACAACGGCGTCAGCTGCCAGTTGATAGTACATCCCGGCCGTCAGCCCTGTCGCGACCTGTCGGTCGGGGCTTCCAGCAGCGGCACAACAGCAACTCCAAATCCGGTTTCCGTCAGCATTTCACCCTGCCCGCCGGTTCTGACCAGCATCGGCTCCCGGTGACTGTAAGACAGGCCTGCGCGAATAGCCACCCCGCCCCGTCACTGGCCAGGATTCGCTTTGGCTTGCCTGTTGTTATCGTTCGGGTACTGATGTTCTATGCTGTACCTGTGATTGTGTTCCCTGCCACCGGTTACTGATGCCATGCCTGTTCACAACGAAGATATCGCCGCCGTATTTGACGGAATCGCCGACCTGCTCGCAATCGAAGGCGACAACCCGTTCCGTATTCGCGCCTACCGGAACGGCGCGCGCACGCTGCGCGAGCTCGGCCGGGACGTCCGCACCCTGGCTGAGCGTGGTGAGGACATCACCCGCCTTTCCGGCATCGGCAAGAATCTGGCTGCCAAAATTCATGAAATACTCGAAACCGGTCATTGCCGGACACTGGACAAACTGCGCAAAAAACTTCCCGCGGACCTGACCGAGCTGCTGAAACTGCCGGGCCTGGGCCCGAGACGCGTACACGCCCTCTTCCACGAACTGGACATCCACAACCACGAGCAACTGGAACGCGCGGCCCGTGACGGCCTGGTTCAGCAGTTACCCGGCTTCGGCGCAAAAACCGAAGCGCGCATCCTCGCAGCGCTGCAGGCGCACGCCGATACCGGCAAACGCTTCAAGCTGGCAGTCGCCGGGCGCTACGCCGGGTCGCTGGTGGCCTATCTCGAAACCGCCGCCGGTGTCAGCAAGGTGGAAGTCGCCGGCAGTTACCGACGTTGCCGGGAAACGGTGGGGGACCTGGACATCCTCGTCATTGCGCGCCATGGCCGCAGCGTCATCGAGCACTTTGTCGCCTATGATGAAGTCGAAAACGTGCTGTCCAGCGGCAGCACGCGCGCGTCTGTCACCCTGCGCAGTAGTCTGCAGGTCGATTTGCGGGTGGTGGCGGCAAACAGTTACGGCGCCGCCCTGTACTACTTCACCGGCAGCCGCTCGCACAATATTGCCGTGCGCCGCATTGCCCAGCGGCAGGGCCTGAAAATCAACGAGTATGGCGTGTTTCGAGGTAACAAACGTATCGCAGGAAAAACCGAGGAAGAGGTATTTGAGTCGATTGGGCTGCCTTTCATTCCACCGGAACTGCGGGAAAACCGTGGTGAGATCGAAGCCGCCCGCGCCGGCCTGCTACCGACACTGGTTGAAACCGGTGACCTGCGCGGTGACCTGCACTCGCACACAAACGCCAGTGATGGCCACGCATCGATTCAGGCCATGGCTGATGCGGCAAAGCACCACGGCCTGGAATACCTGGCCATCACCGATCATTCCAGACGCCTGACGGTCGCCCATGGCCTGGACAGCAAACGGCTGCTGGCGCAACTTGAGTCGGTCGATGCCTTCAACGACAGTCATCATGACATCACCCTGCTCAAGGGTATCGAGGTCGACATTCTTGAGGACGGCAGCCTGGACCTGCCGGACGACATTCTGGCCCGGCTCGATGTCGTCATCGGCGCCGTACACAGCCGCTTCGACCTGACACGCGCGAAGCAGACACGCCGCATCCTGCGCGCCATGGATAATCCGAATTTCACGCTACTGGCACACCCCGGCGGTCGTCTTATCGACCGGCGCGCGCCCTACGATGTGGACATGACAAGAATCATCCGCCATGCGCGTGAACGCGGCTGTTTCCTGGAACTGAACGCACACCCGGAGCGACTGGACCTGCTGGATACCCATTGCCAGCTGGCGCGCGAGGAAGGTGTGCTGATCAGCATCAATTCCGACGCACACAGTATCACTGACTTCGATAATCTGCGCTTTGGTATCGGCCAGGCCCGGCGCGGCTGGCTGGAAAAACAGGATGTGCTCAATACCCGCCCGCTGTCAGAATTGCGTAAACTGCTGGCAGGAACCCGCTAGTGGGCCATGCGTTGGTATTAAGCTTATTATTTAATCCGTCATTGCGAGGCGCGAAGCGCCGTGGCAATCTCTTTGGTCTGGTGCCAGACTGAGGGAAATTGCCGCGCTTCGCTCGCAATGACGACACATCAGAGGTCCCTTAGTGCATGAACCCTGTAAAGGCTGAAAGTCCCCCGGACCAGACAGCAGAAAACCTGTTACGGGTGATACAGGAGCTTGTTGCCGAAGTTCACCCACAGCGACCATCTATGGAAGTCATCGGTCTGGACAGCCGGTTTGAAAAGGATCTTGGGCTTGACAGCCTGACCCGCGTCGAACTGATCGCCCGGGTTGAAAGAGTGTTTGAACTGGCCCTGCCGGAGCGCAGCTTCGCCGAAGTCGAAACCGCCCGTGACCTGTTACGCGCCATACAGGGGGCCGGAGCACCCCGTGCAGCATTAACTGATGCAGCGATAAAGGCAGTGTCGCTGGGGCAGGCGGAGGCGGCACCGGCCGAAGCGCAAACGTTACTGGACGTGCTGGACTGGCACGTCGAACAGCACCCCGACCGGCCCCATATACAGCTCTGTCAGGATGAAGGTGAGGGTGAAAGCCTCAACTACCGGCAGTTGAAAACAGGCGCCGCAAAAGTCGCCGCGGGCCTGCAACAGGCAGGACTCCAGCCCGCCGAGCCGGTCGCCATTATGTTGCCCAGCGGTGCGGATTACTTTTACGGTTTTTTCGGCGTCCTGATGGCCGGCGGCATTCCGGTCCCCGTTTACCCGCCCGCGCGGCCCTCGCAGCTGGAAGACCATATGCTCAGGCATGCGCGCATATTGGCCAACTGCCTCGCCACCACGCTGATAACCGTTCCTGAAGCCAGGAAAGTGGCGCGCCTCCTCAAGGCACAGGTGCCAGGTCTGAAACACATCGTAACGGTTTCCGAACTCACGACGTCCAGCGTGGTTGCGACACCCCCCACCCTGAACAGGAACGATATCGCCTTTCTGCAATATACCTCAGGCAGTACCGGCGATCCCAAGGGCGTGGTCCTGACGCATGCCAACCTGCTCGCCAATATCCGCGCCATGGGTCGGACCGTCAAAGTGACGCCGGAGGATGTTTTTGTCAGCTGGCTGCCGCTCTATCACGACATGGGCCTGATCGGTGCCTGGCTGGGGAGTCTCTACTATGCGATGTTACTGGTGGTCATGCCGCCGCTGAGTTTTCTGGCCAGGCCGGAACGCTGGTTATGGACCATTCACCGGTATCGCGGCACCCTGTCGGCCTCGCCGAACTTCGGTTACGAATATTGCCTGAAGCGCCTTAAGGATGAAGACCTGGAAGGCCTGGACCTGGGTTGCTGGCGTGCCGCCTTTAACGGTGCAGAGACCATCAGCCCGGACACCCTGCAACAATTCATATCACGCTTCGCAAATTACGGCTTTCACGCCGATGCCATGATGCCGGTTTATGGTCTTGCCGAGTCTTCCGTCGGCCTGGCATTTCCACCCCTGAACAGGGGGCCGGTGATCGATCAGATTGAACGCTCCACTTTCACGCGTTCCGGACAGGCAAAGCCGGAACCGGGTCCAGGAGAACACGCCCTGCGCTTTGTTTCCAGCGGCTTGCCCTTACCCGGTCACCAGATAAGAATCGTTGACACGGCAGGACACGAGTTACCCGAACGCCGGGAAGGCCGGCTGGAGTTCCGCGGCCCCTCTACCACCAGCGGTTATTACCGCGATGCCGACAACACCCGAAAGCTTTTCCACCAGGACTGGCTCGACTCGGGAGACCTGGCCTATATTGCCAATGGCGAGATCTATATCACCGGGCGCATCAAGGACGTTATCATCCGCGCGGGGCGTAACATCTACCCCCATGAACTGGAAGAAGCCGTCGGCAATATTCCCGGCATCCGCACCGGCCGCGTTGCCGTATTCGGCAGCATGGATACCAGGACAGCGACAGAACGGCTCATTGTGCTGGCGGAAACCCGTAGCAAGAATGCCGTCGAGCGGGAAAAACTGCGTACCGAAATCAACACGCTCGCCACCGACCTGGTCGGTGCGCCACCGGACCAAGTCGTGCTGGCGCCACCCGGTACCGTGCTGAAAACCTCGAGTGGGAAAATACGCCGCGCGGCCAGCCGTGAACTTTTCGAAAAAGGCGAAATCGGCAAGCGCCGGCGCAGCCTGCCCTGGCAAGTCATACGTCTGGCGCTGGCCGGTGTGCTGCCGCAGATCCGGCGCACGTGGAATTCCCTGTCAACGACGGCGTACGCTGTTTACTGCTGGCTGGTGTTTGCTGTACTGTCCCCGGTCGCCTGGCTCTCCGCCACCTTGCTCCCCGATTCCCTGCGCTGGCCTGTCGTGTGCCGCTGTACCCGTCTGCTGGCAAAAGCCACCGCAACCCCTGTCAGGGTCAATGGCCTTGAAAACCTGCCCGCAGACGGAAGCGCCTGTGTACTGGTCGCCAACCACGCCAGCTATCTCGACAGTTTTGCGCTGGTTGCCGGCTTGCCCGGTACATTCCGTTTTGTCGGCAAAGCGGAACTGGCAAAAATCCTCGTCATCCGCAAACCGCTGCAAAATATTCATACCGAATTTGTCGAGCGTTTTGACGTTAGCAAGAGTGTCAGCGACAGCCGGCACCTTTCCGAGGTTTTACAGGCGGGACATGCGTTGTTATTTTTTGCCGAAGGCACTTTTACCCGCATCCCGGGCCTGATGCCGTTTCATCTTGGCGCATTCAGCATAGCCGCAGAAGCGGGGGTCCCGGTCGTTCCCGTAGCCATTCGCGGCACACGCTCGATACTCCGCGCCGAAAACCGGCTGCCCCGGCGCGGATCGATACACATCACCATCGGACCCGCCATACATCCCCGCGACATCGAGCAACAGGCCGGCAAAGACGGCTGGAAAATTGCCATTGCCCTGCGGGAACGCTGCCGCAAATTCATTCTGCGCCACTGCGGGGAACCTGATCTTGCATGACATCAGGCCCTTCTCTCCCGGGGGCGGGGAAAGCCCTGCATTACCGGCACGCCCAGCAATTAGTCAAAAATGTGGCGCCCGGGTCAGACCCGACTTTCCTGCCGCGCTTCGGTTTCCCGGCGCGCCATTTCCCTGGATTCGTTCTTTACCCAACCCTGCAACAGCAGCTGATCGATTTCCATTTCCGCTTCCAGCCAGTCCTGCTCGGGGCTGCCCCCTGTAAATCCGCGCTGCTCGGCACGCAGATAGGCGCATTCGGCGATCAGCCGTCGCCTGGCATCGACATCGACCGCGCCCCCGTGCCCCTGGATACTGATACCGGGCTTTTCCGAGGCTTCAATCCGGGCTTTCAGCTTCCCGGCCGCCTTTTCCATAGCACCTTCGAGCTTGCGCTCGAAATCCGTTTCCAGCTCACGCAGGCGTTTGCGCAACGTTTCCAGTTCACCTGACAATAACTTCATGGTCAGTCTTTCCGCCATTTTCGTGTCCTCCATTCAATAATTACGGTCCGTGTTCGCCTCGTACAGAAACAGTAGCAGCTGTTTCCCATATAGCAAGATACGCTCCCGGCACGACGCATAAATTGATCCCGGTCATTTTTTCCGGAGCTGATAAGGAGTATTAACTAGCCTTATCGAGGTTGTAATATTTCCCAGGGAGCAAGCTCATGTCTGATACTCACATCCCCCAGGTTGGCGCCCCGGATCCCGATTCGAAGAACTCCCCTGTTTTCGACGAAGCCGATGACGACTACCTCTCCCTTGATCGGGAGCTGGAATCCGGTGCCTGCTACTTCAATGGAAAACCCTATGCCATCGGTGACTATGTCTGCAGCGGTGACGAGCTGCTGCGCTGTGAACTAAAGGGGGTCTGGATTCGCGAAGGCTCATGTCACCGGGGCTGAGAGATAGCCCGACGGCTCCAGGAACGGAGGCTGTTAACCATGTCAAAGCATTTGCCGGCGCAGTTGATACCGTTAAGCACCGGGATGAGGCAGCTGCACCAAACTGTTTCCGGAGAATGCTGAAAATGGTACGGTACGTACACAGCTGACTATACCGGCCTGGTTATCGCGCAAACCACGCAAACAATAACCAATACTTAAACAGGATCAAGGCATGAAAGTAGAAGACATAATGACAACCAGCGTTCGCACCGTGACTTCTGACAATAAACTGGGTGAAGTGGTTTCGCTTATGTGCCTTTATCGTTACAGCGGCATCCCGGTCGTTGATGACGGCAAGCTCACCGGCATCGTTGCCGAGAGTGATGTACTGGGAAAAATGTTTCCAAAACTGGAAGACCTGATGTCGAACATGGCCACGGTTGATTACGACGATCAACTGAAGCAATACAGCAACGTGGTCAACCTGACGGTCAAGGATGTACTGACTCCGGCGGTGGTCACCATTCGCCCGGACATGCACATCCTGCAGGCCGCCTCAATGATGGTGGGCAGGAAGTTCCGCCGCATCCCGGTTGCTGTCGGTGATACACTGGTAGGCATGGTAAGCATGGGTGATGTGCACAAGGCGATTTATCAATCCACGCTGGCGACAAAATTATAACAGGCGGCCACCTGAATTCCCGAACGCATAGTCTGTGTTTTTTGCCGGGCTGTTCAGCACCCTTTCGTTCAGCTCCGCCCGTTCACTTCGGGCGGGAACAGTAGCCGTTATTCCCGGTAGCGAAAACTACCCATAGATTCACTCGGGGATAGACCAGCCTGCGTCATTCGATGAATCCCGCGGCGCAGAAATGCTGTAGTAACCACGCCGTGCACTGCTCAGCAGGTCCTGAAAATCCTCGCCGCGGAGATGCACCAGTTGTTCATGGTCCCCTGCCTCGAAAAACACATCCGCAAGTCTGGTAAGCGACTCGTCCAGCAGGGTCTCGATACCGTAGGCAGGCCCGAGCGGCGGTACCGCTCCCGGCTCGCAATCGTCAAACAAGCCGACGACTTCATCCTCTGTTGCGAGGTGCAGGTCGCGGCCGAGTTCGTGGCGAAGATAGTCCATTTTCAGCGAGTTGCTGGCCGGGATCACGACAATTACATAGCCGGACGCATCCTTTACCACCACTGCCTTGGCAATATAGGCTTCAGAAATGTGGGCCGCCTGCGCCGTTTCGTGGCTGGATGCTGTATGCGGATGCAGCGTCAGGTCATATTCCGCTTTTCGCTGAACCAGATACCTTTGCTGAGATGCTGCTATGGTCATGGTATCGCTCCCTGGAGCACCGTTCCGGCCCGGGTTTCGGGTGGCATTCCTGGTGGAACCTCGGGTGGTACGCCCGGTGGCACTTCGGGCGGTAACGCAGGTTCAGATTCCGGCACCGGCTCACCCGGCACCTCGGTTGGTTGCTCAGGAGGCGCTTCCGGTGGCGTTACAGGCGGAACCTCCGGGTCCCCGGCATAGACCTGCTGGTAAAAAGACAGGAATGTCATGGCCACACACCTCCTTGCGCTTTCCTTTTCGCTCTTTTAAGCATAGTCCATTCAGGAAAGCCTGCCATTGAGCTGGATCAAAGCCGGAGACGGCAACAAAAACACCTTATAGGGCGAGGGCATTTTCTCAGCAGACCTGCCGCGAGGAACAGCAGTATGACCTGGAGTACCCGTATCAGTCTCGGCATTTAATGGACTCCAGGTATGACTCCTCAAGCATAGCTCAGATGCGTCCATAAAGCTTACGCAACTCTGTTTTGGCCGCTTCCAGGATTGCTCTCTGTGCCGGGTCCAGATGCTTGCCGGCTCGGTTGATATAGAAGACCAGCATCGACATTGCGGAACGGAACGGGGGGGATTTACGGCGCCGGCTGGCCTCGGCCGAACGTTGCAGGGACAGGGCGATGCGGCGCGGATCTTTCCAGGTAAAGACACCCTCTTCGAGATCCAGCGCAGCGCCCTCCCGTGTGACGCGGGCCGACCAGTTCCTGTCCTCTTCGACCATGCGGTACTCCTTTGCCAGCCCCGGCCACTCAGCCAACGATGTAGATCAACCCCACCGTCAGCAACGCCACCGCCAGGCTCTGCAGGCCGCTCCAGAGCCAGAAAGTCCCGCCGACGCGGCCGAGAAAGACACCGAGAAGAAAGATGATTGCCAGCGCTACAAACATCGCCGCAGGCAGCGGCCCGGTTGCCAGCTCCATGCCGCTGCGTGCCAGCCACAGCGGGGTAATGATAACCAGGGCAATAAGCAGTGGTGCAATGCCGTTGACCAGGGCGACCAGCCAGGGAATCCATAACGCAGCCCGGGCATGGTGACTTTCGTCGAGCGAGGTCACCATCGCCTTTTCGAGTTGCGCCAGGGTGCGGCGTCGCTCCGCTGCTTCACTGATGTAGGCGCTGGCGATGCCGCTCATACCGAGCGCCAGCGCCGCCGCGAGGCAGGAGGTAATCACGATCGCAGGATCGACGCGCTCGCTGACGTAAAAACCCATTATCAGCCCGAGCATGGTCAGGGCGCCGTCAAAACCGTTGACGACAAAGTAGCGGCGCATGATCTCCCCGGAACCGGAGATTGCCAACAGGGTTTTGATCTGTTTCAGCTGCATCGCTGCTGCATCACTTGCCGACGACAGAAACCTCGTCGATGCTATGCAGGGAAGCCCCGTTTGCGCTGATTGCCTCGCTGATGCGCTCGAAATCGAGCTTGTCACCCTCGATCGCCACCAGCAGTGTCTCGGTCTGCTCATCCACTTCCACCACCTGGATGTCGACCTTGTAGCTCTCCCCCAGCGCAGCGATGGCGTGGGCGAATTCAAGGGCATTGGGCTGGTGCGGCTTGAGCACATCGAGAACAAGACGTTGGACACTGGGCATAAAATCTTCCTTAATCCGGTAAAGTGGAATCGGATCCCGGTAACATCGGGGCGCCTGCTCCAATCATAACCGAAATCACTCTGCCCCGGCTTAATTGATCTGCATCATTCCGTTATACCCGCCGGGTGCTACACTGCACCTGGTGTGGCTGTATCAGGCTACGAAAACTACAACGAAGCCCATTACTTACACCCTTGTTTGTCCGGGGTATAAGTCTCACAGGAGGCCGTACCAACGTGACCAGACAAGCCCCGGCAAACAATACAATAAGCCCCGACAGCCTGGATCCGGTTCGTGAGCACCTGGCTTCCCATATAATCGGCCAGCATAAACTGATCGACGGCATGCTGGTATGCCTGTTGAGCGACGGCCATATGCTGGTCGAGGGCATGCCGGGCCTGGCCAAGACCACTGCGGTCAACGCGCTGTCGGAAGCGATCGAGGGCGATTTCCACCGCATCCAGTTCACCCCCGACCTGCTGCCTTCCGATCTGATCGGTACCGATATCTACCGTCACGAAAGGGCCGAGTTCGAGTTTCGTCCGGGACCGTTGTTCCACAACATCCTGCTGGCCGACGAGGTCAACCGCGCACCTGCCAAGGTGCAGGCGGCGCTGCTGGAAGCGATGGGCGAACGCCAGATCACCGTGGGCCAGGAAACCTACCTGCTGCCGCAGCTGTTCATGGTGCTTGCTACCCAGAACCCGGTGGAACAGGAAGGCACTTACCACCTGCCCGAGGCACAGCTCGACCGCTTTCTCATGCAGGTGCTGGTCGACTACCCTACCCATGCCGAGGAACTGAAAATTCTCGAACTGGACAATGACCGTCAGCGCGAACTTCCCAAACCGCCGGCCGACCCGTTGTCGCAGGCGGAACTGTTCGCCATGCGCAGTGCGGTTGCCGAGCTGTTTATCAGCCCGAAACTCAACCGTTACATCGTCGACCTGATCCAGGCCACCCGCAAGCCGCAGAATTACGACAGGGACCTGGCGCGCTGGTGCCGCTTCGGCGCCTCACCCCGCGCCAGCCTGGCGCTGGCCCGCTGCGCCCGCGCACGCGCCTGGTTGTATGGCGAACCCTACGTGTCACCGGAACATATCCAGGAAATCGCCGCCGATATCCTGCGCCACCGGCTGTTGCTGAGCTTTGAGGCGGAAGCCGAGGGCGTTACCAGCGACGACCTGATCGAACGTCTGCTTTCGCTGGTGGCCATCCCCTGAGCCCGCCATGAGTCTGCAACCACGCCTCGATGACCTGCTGGAACTGCGTCACCAGGCACATACGTTCGGCCTGGCCTCCCACCATCGCGTGAATTCCTCGTTCAGCGGCCTGTACGCCTCGGTATTCCGTGGCCAGGGACTGAATTTCGAGGAAGTGCGCGAGTACCGCGAAGGCGATGACATTCGCAACATGGACTGGAAAGTCACCGCGCGCACCGGCGAAGCCCACCTCAAGGTATTCCGCGAGGAACGCGAACGCAGCGTCATACTCTGTGTAGACAAAGGTCCACACATGAATTTCGGCACCCGCAAAACGTTTAAATCGGTACAGGCCGCACACGCCGCCGCCCTGCTCGGCTGGGCGGCCAACAGCCTGCACGACCGTGTCGGTGGCCTGCTGTTCGGCGGTGACGGCCGGGACAATATTTATTTTCGCCCTACCAAGGACCGGCGTGCACTGTGGCGCCTGCTCAAGGCCATGACTGCGGACGAGCTGCAACACGGCACATCGCAACCCGGGCTGCTGGCCGATATCCTGCGCCAGGCCGCGCGCGGCATCGGCACCGGCGGACTGGTTTTTGTTATCGCCGACTTCAATCGTGAACACCGGGGCCTGATGCAGGGACTGGCACAGCTGCGCCAGCGCCATGCCGTGGTACTGGTACCGGTCGACGATGCGGCCGACCGCGAACTGCCGGACATGGGTGAGGTCATGTTCCGTGCACCCGACGGTGAACTGCTGAGCGTCAACACCGCCGACGCCGACGGTCGGAACGCATACCGGCAGGCCTGGCAGCAGCGTCGCAATAACCTGATCCAGCTGGCCAACAGTGCGGGTTGCGCACTGATCCCGGTGGATACCGCAGCGGACGTGCACGCCACGCTGATGCAGGGGCTGGAACGCCGCCTGCACATGAGGTCGTTCCTGTGAACCCCGACATGCTCACACGCCTGCGCGATATCCAGGGCCTGGACGAAATATCCTGGTGGCCGCTCGCCGGCGGCTGGTGGTTACTGGCCTTGCTGCTGATCGTGCTGCTGTTTGCGCTGGGATCATTGGTACGCAACCTGTGGCGTTACCCGGCCGGTTCATGGCGCCGGCCGGCATGGCAGCAACTGCGCACGCTCAGGCAACAGGCCTACCGCATGCCGGCACAGCAATTTGCCGGCGAACTGTCGGAACTGTTGCGTCGTATCGCTATCGCGCGGCTGGGCCGTGCCCGTGCCGCGGGACTGAGCGGTGAACGCTGGCTGGCCTGGCTGCAGGAACACGACCCGGCCGGATTCGACTGGAGCCGCCACGGCAGGCCCCTGCTCACCCTGCCCTACGCCCCGCCGGAACAGGGCAAGGACAACGGCAGGCAGTTGTTACCCCTGCTCGATGCGGCATTCGCCTGGGTCGATCGCAACAACGGACACCGGCATGTTTAGCTTCGCGTGGCCGTGGATGGGGGTGTTGCTGCTGGTACCGCTCGGTATGTGGCTGTTGAACAACAATCGCGCCGCCGGCAGCACCGATACGCGCGAGCGCAAAACCACCCTGCTGCACCCGGAGCTACGCAACCTGCAGGCCGCTTTCCACACCCGCAAGCCGACCATCACCATCGGCACGCGCATCTATTACCTGTTGCTGGCCCTGCTGTGGATCGGCCTGGGCACGGCGCTGATGCGGCCGCAGTGGCTGGAACCACATACCGAGGAACGCGGCGAGGGTTATGACCTGATGCTGGCCGTTGACACCTCACACTCCATGGATGCCCTGGACTTCACCATCGCCGGCCGCCAGGTCAGCCGTATGCAGGTCGTCAAGGGCGTAATGGGCCGCTTTATCGAGGCCCGCCAGGGCGATCGTGTCGGCCTGATTATTTTCGGCAGCCGCGCTTTCGTGCTCTCGCCCCTGACCCTGGATCGCCAGGCAGTACGTCACCTGCTCGACGACCTGGTGCCGCGCATCGCCGGGGACGGGACAGCCATGGGTGACGCCATCGGGCTTGGCGTAAAGAAACTGCGCGAACGCCCGCCGGGCTCGCGCGTGCTGGTACTGATAGCCGATGGCGAAAACACGGCCGGCACCATTCCGCCGCTGGTCGCGGCACAACTGGCCGCACGCGAATCGATCCGTATCTACGCCATCGGCGTGGGCAGCGACAAAAAAGAGGTGCCGATCATGGAGAACGGTCGCCTGATTACCCGCGACGACCTGGGTTTCGATGAAGCGGTAATGCGGCAAATGGCCGTAACGACCGGTGGCGCCTATTTCCGCGGCACCGATACCAGCGCGCTGGAAAGCATCTACCGGCGTATCGACGAACTGGAGAAAAGCAGGGCGGACTCGCGCACGGTGATGATCCCGTACCCCCTCTACCGCTACCCACTGGGTGTGGCGCTGCTCGCGCTACTGGCGCTGGGACTGTTCCCGGGTGCGCGTGCGCGGCACATCAACCGGAGTCGCCGGTATGCCTGAGGCCGGCCTGCACTTCGCCCAGCCACTGTGGTTATGGGGCCTGCTGGCGATACCCCTGGTGATCGCCTGGCTGATGATTTCATCGCCCTTGCGGCAACACGGACACGAAGCCCGGTATGCCGACACCCGACTGCTGCCTTACCTCAGCGGGGTCGCCACCACGCGCGTCGTCAGCAACCGCTGGCCGCTGCTCGGCTGGGCGCTGGCCTGGAGCCTGCTGTCACTGGCGATGGCGGGACCGCGCTGGGATTTCCGGCAGATGAATCCCTTTGAACCCGGCGCCGACCTGGTCATACTGCTGGATATCTCGCGCTCCATGGACGTTGCGGACGTCAATCCTTCCCGCCTGGAGCGGGCGCGCCAGGAAATCCAGGACCTGATCAACGCCAGGCGCGCCATCAGCACCGGGCTGATTGCCTTTGCCAGCGTCGCGCACGTAGTCACACCCATTACCGAGGACCGTGAAAGCCTGCTGCGCCAACTGCCTGCCCTGTCCACCGGGCTGGTGCAACTGCAGGGCAGCCGGCTTGCCGACGCCATCGACAAGGCCGACCGCCTGCTGGCAGGCCAGGGCAACACGGTTGCACACAATATCCTGTTAATCAGCGATGGTGATTTCGCCGACCCCGGTCTCGATGAAAAAATCCGTTCGCTGCACGCCACGGGCACCCGCTTTCATGTGCTTGCCGTGGGCACCGGCCCGGGCGGCCCGGTACCCGGACTGATGACCACCAACGGCGAACCGGTCCTGTCCGCGCTGGACGAGGAAGGCCTGCGCCGGCTGGCCGAAGCCGGCGGCGGTATATTCCGCGTTGCCGATTACCGTGACAACGACACCCGGGCGATTCTCAACGCCGTCCTGTCACACGCCCGCACCAGGCAGAATGCCCAGGTACAGACGCTGGTGTGGAACGAGTATTTTTACTGGCTGTTGATTCCGGCCATGCCGGCCCTGCTCTACCTGTACCGCCCCGGCGCAGGAGTAGCGCGCACCGCCCGGCGCGGAGGCGCGGCATGATGCTGCGCAGGGCCGTAACCTTAAGCTGTGCCCTGTTGTTTGCGCCGGCCTGCCAGGCGGGCCTGTTCGACAACCAGGAACAGCAGGCCGGCAAGCTGTTCCGGCAGGGCGAGTACAAGGCCGCCGCAGAAACATTCACCGACAGCTACCGGCGCGGCGTCGCCTGGTACCGTGCCGGCCAGTACCGGCAGGCAGCGGAATCGTTTGAGCGGGTACAGCGTGAAAGCGTCAGGACCGATGCACTCTACAACCTCGGCAACAGCCGTTTCCGGGAAGGCAAGCTGGAAGCCGCTGCGGAAGCCTATCGCCAGGTGTTGCTGCGCGATCCCGACCATGAGGATGCGCGCCACAACCTCGGCCTGACCAGTGCCATGCTGGCGGAAACAAGCCCGCAGGAAAAAGAAGAGCAGGACAAGCAGGACAAGCAGGACAAGCAGGACAAGCAGGACAAGCAGGACAAGCAGGACAA
>JBHHXO010000030.1:0-19471 GCA_046757125.1 Thiogranum sp.
CCTCGCTGTGACCGTGGCGCCGGTAACACACCAGGTCGATAACGACATCCTTGTGAAAGTGCATGCGGTAATCCAGCGCCATCTGCGTCACCCGGATCACCGCCTCGGGGTCGTCACCGTTGACGTGGAAAATCGGCGCGTTGACCATTTTGGCGATATCGGTGCAATACAGGGTCGAGCGCGCATCGGCCTGGTAGCTGGTGGTAAAGCCGATCTGGTTGTTGACCACGACGTGCACCGTTCCCTTGGTGGAAAAACCGCGTGACTGCGACATGTTGATGGTTTCCATCACCACGCCCTGCCCGGCAAACGCCGCGTCGCCGTGAATAAGGATGGGCACGACCTGGTCGCCCGTCTCGTCACCGCTGCGCTGCTGGCGCGCGCGCACCGAACCTTCAACGACCGGGTTCACAATCTCCAGGTGGGAAGGATTGAACGCCAGCGTAACGTGCACCACTCCCTTTCCGGTTTTCAGGTCGGCGGAAAAACCCTGGTGGTATTTCACATCACCGGAACCGTTGGTCGATTTTCCGGCCGTGCCCTCGAACTCCTGGAACAGCTCGGCGGCAGTCTTGCCGACGATGTTGATCAGCACATTCAGGCGACCGCGGTGCGCCATGCCGATAACCGTTTCCTTCACACCGTGGGTACCGCAACGCCAGATCAGTTCATCGAGCAGGGGAATCAGACTGTCACCACCCTCCAGAGAGAAACGTTTCTGTCCCACGTAGCGCGTGTGCAGGTAGCGCTCGAGTCCTTCCGCAGCCGTCAACCGGTCCAGTATGCGCAAACGCTCGGCCGTGCTGAATGCAGGCTGTCCGCCGGCGTGCTCCAGGCGCTGCTGCAACCAGCGCTTTTCAGCGGTCTCGGTGATATGCATATACTCGCTGCCGATGCTTTCACAGTAGATGCTGCGCAACTGTTCCAGCAACTCACGCAGGGTAGCTGTCGCCGTGCTGGCAAAGGAGCCCGTCTCGAACACGGTATCCAGGTCCGCCGCGCGCAGGCCATGGTGTTCCGGATCCAGTTCCGGCAGAACCGGCGGCGTGCGCAATTCGAGCGGGTCGGTGCGGGCGATCTGGTGACCGCGAAAACGATAGGCATTGATGAGCTGCAGCACCCTGATCTGCTTCTCTTCGTGGGCCTGGGAGCCCGGGGTACCGGTAGTGGCCGGGTGCCGGGCGGCCGGTTGCCGGGTAATGGTGCGGAATGCCTGCCGGATAGCGGAATGCACCGGCTCGACGCCGTGCCCGTTCACCCTGGGCAGGGTTTCAAAATAGCTGCGCCACTGGCCCGGCACCTGGTTGGGGTCGTCCAGGTACTGCTCGTAGAGCGCTTCCAGGTACGCGGCATTGTGACCCGCGAGCTGCGAGTTCTCCCAGAATTCCTGCAGGCCTTTGTGCCTGAAAATATCATCCATTATGTGTTGTCCTTAAACACCCGGACCCCGGTCTCCCGATGTGACACTATAATAAGGCAATTGTCACGCCAACTCCGATAGTCAGACGGGTTTTCCTGCTCAAGGACCTGGACTGTGGAGGCCACCGGCCTGCAAACCTGCCTCAAAGTTGACACTTCCCGGCAATCGCCCGGACCGGATGACGAGATTACGTCACAGCACCGGGCGGTGATACCGGTAACGGGAACCCCGCCCATCCTGCCACCAGTCAGGCCACGGGCGGCATGGGACAGTCCAGCACGTCCGAAAAAGCCCGCAGCAACTCCATTTCAACGGGCGCAATCCGCTGGTCCTGCACAATACTGGCAACACAGGCCTTCAACAAACGGGGCTTTACCAGCGGCTTCAGCGAGGCCAGCCTGTCCAGGGCGACATCCAGCGCCGCCAGGCTGATTTCGGTTTCCTTCAGCAGTTTGAGTTCACCAAGATCCAGCACCGTCGCCGCCACCCGGAACGCCTGTTCGGCGCCATGCCTGTCAGGCTGACCCACATAGGCCATGGCCGACAGGACCAGCGCCACCTCCCCGCTGAGCTGTTCAAGACCGGCATGCCGAACCGGGCCACGCGTCAGTTTGAAAAACCAGGCATCCAGGTGATTGAAAAGAATCTTCTGCAGCGACCATTCCAGGAAATCCACCCGCGCGTTCATGTGGGCCAGCGCGGCCAGGTTCTGTTTGAACAGCTTGTACTGCTGTAACGAAAGCTGTTTCAGCGCCGGAATGGCAATATCCACCAGCGGCAGACGAAAGCGGGCGTCGAGTCCGTCCATCTCCGGCAACAGGCCGATCACCAGCGGGTAGACACCCGGGTCGGCCTGTTGCTCCAGGTGCTGCAACTGTTTATCGCGATCCGCCGGCCCGCTGTCGAGCGCCAGGCAATACATCACGGCACGGGCGCCAAACGGCTCGTGCGCGGCGTCCTTTACAGCGACGGGGAGCGCGGCCACCAGTGCGCGGCTGTAGTCGATGCTGCCCTGCGCGGGATTGCCTATCTGGTCTATCGAATTCATGACATCGACAACCGCCGCACCGGTAACCACAGCGGCGACCTTGCGGGCGACCTCCTCGCGGGACAGTGTTTCCTTGGCATTGCCCTGTTCATCCTGCCGCGGGGGATCGGGCCTGTCGGCGGATTCAAAGCGGCCGTCCCAGTGCGGATCGATACGCAGGATGCGTTTCTTCAACGGCGGGTGGGTAGCGAATAACGACTGCATCACCCCCGACAACCCCTGGGCGAAAAAGGCATGACTGACTTCAGCCGCAGCGGGCGTCTCCACCCGCGAACCGTACTCCAGCCCGCCGATTCTTTTCAGCGCGCCCGCAATGCCACCCGGGTTACGGGTGAACTGAACCGCCGAGGCATCGGCCAGGTACTCACGCTGCCGGCTCACTGCTGCCTTGATGAGGTTGCCGAAGAAAGTTCCGGCATAGCCGATCACCATCAGCCCGATCGCCAGCATCATTATGCCGCCCGCGTTTTTTCCGCTGCTGCGCCGGTGGCCGGAATAAGCCGCCGGACGCAAGATGTAGTAACCGATCAGGCCAAGGATCAGGATGCCGTGCAGGATCCCGATCAGGCGAATATTGATGCGCATATCGCCATTGAAAATATGGCTGAACTCGTGCGCTATCACGCCCTGCAATTCATCGCGGTTCAGGTGTTCGATGGTTCCCCGGGTAACGCCGATGACGGCGTCGCGCGGCGAAAAACCCGCGGCGAAGGCATTGATGCCCTGCTCATCGGCGAGCAGGTATACCGGTGGCGCCGGCGTACCCGAGGCAATGGCCATTTCCTCGACCACGTTCAGCAATTTACGTTGTTTGGGGTCACGGGTATTTTGCGGGATCAGTTTCCCGCCGAGGGACTCCGCGACCGCCTTGCCGCCGGATGACAGGGTCATAACCTTGTACAGGCTGCCCAGCGTGACGACGGCAACCACACCGGCGCTGATGACCACGAAAGTCTGCCAGTCCATTTGCAGGCTCGGGACGCCGCTGCCGGCGAGCCGGTCGGCGTTGAGATACCCGAACGCCAGCATGACCAGCAGGTTGGTCATTACAATCAGGCTGACCACGGCGAGGCTGAACAGGAAAACCAGCCAGGCCGTGTTCCTGCGTACCCGGTGCTGTGATTCGAAGAAATTCACTGTTCCCGTATAACGTCAGGTCAAGGTGAGACTGCGCAGCAGTCGAGAAGGTGCCCTGGGGTACAAGGTGAGACTGCGCAGCAGTCGAGAAGGTGCCCCGGGGCACAAAGACTGCGCAGCAACCTGGAAGACGCGACGCTCAAAACGAGATCTTGGGCGCGGCCTGCATGGCCTCGCTGTCTTCGAACTCCAGCAGGCCCGCGTCTTTCGCGTGACCAAAACGTGCGGCAAAAAACACCGGCGGGAAAGTCTGCTTGTAGGTGTTGTATTCCATCACCTGGTCGTTGAAAGCCTGGCGCGCGAAAGAAACCTTGTTCTCCGTGCTGGTCAGCTCTTCGCTGAGCTGCATCATGTTCTGGTTGGCCTTGAGGTCGGGGTAGGCCTCCATCACCATATTGAAGTTCATCATGGCATTGGACAACTTGCCCTCGGCGCCGGTCAGCTTTTTCATCGCCCCGGCTTCACCGGGTTCGGCCGCGGCATCGGCCAGCATTTTCGCCGCCGCATTGCGCGCCTCGACCACGGCTTCCAGCGTTTCACGTTCGTGCTTGATATAACCCTTGGCGGTCTCGACCAGATTGGGGATCAGGTCATATCGCCGCTTGAGCTGCACCTCGATCTGCGCAAAGGCGTTCTGGTAACGGTTTTTCAGGGTAACCAGCTTGTTGTATATAGCGATTATGTATAAAACAAGCGCTGCAATAATAACCAGAACAACGATGAGTGAAGTATCCATATTTCCTGCCCTGTTGTGTTTTGATGATTATCGGTCGGATGGTAGCATTTCATGAGCCGGAAGTCGGAGAACTATTTGGCGTCCGCGACCCCGGCGGTCGCGCGGGCGCCGGAACCGCCACCCCGGTAACGCCGAAATCCATATTATAGGGTTAAATAGGCCGCGAGTTCTCGTATGATGTACGGCCTGAAATCGCACATTTCCCCGGGAGCATGCAACGTGAACAAGGCGGAATCCACCATCCGCGGCCTGCTGGCGCTGGCCGGCATCGAAATCAACGGCCCCAACCCCTATGACATCCAGGTCAACGACCGGCAGTTTTACCAGCGCGTACTGAGCGGCGGCCCGCTGGGCCTGGGCGAAGCCTACATGGATGGCCTGTGGGACTGCGAGGCCCTGGACGTACTCATCTACAAGCTGCTGCGCGCCGACCTGGAACACAGCATCTCGCCGATGAAACTGCTGTTGCCGGTAATCCAGGCCAGGCTCGTCAACATGCAGAGCAAGGGCCGGGCCTTTCGTATCGGCGAACACCATTACGATATCGGCAACGACCTGTACCGGCTCATGCTGGATCCGCGCATGGTCTATACCTGCGGCTACTGGAAAGACGCCGACAATCTGAACGACGCACAGGAAGCCAAGCTGGACCTGATCTGCCGCAAGATCGGGCTGGAACCGGGCATGCGGGTACTGGACCTGGGCTGCGGCTGGGGAAGTTTCGCCGGCTTCGCCGCCGAACGCTACGGAGTGGAAGTCGTCGGCGTGACTGTTTCAAAAGAGCAGATCGAATACGGGCAGCAGCGCTACCGGGACCTCAACGTGGACCTGCGCTTCCAGGACTACCGCGACGTAAATGAGCAGTTCGACCGCGTTGTATCCATCGGCATCCTGGAACACGTAGGGCCGAAGAACTATGCCACCTTCATGGAAGTGGTCAAACGCAACCTGAAAGATGACGGGCTGTACCTGCTGCATACTATCGGGACGAATACCAAAGCTCTGAGTGTCGACCCCTGGACCAACAAGTACATTTTCCCCGGCGGCGTACTGCCGGTGCTGCAACAGATCGATGCCGCTACGGAGGGTGTGTTCATCCTCGAGGACCTGCATAATATCGGCACCCACTACGACCCCACCCTCATGGCCTGGATGGCAAACGTCGATGCCCATCGCGACGAAATCCGGGAGCTGGGTTATGACGAACGCTTCTACCGCATGTGGCGTTACTACCTGCTGGGGGCAGCCGGCTCCGACCGCGCGCGCCGCAACCAGCTCTGGCAGATCGTGTTCAGCAGGAACGGGCTGGACGGCGGCTATGCGTCCATTCGCTAGTGCGTAGCGCCGACGTCATCATCGTCGGTGGCGGGCCGGCCGGTTCCAGCTGCGCGTGGCGCCTCCGGCAACTGGGCATCGACTGCCTGATCCTGGACAAGGAAAACTTCCCGCGCCCCAAGCTGTGTGCCGGGTGGATTACTCCGCAGGTGCTGGAAGACCTGGAGCTGGACAGCGCCGACTACCCGCACCGTTTCATGTCGTTCGGGAAACTGCTGTTTCATTTCCGCTTTGCGGGCCTGCGACCACGCACCGTGCAGCACTCGATCCGCCGCTACGAATTCGACGACTGGCTGCTGAAGCGCTCCGGAGCAGCGGTCGAGACCCACGAGGTACGCTCGGTGCACAAAGAGGGCGACGACTACGTCATCGATGAAAAATACCGCTGCCGCTACCTGGTCGGCGCCGGCGGCACGCGCTGCCCGGTTTACCGCAACCTGTTCCGTGCGGCAAACCCGCGCGCGAAGAAGAAACAGGTCGTGACGCTGGAGCAGGAGTTCCCGTACGACTACCGGGACGAGCGCTGCCACCTGTGGTTCTTCGACCATGGGCTGCCCGGCTATTCCTGGTATGTGCCCAAGGCCGACGGTTATATCAACATCGGCATAGGTGCTTTCGCCACCCGCCTCAAACAACAGGGCGACGACATCAAAACCCACTGGGACCGCCTGACGCAAAAGCTGGAGCGAAAGAAACTGGTACAGGGCCACACGTACACGCAGAAAGGCTACAGCTATTACGTGCGCGGCAAGCAACAGGTGTGCTGTATCGATAACGCCTTTATCACCGGTGACGCTGCCGGGCTTGCCACCAGGGATATGGCCGAAGGGATCGGCCCGGCTGTCAGGAGCGGCCTGCTCGCAGCCGCGGCAATCGCGCAGGGCACGCCCTGTAACTTCAGCAGCATAGGCAGAAAGTCCTTTGAAACAAGGCAACTGCTGCTCTCGGCGCTGCTGCCCCGGCCGTACCGGCCCGGCACGCAGCACAAAAATACACTATAGTTGGAACTGCACACTGCGCAGCGGGAGGAGAGCTGTTATGAGATTCATCTGGAACCTGATCGGACTGTTCGGGCTGCTCGTCCTTGTTCTTGTCGTCGCGGCTGTTATCCAGTTGGGGCCGTCGGTTGCCAACCTGGCCACGTTTGACGACAGGGCGCTCACCACCTATGCAGAAATCGGCAAGGCCCTTATAGAGACCGGCAGCGGACCGGAAGCCACGGTGTGGAAAGTGCCGGTTGCCGACGGCCTGAGCGCACAGGAAGTCGAAGAGACCATGCGCTTCGTCGCCAATGAGCACAACATCAAGAATGTCGGCGAACTGCCCCTGTACAGGGAAGTGGAAGCCATGAGCGGAACACCCTTCCGCTTCATCACCGTCTACATGTTCTGCGATGCCATGACCGCTTCCCGGATGCTGGAAATCAGCGACGCCTTCTCGGCCTACCTGCCCTGCCGTATCAGCATGGTCGAAGACAAAAGCGGCAAGCTCTGGCTGTACACCCTGAACATGGACATGATGATTTACGGGGGCAGGAAACTGCCGGCCGCGATGAAAGAAGAAGCGCTCCAGGTCAAGGAGACCATCCTCGATATCATGAACCGTGGTGCAACCGGGGAGTTCTAGTCGTTAACAGCCCCCGGGGCTAGTACAGGCCCAGCGGGTTGTCGGGATCGACGCCTTCCATAAAGGGAATACGCCGATCGCTGTGCGTGACCTGGTAGACCAGGCCCAGCCAGTTGCTCACCACCGCTTCAGCGGTATCGTGCCAGGTATTGTCCAGCCGCTGCTTAATCAACGGCTCCGGAAATTCCGGCACCTCGCCGCTGCCGGCCAGCGCTGTGTCGATACGGTTACGGTATTCGTTCAGCAGCGCTTTCTCCCGGGTGTGTAAGTAGTTCGCGGGGAAAGGCGGATAGTCGTCGCGTTCCGCTGCGCATACAGTCCCACTTCGCGCTTGTATTCCTTTAACAGCGAGATGGTGTCGTACTCGGGGTGCCCCTGGAAGAACACCACGCGCAAGCCGTCCGCGCTGGTCGCCAGGTGCACACCGACCTGTTCGCTTTCCACCAGCACGTGCAGGCCGGCCGCATTGAACTGCTCGCGGGTTATTGCGTTCCAGCGCGAATGCGGCACATCGAAGCGCGTATTGACATCGTTCACCAACGGGTGTCGGTTGTCGACCACCCGGTGCGGGAACACGCCCCAGATCTTTTCCGGCTGCGCTATGCGGTGCCGGTCATAACGGAACTGCAACATGGCGTGGGTGGCGAGGCAGGAACACAGCGTGGAGGTTACATCGTCCATCGCCCAGTCGATGACGCCGATCAGCGGCTGCCAGAACGGCTGGTTGGCCAGTTCCGACCCGGCGACATTGGCGCCGGTCACAATCAGCGCATCCAGCCCTTCCGCTTTCACCTTGTCAAACGGCTCATAGAACTCCTCGACATAGGCCTGCGCCTCGGCACTGCGTTGCAGCTCCGGCAGGGTAAAAGGATGCACATAGAACTGCGCAATCGGGTTGCTCTCGCCGATGAGGCGGAAGAACTGGCGCTCGGTAGCCGCCAGCGCGGCGTCCGGCATCATGTTCAGCAGGCCAACGTGCAGCTCGCGGATATCCTGCTGCGACGCCCGGTTGGGCGGCAGCACACTGGTGCCCTCGCCGCGCAGGCGCTCGAACGTCGGTAACTTGTTATGTGCGACCAGTGGCATCGGCAGACCCTGCGCTACGGCGTACGGCCGATAACGACTTCGAGCAGTTCCAGGAAATCCGCTTCATCACGAACCTTTGCCACTTCCTGCGACGTCACTGTATAACCGTATGGTTTTGCGATAGCCTCGTAACGCGGGATACGTGAATGGAACAGGCGCGGGAATATCCAGCGCGTGAACTCGTCCGGATCCAGCTCCGCCGCATAGCCCAGGCCGTTTTCCTGCAGGTAGATGCCCAGCTGTTCCTTCAGGAAAGCCGGCCGGTAATACAGCGGCTTGGGATCACTCTGCGCGCGCGCTATCAGCTTCTGCTCTTCTTCCTTGTCGGTAACCTGTATATAGAGTATCAGCGTATGCTCGACCAGCAGGTCGATTACCGACGGTTCATCGAGCTCGCAGAGACTGCCGCCGACGTCATTGACAAAATGGCGGTAGCCATAGATCTCCTGTGACTTGCGGATAAATTCGGGCACATCGTTCATGGCCGCGATTTCCGCTTCGCGGTACTGCGCCTGCCGCCGGGTAAATTCGTCCAGCGCCACGCCACCCTGCTCGGGATTGCCCAGCTTGCCGACAAAACTCAGCACCGGCCCCAGGTCGTCAACCTTGATATTGTTGCGGATATAGATCCAGTCACGACGCAACAGCTCGCGCAGAAACGGCACCTGCATGGCCTGCTGCTTGATGATATCCAGGATCGGCTCGTCCAGATAACGGGTACCGATACGATAGTCGCCCGAATAGTGAAACCAGTTGTGACCGCACAGCAGGCTCGACAGGTGGGTCTTGCCCACCCCGGACATGCCGAGCAAGGTCACCTTCCTGTTTTTCCAGGCTCGAAACCCGTCGCTGCTGAACTTCACCGCCGTTCCCCCGGTAGATCGGAAAGCGTTTGATTATGCAGCATTTACGGCCATGCGGGAATAGCTGCCGGGAAACGCCCTGCGGCCGCCTGTCGGCGGCGGCCCTGTTCCAATAAATCCGCCAATCCTGTATGGTGCTGGGCTTTTCCACGCAATGAGCCGTTTGCAACGGCCAGAGGACGCAGCATGCAGATCGAAGCGCAGAAGGTTGTCACCCTGAACTACACCCTGACCGACAATGAGGGGACCGTCATAGACGAGTCCAATGACAGCAGCTTTGCCTACCTGCACGGCGCCAGCAACATCATTCCCGGACTCGAAAACGCCCTGCTCGGCAAACAGGCCGGCGACTCCTTGAGTGTCTCTGTATCCCCGGAAGAAGGCTACGGCGAACGCGATGCCAGCCGCACCCAGAGTGTACCGAAGGAAATGTTCCCGGAAGACGCCGAGATCGAAACCGGTATGCAGTTTCATGCCCAGGGCCCCAACGGCGAGACCATCGTGGTAACCGTCACCGGCGTGGAAGACGACACGGTCACCGTGGACGGCAACCACCCGCTGGCCGGCGTGGAACTGAATTTTGCCGTCGAGATCATCGAAGTGCGCGATGCTTCACAGGAAGAGATCGAACACGGTCACGTGCACGGCCCGCACGGTCACCACCACGAATAAGCGGGCACTGCCCTCCCGCTATGCTTCTTCCTGTATACAGGTTTTGCCCTTGTACAGGCAGGCGACCAGCACAAACAGCACCGCCGTCACCAGCATCAAAAGGGTGAAAAAACCGTAGTAGGCGGCGCCCGCCAGCTTGCTGCTGCCGTCACTGTTCTGTATGAAAAAGTTGACGGCGCTGGTGAACAGGTTGCCCGCCGCGATCGACATCATGAAAAATGCCATCACAAAGGACTTCATCGTCCTCGGCGCCTGAGTATAGGAAAACTCCAGCGCCGTGATGGACACCATCACCTCGGCCGAGGTGAGTACCACGTAAGCCAGCAACTGCCAGCCTACCGAGGGCGCCGCACCCTGATCGATCTGCACCTGAACCCAGGTGGGAATCGCAAACGCCAGCACCGTGACGAACATACCGACACCGATCTTGCGCAGTTCGGTGAGCTTCCAGAATCGGCTGACAGCCGGATAGACCCGGTAGGAAAACAGCGGGATCAGCAACATCACCAGCAGCGGGTTCGCCGCCTGGATTTGCGCGGGCAGGATAGTGATACCGAACAACTCACGATCCATGTCCTGCGCCTGTAATACCCAGGCCGAACCGGTCTGGTCGAACAGCGCCCAGAACACCGCGATAAACAGGTAGATCAGGCCCAGCCGCCCCAGCACACGCAGACCGTCACCACTCAGTACCTCGCGGACGAAGCGCATGCCCGCAGGCGGTATATGCACGAAGCGCCTGCGGCCCCACCAGAACACCAGTGTAGCAACCAGCATCAGCACGCCCGGTACACCGAATGCAAACGCCGGACCGTGGTGTTCCATCAGCCAGGGCGTGGCCAGCATGGAGCCGAACGCCCCGAGATTGATCGAGAAATAGAACCAGCTGAACACGCGGGACAGCAAGTGCCGGTTACCCTCCCCGAACTGGTCACCCACGTGCGCCGACACGCAGGGCTTGATCCCCCCCGCCCCCGCGGCAATCAGACCCAGACCGATCGCCAGACCCAGCCGGGTATGATCGACCGCGAGGGCAAAATGGCCCAGCACATAAACCAGTGACAGGAGGATAATGGTCCGGTACTTACCCAGCACACCGTCGGACAGCAGCGCCCCCAGCAAGGGCGTAACATAGACCGCAGACACAAACAGGTGATACCAGCCCTTCGCTTCGGCCTCGCCCATGGTGTCCACGGCACCATCGGCATTCAGCAGATACTGCGTCATGAACACCACCAGGATGGCGCGCATGCCGTAAAAGCTGAAACGCTCGGCAGCCTCGTTGCCGATGATGTAGGGGATCCCCGCAGGAAGCCCGGGACCGGGTAGCGGGGCGGTACGGTAATCTGTCATGCGTGGATAATAAGCATTGAGCGGACCTGTTCAAACAGTAAATCCGGTTTATCCCGAATGGCACCGGGCCAGGCCGGGATCCGTATCCGCCAGCCACATGTTTGCCCCGGCTGTTCCCTCCGCATCATTTAGCCTCTATATTGACCATCCTGTGAATGGAAAAGGATACGGGCGACACATGCATACTGTTGCGCAGGATTCCAGACAGGCCATCGTGTTTCTGCACGGCATTCTTGGTGCAGACGTCATACGCAGGGTGTGGCCGGGGTTTCGCTATTTCAGGGCCATCAGGAAAACACTGCAGGCGCCGGGGGTATCCGTATACTACCCACTCACACCCTCCGCCACGTCGATTGCCAATCGCGCCGGCGTACTGCAATCATTCATCGACCAGCTCCAGGCCGACAGCATTCACCTGATCGCCCACAGCATGGGCGGTCTGGATGCGCGCCACCTGATCAACAACGGCGACCCCGCACATCGCATCCGCACACTGACCACCATAGGAACCCCGCACCACGGATCGGAACTGGTGCACTGGGTGGAAACGACCCGCGGCCTCGTACAGTCCTTTGCCCGGCGCTTCCTGTACCCCGGCATCCTGGAACTCACGCCGCAGGCCTGCGCACAGTTCAACCATGACACACCGGATCGCGCCGACGTCAGTTACCGCTCGTGGGCAGGCTCCCGGCCGGTTGAGGAAATGCCGCTGCTGTACCGTAAACAGACCCGCGTGCTGCAACAACAGGCCGGCGACAACGACAGCCAGGTCAGCGTCGCATCGGCAACGTGGGGGAAATTCATGGGCACCGTGCGCGCAGACCACCTGGAACTGGCCGGCTGGAACCTGGGCTTACCGAAACGACGTATACAGCGACCTTTCGACCATACCGGCTTCTACCAGTCGATAGTGAACGATATCCTGGGAAAAAGGGGACGGAGGGATTAAAATATATTCCCTCCGTCCCCTTTTTCCCGTCTATTTTACGGCGGAGGCTACCCAGGTCGTGCCGCGCATACGCAGCACGCCATCCTGCTTGAGCGCATCCGCGGAGGTAATCACGTCGTCGATAAACCAGCTGCGCGTGGCGCTGTCCATCCGGTTGACGAACTGCATGACCGGTGCAGCCATATCCGACATCGCTTCCCAGTAGGCACGGCCGCTGTCGAGCTCGATGAAATCGATTTCCATCTCCTGTAATTCAATATCCCTGAAACCGGCCGCTTCGATAACGGCGCGCAGGCGTTCAGGATCGGCAAAGGCAAAAATACCCGGTGCACCCGGTGGCGGTTTAGGGAGATCCATGTACTTGCCCAGCGTCTTCGTGAGCAGGCTGATAAACGGGTTCTTTTCCGGGTCAGACCAGCAGGCAATCGATATACGGCCGCCCGTCTTCATAAGACTGTGTACCCTGGCCAGGCAGGTGGCGGGCTCCGGCATGAACATCAGCCCCCAGCGTATGGTGACCGCGTCGAAGCTCTCCGTGGCGAAATCCAGCGCCTCACCGTCGCTGCACAGGAATTCGATATTATCGAGTCCGGCCTGCTGCGCCTTGTCGCGCGCAAATACCAGCATTTCCTCGACCAGGTCGGTACCGGTTACGCGACCGCTGTCACCCACCAGGCGGGCGGCGGCTATCGCCGGCTCACCGGTTCCGGAAGCGATATCGAGCACCTGGTGGCCTTCCGCTATGCCCGCGCGCGCCAGCATCCATTCGCTCACCGGTGCGGCGCCCTTGCGTAACAGTTCATCGCGACGGTGCCAGCCTGCTGCCACCGACATCCAGTTGTCGCGCTCGCGCGCCTTGATTGCCTCTGCTTCTGCTGATGACATGGGTATCTTCTCCTGCCTTTCCAGTAATGGTACTAGCGTGTTTCCAGTGCCGGATCCGTCAGTGCATCCTGCACCTGTTCCCTGCCTGCGATATAACTGAACTTGCCTGTGAATTCGTGTTTGCGGTAATCGATACTTACGGTGTCCGGCACAAAGCGCCCCTTTTCCAGCGCCAGCGGAAAATCCTCGGGTTCTGCACCGCAGTCGATCAGCTTCAGGCTGCATATGGCGTAGCGCACCACGTTGAACGACATCCCCAGTTTGTCGCTAACCGGAACCACCTCGTCGTCCACCGCATCCCTGAACCAGACGCGCTTGGCCAGCATGCACCCGAATATCAGGTGGACAACGGCAACCACCGGTTTGTCCCGGGCCTGCAACGCTTTTTCGGCACGGCGGCTGACTTCAACCTGCACCTCTCTGCCGAACAGGATTATGGAATGCTTCATGCGGTACCCCCCCTGGTTCGCTGGCCCGATATTGACACGTCAGGCGACTGGAAAAAAAGGTTAGAATATTCAGATAAATTTGATAATAGCGCTAATTGGCATAGACTATATTCCTGTTTCGAATAAGCGGGAGCCCGCGATGGATACATTCGCCTCGATGTCGATATTCCGCAGGGTGGTGGAAGCAGGCAGCTTCTCCGCCGTTGCGCGCGAGACCGGGCTGTCCCAGCCGACCATCAGCAAGCATGTTATCGCCCTTGAGGAGCGGCTCGGCACACGGTTGCTCAACCGCAGTACGCGGCAGCTCAACCTGACCGAGGCCGGCAAGGAACACTACGACTACTGTACGCGGATTCTCGACGAACTCGCCGAGGCGGAAGCCAGTGTCGGACGGGGCAAATCGGAAACCGCGGGCACCCTGCGCGTCAGCATGCCCATTGCCTTCGGACGCCTGCAGGTATTGCCGCACCTGTGGCAGTTCATGGCGACCTACCCCGACCTCAAACTGGACCTGATCCTGGACGACCACAACACCGATCTCGTCAAGGAGGGCATCGACGTGGTGATCCGCATGGGGCCGATGGCGGATTCGAGCCTGATCGCGCAACAGATCGGCGCCTGTGCCCGCGTAACCGTCGCCAGTCCGGCGTACCTGGCCGAGCACGGCGAACCCGCGACGCTGAGCGATCTCAAGTCACACGAGTGCCTGGTATTCACCTTGCTGGCAACGCGCAACATCTGGCATTTCACCGGCAGGAAAGGAGACGAAAATGTGCGCGTCAACGGCCGTTTCAGCACCAACAGCCCCGACGCCATACGCGAGGCTGTCCTGGCCGGCATGGGCATCGCGATCGTGCCGCTGTGGCTGATCGACGGCTGCATCGAAGACGGTCGCTTGCGGACCGTGCTGGATGACTACACCCCGATCCCCATGGCCATTCATGCCGCTTACCCGGACCGGCGTTTCGTAGCGAAAAAAGTCCGCTACTTTATAGACCACCTGCGCACCACGCTGGAACCGTCCGCCGGCAACAGCTGAGCCGGCGGTTACTCTATAAAATCCAGTTGTTCCTGAACACTTTCGATACCTGCGCGCGCGCAGGCTTCGTCCTTGTCACCACCGGGCGCGCCGCTCACCCCGACCGCACCCAGCAGGCTGCCCGCCGCACGGATGGGCAGTGCGCCGTCCAGCACCAGGATGCCGTCGATTTCATTCAGGTCTGCGCGGATATCCGCGCGGTTCTTTCTGAGGTCCGTTGTGCTGGTACCGGAAAGAACGGCCGCGTTGGCCTTGCGCTGCGCAATCTCGATAGTGAAACGGCTGGCAAAGACGTCGCGCATCACGACCTGCGGCACACCACTCCTGTCCACCACCACGACACTTACCTGGTAACCTGAATCCGCACAGGATTTAACCGCAGCGCTTGCCACCCGGCTGGCGAGGTCGAGCGTCATGACACGACTTTCAAGTACGGCGCTGTCCGCCTGCGCCTGTGATACCAGCAGCACGGGGAAACAAAACACCCGCAGCAACACCGATATAATCCGCATCCCGATACCCCTCCTATCCGGCAATGCCGGCAAGTTCATTGTGTTCCGACTGAATAAGGCGTTCCTTGTCGGCGCGTTTCAGTTTCTTGATGACCGCCTCGCGCTGACTCGCGCTACTGCGATCATGGCCGGATTCCAGGTACACCAGCTGTTCGGGGCGGCGCCCGCGGAAATATTTGGCACCGCGCTGGTCGGCGTGCTGCGCCATGCGCCGCTCGACATCGTTGCTGATCCCCGTGTACAGCGAGCTGTCACTGCACAGAATGATATACACCTGCCAGTTCATTCCGCGGCAACGAGTGCGGTTCCGCAGGCACGACAATGATAGCTCGCCTGTCCGCGCCTGATCCTGTTGTGCCGGGCGCTGCTAAGCTGGTAGGTATTGCAGTCGCAACGGTAACTGAAACGACGCTGGCGACGCACCGGAATCCCTTCAAGGTCATAGCGCGCCGTAGCGCGCGGCTCGGCCCCCAGCGCCTGCATGACGGTCTGCCACTCCACTCCGTGGGGACGGATATTGCGCAGACCATACAAGCGGTCCGTAACGTAATGCGCCACTTCGTGCGGCACGGTGATACCCAGGTTGGCGTCGAAATACTTGGCGAACAGGTAGGGGTTATAGCGAATGGCACGCCCGCCACGCCCCGACCGGTACATGCCCGCAGCCCGCCCGCTCAGATCGAAACTGACGGGCAGCGGCTGGAGTTCGATCCGGAACAACTCCCCGGCCCGGTGCAGACAGGCCAGGGTCGCCTCACGCACCTGCGCCTGCTGCCGTTCACTGATCGGCTCGATGATCACCGGGCGCGCTTGTCCCCGGGGATGCTGCAGCTGGCAAAATAAGCACGATCCAGCTCGGCCTGCTGGCACTGGCTGCTGGCCGGGGTCATGTAATTCGGGCTGGCATTCGCCGCGCGCTCCCGCTGCTCCATGGTGAGCAGTTGTCGTGCCGGGTCACAGGCATCGGCGCCGGCACAGGCCTGATCGGCACCACAGACCCGCCGCACCAGCTTCTCGCAGGGTGAGTAACCGACAATCGGCGCCCCCGACCACTGATCGACTTCCGGCGGCTGCGGTTTCGCCGGCAACTCACGGGCACGCAGGATGTCCTGGTTAGGGACCGCCGTACCGGAATGAATGGTAAGCGTCGAACCGTCTTCGAGCTGGTGCACACCGTCCCAGAGCTGGGTCTCCACACCATTCTTGCGCAGCGTGGCACGGTTGGTATCCGGGTCGACCGTGACCGTACCGCCCTCTTTCAGGGGTGCCGACCACTGCGCTGCCCGGGCCACACCTGCAAGCAGCACCAGCAGAACAGTGCCTGCAACCAGTATGCGGGTAAAGCGATTGTTTATTGACATGCCCCGGCAACTCCAAGATATTCGCATTCCCAGTGTAGCAAGCCTGACAGGCAGAAGGTATACGCCATGCATTTAACGCAACGCCTCGAAGAAACGTTTCAATGCGCCGGTGCGGCGCTGCCGCCCGTCCGTACCCGCCCGCACTGACAGCGATTCACCGAACCCCGTATGGGACGCTACCGCCCACCCGCGCCAAAATCCTCTCTCTATATCACCGCAGAGGGGCACCGGCACCTGCAGGATGAATTGAACGCCATCTGGAAACGGCGCGCCGGCGTCACCCGCGCACTGTCAGCCGCGGCTGCCGAAGGCGACCGCTCGGAGAATGCCGAATACATCTACCGCAAAAAGGAACTGCGCGAAATCGACCGGCGCATCCGCTACCTGCAAAAACGCCTGCCGGAACTGAAAGTGGTTTCCGAACCACCGGGTGACCGCGAGCGCATCTACTTCGGCGCCCGGGTCACGCTGGAAAACGACACCGGCGAACGCCTCACCTACCGCATCGTCGGGCCGGACGAGTTTGACCCGGCCAAAGGCTGGATCAGCATGGACTCACCCATGGCGCGGGCATTGATGAAGAAAACGCTGGACGACGAAGTCACACTACAGATCGCGGAGCGGAAAGCGGTTTTTGTGGTACTGGAGATTCGCTACCCGGACTAAGATCCGCTGGATAGACAACACGCAACAAAGACCACCGCATTCTGACCCTGGGCCTGCTATTTTTACACTTTTCATCCCCGGTCAGGGAATATTTCACCACAGCTTTCAGTCATATCAGAACAGGGCACTGTTGCGACCGGCTCGTTACCAATAATTTCAACACCGGGGGGCTAGCAACCGGTTTCTCCCTTTCATGCACCGGTCGCCATTATCCTGATAATTATTATCACAAAGCACTTATTAATATTTTTTATTCCGGGTTTCGGGAAAGACAGTGATGGTTTGATTGGAAGCGGGCCTGCCAGGGGCATGGATAACACCGGAAACCCGCAACGCTTATGCACCAAAAGGGCAGTAATGCAGTTGGAGGCAAGACGCCTGACAGCAATACCTCCGGATCATACGTTCTGAACAAGGAGACAGCTATGGTTTACACGCAGAAATCGCCGGCACTATTTATAATCGGGGTTATCATGCTAGCCATCTGGTGGCTTGCTGACAGCGGTACCCTGACACCCTACATCGACCACCTGGCTAACGGAAAGAAATACAAATACCTCTCTGAACTAACCACCCTGCCCCTGTACTTCGGTATTGTCGCGGCAATTATGGGTATATGGCAGTGGTTCGGTTCCCACAAAGATGGTCACTGGGACTACTATTCATCATCGATTGCAGGCGGCATGTTTATCCTGCTCATCGCCATGCTGGTACGCTGGTTCATTGCCCCCGAAGTGGCCGTGATAAGCACCGGCATGGGCAAGGTCGGCGACACCGGAAAATATATCCACAAACTGCTCGGCCTTAACTACGTGGTGCTGGGTATCGTGGCCGGCATCATTATTGTCAATGTGTTCAGGGTGCCCGCCTGGGCCGAGAACGGTGTTCGCCTGTCACGCCTGGGGCTGAAAACCGGCGTTATCCTGCTGGGCACCCTGTACAGTGCGGCCGAACTGAAAAACCTGGGCGGCCTGTCCATTGTCATGATCGGTTTTTTCGTACTGGGTTCGGTCGGCATGGTGTTGTGGCTGGGCGCCAGGCGCAAGATCCCCAATTCCATGGGCGGGGTACTCTCGGCCGGGATGGGTGTGTGCGGGGTCTCGGCGACGGTCGCAGCGGCACCGGTGGTCCAGGCCAGGTCGGTGGAAATCGCCTATACCATCGGCACCATCCTGCTGTGGGGCGTGGGCTGCATGTTCATTTTCCCGATCGTAGGCAACCTGCTGGAAATGTCGCACGTCCAGTTTGGCGCCTGGGCCGGCACCGGAATCCTGAACTCCGCACAGGTCGCCGGCGCCGCACTGGCCTATCAGCCCGACGGGATCGAGACCCTGAAAGTGGCCGAAATCTTCAATATCACACGCGTACTGGTACTGCCCATTATCGTTGTCTGGCTGGCTATCTGGTACGTGAAACGTGAAGGAGAATCCACCCACAAGGTCAACGTGGGCGCCGTCATCTTCGAGAAGTTCCCGCTCTTCGTACTGGGTTTTATCCTGATGTTCGCACTGTCGACCACCGGCATGTTCGCACCGGCCAACCACTACAAGGGCAAGTACTTCGGCAACACCGCCGAAACAGGCTTCAAGGAAGAAAAACTCCTGAAGGCGGAAGAGATTGCGTTACTGCAATCCGAGTCCGGGAAAGTTCAGGTCGAGGCACGTAAAACAGCGCTGCAGCGCCTGCTGGAGAACGGCAAGGTCATGTCCATTGACGATGATACGGCTATTCGCGGCCTGATAAATGCCAAAGTGATGTCGAAGGATGCCAACAAGATCCTGAAAAAGGCACACAAGGCGGTACGACACACGGCCAAGAAGGTGAAGAAGTTCCGCCAGTGGATCACCTGGTTGTTTGCCTTCGGCCTGGTGGGACTGGGCATGCAGATTACCGTTGGATCCATGCGCCAGGCGGGTGGTCAACCTGCGGTTATCGGCGGCATCGTCGGCTTCACCAAGGCAGTCCTTTCATTGATTGTGGTAATGATGCTGGTCAGCGACAAGGTTTAAAGCGAGGTGATGAAAAATGAGTGAACAGGAAGCAAAATTCGACCGCGGTTCCGCGCTGTCCATTTTCGGCAGTGACCGCAAGGAAGACCTCATGGCGCTGGCCTTTGCACTGGCTATTGCGTTTGGCGTGTATTTCTTTGTCTGAATCATCAGCAAAGAAGCTGTAACAGGGAAACAAGCGGAAACGCCGGTGTTCGCAACAGGGGAGCACCGGCGTTTTCAGGTGGCGCGATGATAACAGTCAACAAGGTATTGCTGGCCAGCCATGGCCCGGCAGGCGCCATGGCTGCCGGAGCTGACCCCAGGCGGCAACAGGCTTGTGATG
>JBHHXO010000031.1:0-19209 GCA_046757125.1 Thiogranum sp.
CGACTCCCCGCAGGGGAGCGGCCGTCGCTGTCACCCCGCGGCCTCGCCGTAGACTTCGTCCAGTATCTGCTTCGCACCGCGGGACAACAGGTCTTCCGCCAGCACACGGCCCAGTTCCTCTGCATCCCCGGGCTTGCCACTGATAACACCCTGCACCAGCTCGGTGCCGTCCGGTCGCCCTACCAGCGCGCGTAACAGGATGACGCCATGGCTGAGTTCCGCGTAGCCGGCAATTGGAACCTGACAGCCGCCCTGCAACGCCTCGTTGAGTGCCCGCTCAGCGGCAACACGCGTCGCCGTCTGCGCATCGTTAAGTTCCCCGACCAGCGCCTGCAGGCGTGCGTCATCCGAACGGATCTCGATACCGATAGCGCCCTGGCCGATTGCCGGCAGGAACCGCTCCGGTGGCAGGAATTCACTTATGCGCGCCTTCCAGCCCATGCGTTTCACGCCGGCTGCGGCCAGCATGATGGCGTCGTAGTCGCCGCTGTCGAGCTTCGCCAGACGGGTATTTACGTTGCCACGCAGGTCCAGAATCCGCAAATCGGGGCGGCGCGCGCGTAACTGGCTCTGGCGGCGCAGACTGGAAGTGCCCAGCCGGGCACCCTGTGGCAGCTCGTCGATACTCGACCAGGTATTTGAAATCAGGACATCACGCGGGTCTTCGCGCGGCAGGACTGCCGCCAGACACAGCCCTTCGGGAAATTCGACCGGCACATCCTTCATGGAATGGACGGCCAGATCGGCCCGTCCTTCCAGCATGCCGGTCTCCAGCTCCTTGACAAACAGTCCCTTGCCACCGACCTTGGCCAACGGCGTATCGAGTATCTTGTCACCCTGGGTGGTCATGGTGAGCAGTTCCACGTCCAGGTCCGGGTGTCGCGCCATCAGCACATCGCGCACGTGGTTTGCCTGCCATAATGCCAGCGGGCTTTTGCGGGTAGCGATACGAAGTCTGGAATCAGTCATGCGGGCCGTCTTGCCTGTAGAATTGACCCGGGAGCATAGCGAGTGAAGCACAACAGACGCAAGTGGGCTACAGCGATCCTGGCGACAGCCGCGCTGGCAAGCGCCCTCCCGATAACGTCCCAGGGCGTTCCCCTGGCGCGCGACCTGGCGCTTGACGGCCGCCAGGCGGAGCGCAGCTGTGTCCCGTTGTTGCTGGAATTTGCCGCTGACGACTGCGACTACTGCACGTTGCTCGAAGAGGAAATTCTCAATCCGACGCTGCTTGACCGGGATTATGACCAGCGCGTCCTGATGCGCAAACTGGTGCTGGATCCTGGTATCAGAATAATCGATTTCACCGGAAAACAGACAGATGCAACGCATCTCGCCAGCCGCTACAAGGTCTTTGTGACACCGACACTGCTGTTTGTCGATCGCCATGGCGCGGAACTGGCGGAACGCATGGTTGGCGTGACCACGCTGGAATTCTACGGTGGCTACCTGGACCAGGCGCTGGATACAGCGCGGGAGCGATTAGGGAAACAGGTGGAGTGCCAAGAGCATATTTTTGAACCTAGACCACCCCTGTCTTGATGCGTTTGCGCACGTCCGGCAGCATACGACGGCTGACCTCGAGTCGTTCCTCGATACCGTCCAGCACGACGCAACAGTGACCATCGGCATTCTTTTCCAGCCCGCGAATCGCCGCAATCGCCACCAGCGCATTGCGGTGGATGCGCATGAAACTGCCCGCAAATTCCTTCTCCAGCGATTTCAGGGACTCCTCGATCAGGATCTGCCGGCTGCGGGAGCGCACCGTAACGTACTTGCTGTCCGCCTGTAGATAGACGACTTCCGTGAGCGGAACAAGCTCCAGGTTGCCGCGGGTCCGGGCACACAGATGCGTTCTGCTGCCCCCGATATTTGCTTCCTGCAACTCCTGCAACTGCGCCTGACTCAGACGCCGGGCTTTTTCCAGCGCCTGCAACAGGCGTTCGGGGTGTATGGGCTTCAGCAGATAATCGACCGCCTGGGTTTCAAATGCCTCCAGCGCGTGATCGCCATAGGCGGTGGTGAACACGACCGCCGGCGGACTTTCCAGCCGGGCGAGATGTCGCGCCGCCTCCAGCCCGTCCATTCCCGGCATGCGTATATCCAGCAACACCAGGTCGGGCTGCAATTGCTGAACCTCCTGCAGGGTTTGTTCGCCATCGCCGGCTTCACCACAGACTTCACATTGTTCCATTGTCTCGAGCAGGCGGACCAGCCGTTGCCGCGCCAGTGGCTCATCATCGACAACCAGGCATTTCATTGCATCTTCTCCCTGGGGAAATACAGGGTGGTTTCAAACAGATCGCCATTTTCCCGCAGTGCCACACCAGCCTGTTCGCCAAACGCCAGCTGCAGCCGCAGGCGGATATTTTCCAGCGCGATGCGGTTGCCTCCGGGGTGTCCACCTGCGCTGTCCGGCACCCGTGGGTTACAGATTGTTATGGACACTCTGCGCCCCTCCGCCTGACCTCTGATGCCGATGCGCCCACCCTTCGGTAATGGCTCTATGCCATGGTAAACGGCATTTTCAAGCAACGGCTGAAGGATCAGGGAGGGCACCAGCCGCTTGCGTGGCAGGCGTTCGATATCCCACTCCACCTGCAAACGATCACCCAGCCGCAGCGCTTCCATACGCAGGTAGCCCCGCGCCACTTCCAGTTCCTCTTCCAGCGTTACCCGTTCGGATGCATCGTGCAGCGAGATACGGAACAGGTCCGACAGATCCTGTACCGCCTGCTCGGCCCTTACCGGGTCGCTGCGCGTCAGTGAAGCAATACTGTTCATGCTGTTGAACAGGAAGTGTGGCCGAATACGCGCCTGCAGCGCCTGCACGCGCGCCTGCGCCTCGGCCTGGATTTTCTGCCGCCACTGGTGCTGGACATACAGGTAACGCAACACCAGCGCACTCAGGATGGCGCTGATGCCCAGATTACGAAACAGAAAACCGGCGTGGGCGGCAGCATCCGACACAGCCCGCATGCCGCCCAGTTGCCAGGCCAGCTCGCTAATCACGGCCGTGGTCAGCAACAGCAGCAGGTAACTGCTAAGTGCCGCCGCGGTATTGCCGACACGGGCGAGCATGGGGCGTGCCAGGCACAACACCCCGGCACTGCTGAGCGCGATCCACTGCAGAAACAGGGAGGTCAGGCCCAGCACGCTCCAGGGGTCATTCCGGTTACCGGCCAGCACCAGCACAAATGCCAGCAGCTCGGCGATCACCACCACGGCAAATACCATGCGGATATCACAGAAGCCCGGCAGGAACAGCGCTTCCTGCCGGTTGGATTTGAGGCTGGCGGAATTTCCCTGGTTCATGGTGACAATACGGCCCCGTTGGCCGGCCTTTCAGCACTGATTCACTGAATATCGGCCGAGTGTTACAGGACTTTCAGGTATACTCGGGCGCTGTTGAACCTGACCAGATCCGTTATGACCGATAATGCCAGCAGCGACAAACCCTGGGGCGGCCGTTTCACCGAATCGACCGATGCCTTTGTAGAAGCTTTTACCGCCTCCGTGAATTTCGACCGGCGCCTGTACCGCTACGATATCCAGGGATCGCGCGCGCATGCCCGCATGCTGAAAAAGGTCGGGGTAATCAGCGCGGGCGAGTGCGACGCCATTATTGGCGGCCTGGACCGGATCGAAAAGGACATCGAACAGGGCCGCTTTGAATGGTCGGTCAGCCTGGAAGATGTGCACATGAACATCGAGGCACGCCTGACCGCGCTGATCGGGGAAGCCGGCAAGAAGCTGCACACCGGCCGTTCGCGTAATGACCAGGTCGCAACCGACATGCGCCTGTATCTGCGCGACCAGATCAACGCAAGCTGCAAGGAACTGCTGCGCCTGCAAGCCGGGCTGCTGGATCTCGCGGCGCGCGAAGTCGACACGCTGATGCCGGGCTTCACCCACCTGCAGGTTGCCATGCCGGTTAGCTTCGGCCACCACATGCTGGCCTGGTTCGAGAACCTGCAGCGTGATCGCGAACGCTTGCTGGATTGCCTCAGGCGCGTCAACGTCATGCCGCTGGGCGCGGCTGCACTGGCGGGCACCAGTTTCCCGATTGACCGGCACTACACCGCGGAACTGCTGGGTTTCGATGCACCGGCCGAGAACTCGCTGGACGCTGTCAGCGACCGTGACTTTGTCATCGAGTTCTGCAGCTGTGCCGCACTGCTGCTCACTCACCTGTCACGCTTCTCCGAAGAGCTGATCCTGTGGGCATCGGCCCAGTTCGATTTTATAGACCTGCCGGACCGCTTCTGTACCGGGTCCAGCATCATGCCGCAGAAGAAAAACCCGGACGTACCGGAGCTGGTGCGCGGCAAGTCAGGCCGTGTAGTCGGCCATCTGACGGGATTGCTGATGCTGATGAAAGGCCAGCCGCTGGCCTACAACAAGGACAACCAGGAAGACAAGGAACCGCTGTTCGATACCGTGGACACCGTACTGGGCTGCCTGCGCGCCTTCGCCGACATGGTGCCCGCGCTACAGGTCAAGGCCGACAAGATGCGCCTGGCCGCGGCCAGCGGTTACTCCACGGCAACAGATCTGGCCGATTACCTGGTGCGCAAGGGCATGGCTTTTCGCGACGCGCACGAAGTGGTCGGCAAGGCGGTGCGCCTGGGAATAGAGAGTCAGCGCGATCTGCCGGATATGAGCCTGGCGGAGTTCCAGGCCCTGTCGGAGGTAATCGAGGATGACGTCTACGCCGTACTCACCCTGGAGGGCTCGGTATCGGCACGCGATCATTTCGGTGGCACCGCACCGAAGCAGGTGAAAGCCGCCATCGAGCGCGCCCGGAAAAGGCTCGAAACCGCCTGATGTAACTCCGGTGCGTTACCGGGTCAGCGCAGGAAGCCGTGCCTAGGCAACCGAGGCGCCGACGTTTCCGTCGGCTTCTTCACGCGCCGGCTCCAGCGTGCCTTGCGGTTTACCCAGATAGTAACCCTGCACATAGTCGACCCCCAGGCCGCGCACGCGTTCGAACACCTGTTCGTTTTCCACGAATTCCGCAATAGTGCGCATACCCATGCCACGCGCCACGTCAACCAGCGCCTTGACAAACAGCTGGTCGGCACTGCTGTTGTGAATGTCACGAATAAAGCTGCCGTCGATCTTGAGTATGTCCGCGCGCAGGTGCTTGAGGTATGAGAAAGACGAGAACCCGACACCGAAATCATCCAGCGAGACCAGGCAGCCCAGCTGGCGTATCTTCTGGAAAAATTCCATGGCCGTATTGATCTGCTCACAGGCCGCAGTCTCGGTGATCTCGAAAGTGATCCGGCCCGGATCGACGCCTCCCTCACGAATCTCCTGCTCGATCAGATCGTACATATCCTGCCGGCCCACCGACAGGCCGGACAGGTTGATCGAAAAGCCTACGTTCGCCATGCCCGCCGGCAGGTCCGCCAGATGCCGGATAGCCTTGGTGACGACCTGACGGTCGACACGCTGAATCAGGCCGAACTGCTCCGCAGCAGGAATGAATTTCCCCGGTGCGATCAGGGCGCCGTTGTCTTCGCGCATGCGTACCAGCACCTCGTAGTGGTGTACCCGGCTGCTGGACACTGAAACGATCGGCTGAAACACCAGGTGCAGATTGTCTTTCTCCAGCGCTTCCAGGAGGCGGTCCTTCCACACCAGCTGGTTATCCATACGCTCGCGCATCATGTCGGTCTCGCTGTAACGGTGGACGCGGTTGCGGCCACCCGCCTTGGCCACACTCATGGCGGCGTCTGCCTTGGCCATCAATTCAACCGGCACCTTGCCCTGGCACGGGAAGGTAACCATGCCTACGCTGGCCGATATGTTCAGCGTGCGGCCGCCGTAGCGCGGTTTCAGCGCATTGATACGCTCCAGCAGCTGGGCGGCCTTTTCAAACCCCTGCTCCTCGCTCATGGCCGAATAGGCGACAGCAAATTCATCGCCGCTGATGCGGGCAAGGAAATCCTGGTCGCGCGATGCGCGCTTGAGCAATCCGGCCACCTGCACAATGATCTGGTCGCCGGCGGCATGGCCGGCCGTATCGTTCACCAGTTTCAGGTGATCCAGGTCGACCAGCAGCAGCACACCGTACTGGCCGTGCCGTTCCACACGGCGTATTTCGTGGTTCAGGTCCTCCAGGAAGCGGCGCCGGTTGGAGAGCCCGGTAAGGTGATCCTGGTTGGCCAGGATCACCATGCGTTTTTCGTCCTGCTTGAGCTTGGTTATATCACTGGCCGTGCCGCGATAACCCATGAAAGTTTTGTCGCTGTATACCGGCACACCGTTCAGACGCAGGCAATGCTCGTCTGCATTCGGCGCCCGCACCCAGATCTCTATATTCTTGAACCAGCCCTGCTTATTGCCGACCGGGCGCAATGCCGCCATCAGCTCGCCGAGACTGCTGCCCGGGAAGCTCTCTGCCGGTGTACGCCCCAGCAGGTGCTCCGCCGAGATATCCAGGGTTTCGGAGACACTGCTGGAAACAAAAGTGAAATGACCACCACGATCGGTCTCCCACAACCAGTCCGACGAACTGGAAGCAAAATCCCGGAACCGTTGCCGGCTGCGTTTTAAATCGCCCTGGGAGGAATTGAGTGCGCCGACCATGGTGTTGAGCGAAGCGCCGAGCTGACCGAGCTCGTCATTGCGCTTCACCGATACCTTGTGGCTCATATCACCGCTGGCTATCGCATGGGTGGCGCGCGCCAGCAGCTGGATCGGCCTGGTCAGCGTGTGCCTGCTGATACTGATGCCGAACAGCGCTGCCAGCATCAGAATGAGCGCCGAGAAATACAGCGCATTTTCACCCAGAGTAATATAGGGCGCCCAGTAGGCTGAGTGCCTCGCTGCCAGCAGCACCATGGCTGACGGATCGCTGTCACCGGCCCGTTTCAGTGCCGGCAGCAGCCGGAAACTGAAGCGCTCGTTACCGACATCAAAAACACCTCTGTCTATCGTACTGCCGGATTTGTCTATCCGGCTCAGCGTTGCTTGCAATCCCCTGATGCTGCTCGCCAGTAACTGGTTACCGCTGAAGACGGCCATGTCGGCGTTTACCAGCTGGCGTAGAGATTGCAAATCCGTCTGGCCAAAGCGCTTGCCGACCAGCAGAGCACCGATCCGGCCACCCAGCGGGCTTTCAATCGGAATCGCAACCAGTTGCAACCAGCTGTCGTACAACAACGCATTACCGAAGCTGACCGGCTCGCCCTGCGTCAGGCCGCGCACCAGGCCGAGCAGCGCCGGGGAACTCAATACCTGCGGTGAAGTATAGTGCGGCTTGTTACCCGTGCCGGCCACCCCACCGGGCCCGGTATCGAGATAGACAGCCATAAAATCCGAACCCGGGCGCGGATACAGGTCGTCGAGCATGCCGCGAACCGTGGCAATGTCACCGGTCAGTGAGGCGGCTATCAGGCTGGGTTCATCGCGCAGGCTGCGGGCGACTGTAAGCAGGTTGTCAAAGCGGTTGCCCTGGGCCTGCACAAATACCGTCTGCGCACGCCTGAGGTCGTTATGGATACTGTCAGCAACATGATCTCGAACCAGCAGAAAGGATGCAGCTGCGACACCGAACAGCACCAGCAGCACCAGCGAAATAATGAACAGCGTATTTTTCTGTTCAATATTCATAAGCGCCCCTTACCGCTCCTCATCCTGGTAGAGCGCTGCGATACCCGCCCCGGGCCTGAGTTTGCCGACGCCGTAACCGCCACCCCGGGAGACAACGGTCAACCGCAGGGGTGCAGGTGAAGTCATGGCAATGACCGGCAACCAGCGGGGCTCGCCGTCCGCCGATGCCAGGCGCAGTTTCCACTCACCCGCTGCCAGCCCTGTAAAATGGAACTGATGCCCGGGCTTCACCATTTGCAGATAGGGTGTATCAACCACTTCAATGCGCGCGTAACTCTTGCTGTGAATACGGCAAAAGAAATGAATGGTGCCGGACTGATCCAGCAGCAACGACTGCTGCGATGCCTGACCGGATACTTTTCCGAGCTGCAGGGACACCGGTTCACCGGGCGACAGCGTAAACAGCTCGTGAAGCACTTCGTCACGGTTTATGAACCTGATGCGATCACCTTTCTGCACGGTCATAAACGCAGGGCGCAAGCGGTTATCAACAATTTCCACCAGCTCCTCACGCGGGCTCCTGCGTATCAGCTTCTGCCCCCTCGCAGGTAACAGGGCGACCGATACCGGGTAGGTCTGTGCATTGCTGTCAGGATCAAACATGCCCTTGTATTCAACCGTAACGGTTCCCCTGATCTCGGCCGCCGTGGCAAATTGAAGGCAGCCGAAAGCTCCCGCCAGGGTGATAAAAATTTGGAGCATCAGCGTGGGCATCGCGTAATCAGCCAGGAGTCTGTTTTTATACTCAATATTCCGGTCTTAGGCTTATCGGCACCCGGTATGATTTAATTAGCGATATGAACAGCAACCAGCAGTCCGACAGCCTGGAACAACTGCGCCGTCAACTGGCGGCTTTTGCCGATCAGCGCGACTGGCAGCAGTTTCACTCGCCAAAAAATCTTGCCATGGCGCTCATAGCGGAAGTTGCCGAGCTAATAGAGCATTTTCAATGGCTTACAGAGGATCAAAGTCGGCGGCTGTCCGCCGAAAAAGAAGCAGCCGTGCGCCTCGAACTGGCTGATATCCTGATCTACCTGATCCGCACGGCAGACCAGCTCGATATTGACCTGATCGCCGCCGCCCGGGACAAGATCCGGATCAACGAGCAGCGCTACCCTGTTGACAAGGTTCACGGCAAAGCCCTGCGCGCCGAAGAATACGACTAACGGGTCGGACACCTCCCGACCACACGTTCCCGGCCTGTGAACGGGAACACACTCCCGATAAAGATCCGGTCACAGATTCCGATATACAGGGGAGTAGCCGCTGTGCGCCTGACACCTGTTCTGGAGTATCAATCCGATGTCGGAAAATCTTTCCCCGAAACATGCTGTTGCGATTGTTGATAACTGCCCGTTTGCGGTAGTGCTGATGGACAGACAGGGCTGTGTATGCGGCTATAACCGGGCATTCGAGAAACTGGTGGGCCGGGTCCAGGCGAGCGACCTGCGAGGCCGGGAACCCGCGCAGCTGGGCAACCATCCGGTACGGGTGCTGCTGGGCAGGGAAACCTTCATCAACTGGACCGACCGCAACCATACCGAACGCCATTTCGAGGTCCACTGCATCGACCTGCCGGGCGAAGGCTACGAGCAGGCCCGCCTGTTTATTGACGTCAGCAAGCAGGTTGAACTGGAGCAGGCACACGCCACCCTGAACGACGAACTCAAACAGCACGTGCTGACCGATACTGTTACCGGACTGCTGAACTCACGCGGTATCATGCTGGCACTGGAGCCCCAGGTTGCGCGCTCAAGACGCTATAACAGCGCGATGTCCGTCATCATGATGGAAGTTCACTGTGACACAGGCAAGGAACAGCTGCTGTTGCACATCGCCCGGCTTCTGAAAGACCAGCTACGCTGGGCGGATCTGATAGGCTGCAACGAACATCACGAATTCATCCTGGTACTGCCGGAGACGACGGAACAGTCGGCAATGCAGCTTGCCGGAAAACTCGCGCGGCGACTGGCGGAAACAGACGATGAATTCAGCGCCGGCAGCCTGTCTACCTGTTACGGGGTCGCCGGCTGGCGAAAAAAGGATAACGCGAGCACCTTGCTCAAACGTGCCGGCATGGCACTGTCAGAGGCGCGCTCCCGGCAAAGCGGGCACTCTATCGCTCTATAGCGACCGGCTTCCGTGTCCACCCCCCGCAAACAGGTTCCGGATTCCCACAAGGCTGTGCCGAGCAAGGACACAGGGCAGCGTGTTGTCACGGCGGATTTCAGCCGCAACAACAGAATCGAAATCGATGCCCTGGAATTGCGCGCCGTCAAGCGCCGCTTCCTGGCGCTGAACAAGGATCGCCTGCACCGGGTACAGGATTCCCTGCAGCTGCGCCAACGCATTTTTATCCGCCTGCTGCCCCTGCTGTTTCATATCAACCATCCGATGTTACCGGGCTATCTGTCCAACAGGACACCGTGTGGAATTTCCGACTTCACCCCGGGAAAGCGCTGTATCCAGGCGGCGCGAAAACTGGCAAAAAGCTTCAGTTACCGGCGGCGCGCCCAGCGACGTTATTCCATTCACGGGCTGTACCTGATGGGCAGCACCGGCACGATCGCCTACTCGAAATCCAGTGACTTCGATATCTGGATCTGCCATCGCCCCGGCCTGCCTGCAGCGGATATTGCCGCCTTGCGGGAAAAGGCCGATGGCGTTCAAAGCTGGGCGGAATCGCTGGGCCTGGAAGTTCATTTTTTCCTCATGGACGACATTTCCTTCCGCCGCCAGGAACACCAGCAGTTAAGCAATGAAAACGTCGGCAGCTCCCAGCACCACCTGCTGCTGGACGAGTTCTACCGTACCGGGCTCCTGGTTGCCGGACGCTACCCGGTCTGGTGGCTGGTGCCGGCGGAACACGAACAGGACTACGACACCTATGTCGAACGACTCATCGCCAACCGCTTTGTCAAGGCCGGCGACATAGTGGATTTCGGGGGCCTGTCACAGCTGCCCATCGAGGAATTTTTCGGCGCTACCCTGTGGCAGCTCTACAAGGCCGTCGACTCGCCGTATAAATCCATCCTCAAAATCCTGCTGATGGAAGCCTACGCCAACCAGTACCCGGATATCGAGATGCTGGCTATTCGCTTTAAAAAGGCGGTTCACAATGCGGAAGCCCAGCTGGACCAGCTCGACCCCTATGTCATGATGTGCAACACCGTCGAGGAATACCTGTTTTCGCGCCGGGAGCTCGAGCGGCTGGACCTGGCCAGGCGCTGCTTTTACTTCAAGGTCAACGAACCCATGAGCAAGCCCGACAGCGGGCGTGAACAGTCCTGGCGCCGGGAAGCGGTACGCGAACTCATCGAGACCTGGGGCTGGAGCAAAAGCAAACTGGCGTCACTGGACCAGCGTCGGCAATGGAAGATCAAGCGTGTGCTGAAGGAACGCCATATGCTGGTAGAGGAACTGACACAGAGTTACCGGGCCCTGTCACATTTCGGGCGTGACACTAACGGCGACCTGGCGATCAAGTCGGCAGACCTCAACCTGCTGGGGCGTAAACTCTATGTGGCTTTTGAGCGCAAGGCCGGCAAGGTCGAAATGATCAACCCCGGTGTTTCCAGGGACCTCTCCGAAGAGCGTCTGTCGCTGCACCGCATCGATGAAAACCAGAACAGTGGCTGGGCCATCTACAGAGGCAACGTGCCGAGCCATGACGCAACCGGGCATACCCCGTTGAAACGCACCGCCGGACTGCTGGAGCTGCTGGCCTGGTGTCACTTCAACGGCCTGATCAATCGCAACCCGTCGACGATCAGTATCCAGCCGCCGGACTGCAGCCTCAGCCAGTGGGAACTGCGCTGCGTTCTGGATTGCCTGCAGCAAATGTTCCCCAACGGAAAGACACCGGAAAGCGACATGCAGGCACTGGCCGACCAGGCAACCATCCGGCAAGCCGGACTGTTCATCAACCTGGCGCACGACCCGATGTCGAAACTCACCCGCAACGGCATGCACCTGGTCAGCGAACGTGTCGACCCCCTGAGCTATGGCGGATTGTGGGAAAATCTCGCGACCGGATTCGAGATGATCGCCCTGACTTCGTGGGGCGAGGTCCTGACTTTCCGTTACTCCGGTCCCGCTGCGCTGCTCGACTGCCTGTGTGATTACTTCGCCTGGTTACCCGTGAACCGCGGGAAAATACCACCGCCGGTCCCCTGTTTCAGTTTCTCTTCTTCACGCGGAGCCATTATAGCGCGGCGCCTGGAAACACTTTTCAGTGACTTCTGTGAATATTTCTACCGTAACTACTGGCGCAGGCACGCACGCTACGCACTGCGCATAGGACAGAACTACTATGTATTACAGTGCGAGAATGACGTACCGCGCTACCAGGAACTGGACTCACAGGCTGCGCTGCTGAATTATCTCGGTCAGCCACAGGCTGCGTTCAGCCCGATACGCATAGACAAGCAGATGCTGGACGACTCACCGCTGTCGACAGCACTGAAAAAGAATCGCGAAGGCGTGCTGCAGATGTTCTACCGGGTTCACGGTGGCCGTGCGCAGGTGTACATCCTGGACGAACGCGGCTCGTTGTTCCACCAGAGTGTCGCGTTTCATGACCGGCAGACACTGCTTGGCCAGTTCCAGAACTTCCTCGACAATATGCGCTACCGGTTACGCAACATGCATGTATCCGGCAACCCGCAGGAGGACAATGACCCCCTGTTTTACCAGATAAACCGCGACAACCAGGACCAGTACACAGCTGATCCCGTCAGGGTCCCGACCGGCTCCGGCCCGCCTCGCTACATGGATGTACAGATCATTGGTGACCTGGAAGACAAACGGCACGGTTCCTTCAGCATATTTTGCGGCAAGCGCGAGTTCTCCGTACTGGAATTCGGCAATGACCTCTTCGGCAAGGTAGCGGAACACATCACCCGTAAACGACGCAGCGGCAGCAGCTATCCGATATACATTTCGGACATCGATGTAAGCCCGACCATGCTGGTCAACGGCAGCCCCGACGGCGTGCAGTCAGTCCACTTCCTCAACTACAAAAAACGCATCGAGAGCCTGCTGAACGAGGCGCTTCAGAGCATCAGGAACAAGCCGTAGTCACACTACTCGGCGACTCGCACCCGTTCGAGGATTTCCCGGATGGAGGCTTCCCACCGGTCAAATTTCTGCATCAGGTCAGCACTGGTATAGAAGGGGCGCAGGTGCTTGAAGCTTGAAGCCAGCAACAGTGTTTCACCATTCTCTGCGAATATCGCGATTTTCAACGGCAGGTAGGGTATCAGGTTCGGGTGCCGTTCGCTGACCTCGTGCAGCTCATCGAGGTCACCAAAGAACACGATGCGGTACTTGTCCGTTTTGTAACCCGACTTTGTCAAACCGATATCGACACGCTGCACACGCGATATACGGAAACCACTCTCGCCGATCGAATGCTGCAACATGGACATGGCTTCCGGAAACGGCAGCTGCGAACGCACCATGAACAGATCCTGGGCAGCCAGCAGCGGTGACACCAGCAACGCCAACAACAGCAGCAAGATCTTCATAGCGTAGCGTCCTCCATGATTTCCGCGTACAGGTCGTGCATCTGCTCGCAGTAGCGGTCCAATTCACTGTTGTTGAACAAACGGCTGAGATTTCTCGGGTTGATGCTCATAAGCTGTACGCCATGCCCGGTTTCAACCAGTGTGATGCGGCACGGCAGGAACAGGCCGACCCTTGGATCGATGGCAAGCGCATCGTTAAGAAACGCAAAATTACAGAAGTAGAGAATAATCCTGCGCCTGTCCTCCTTGCCCTCTGCAGCGAGGCCCTGATCCAGATATTGCTCGCGTATAACGCGAAAATTACGCCCCACTACCGCCTGCTTGAGATTCTCCAGCGTCTGTTCGAGATCGTATTCAGACTCGTACAGGATAACCGGTTCCCGTATTTTCCCGTCCTCGACGTGGACTTCCATTCTCAGGGTCCGCATGTAGGCCACCAGATCATCGGCATCCTTTTCCTGCAAGCCAAGCGACGCCAGCGAAGGCATGGGGGTTCCCTTGCGACCACGCATCAGTGTTGCCTTCAGCATGGCATCGCTGACCGAGTCCTGAAAGCCGGGATTGTCCAGTGCCGGCGCCATCACGGGTGCTTCGCGCGGGCGCGAGAACGTTACCCCGGTACCGATACCGCCCTGACCCCTGTCACCGTGGCAACCCGTACAGTGCGTGTCATACAACGGCTTGCCATGCTGCGGGTCACCCGACAGCGAGCCATTGTGATAAACCGGTGCGGCCTGTTGCGACCAGCCACGGATATAAGCGATAACGGCATCGACATCCGCATCACTCATGTTGGGAAATGCCGGCATGACCCGGCCGGGACGGCCGTCGCGCAATGTGTTGCGCAGGTAGTCATCACTGGCGACGGCAAGAAAATCGGGCAGGTTAAGCGGGATACCGACACCGCCGTCGCCGTCGACGCCATGACAAACAGCACAGTTCTGTCGGTAGAGCGTGGCGCCCTCACCAGGCCCGGACACGGCAACACCGGGTGCTGTCAACAGGGCGATGACCATTGTTACTGCAGGTAAATTCATAGTGGCATATTGTGCATGACGGCGGGCTCGGGCGTCCTTGATGTGTATCAACCCAGTTGCCGCGCGAGCCACTGCTTCAGGCTCTCTATCTGTGGCGGGCACAGGCTGTGCCCCATTTCGTAGGCATGAAAATCCACACGGTAACCCTGTTTTTCCAGCAATGCACAGGAACGCTGCGCCACCGCAAACTGCACCACCGGGTCCTGTTTCCCATGATCCATACGGATGGCCAGCAGATCAGGGTCGGCGCGTCGTTCCGCTGCCAGCCGCTCGGCCAGCGGCAGATAGGCTGACAGCACCAGCACCCCGGCCAGTGACTCCGTATAGCGGAGCGCGGTATGCAATGCCAGTGCACCACCCTGCGAAAACCCGGCCAGCAGGATGTTTTCACCGGGCAGGCCGCGCTCACGCTCCCTCTCAATCAGGGACAACAGTTGCTGCCGGGACTGTTCGATACCCTGCCGGTCTTCTCCCCGGCTGAATTCAAGGTCACAGATGTCGTACCAGGCACGCATCACCATGCCGTTGTTAAGCGTAACCGGTCGCTGCGGGGCATGCGGCAATACAAAGCGCACCCCCAGTTCGTCGACCAGGCCCCACTGGCGTATCAGCGGGGCAAAATCATTTCCATCGGCGCCCAGTCCGTGTAACCAGATCACTGCACAGCGCGCTGCCCGGCGGGGTTCGATTTCCAGCATCTCCAGCATCTGTATTCCCTGTTAAGCTTATGGATCTTCACCGAATAGCGCAGGTGGAATGTGTTTGCTGCGCCTGATCGCGCGCGTACATGGTACCCGTTCACCCGCCTGCCGGCACGCACAACAATCCGACAGTATTTGGGCTTTTGCCCACGGCTTCGTATACTCACGCTAACCACACGCTCGGGAAAAGACCATGAAACCCTGTTGGGCACAGTACCTGCTATGGATGATTATCACGCTGGCCGGCGTCGGCGCCATGCTGTCCGGCTGCGGTCAGGCCGGACCGCTTTACCTTCCGGATGACGCCGGGTCGCAGGAAGAAAAAGACGGGCGCTAATGGATTATTTCTCTTACCGGGACGGGCGGCTGCTGGCCGAGCAGGTGGACGTACAACAGCTCGCCGCGACGCACGGCACGCCGCTCTATGTGTACTCCCGCGCCACGCTGGAGCGCCACTGGACAGCATTTGACCAGGCATTGGGCGACCACCCGCACCTGGTCTGCTATGCCGTCAAGGCCAACTCGAATCTGGCGGTTCTGGCGCTGCTGGCAAGGCTGGGCTCGGGCTTTGACATTGTTTCCGGCGGTGAACTCGCCCGGGTGCTACGCGCCGGCGGCGACCCCGCGCAGGTGGTCTTTTCCGGTGTTGGAAAAACCGCCGGGGAAATGGAACAGGCGCTGCAGGCCGGCATCCGCTGTTTTAATGTCGAATCGGCCGCCGAACTTGCACGCCTCAATGAAGTCGCCCGGGTCCACGGTGTCGTGGCACCGGTATCGCTACGCGTGAACCCGGATGTGGATGCCAACACCCACCCTTATATATCCACCGGCCTGAAGGAAAACAAGTTCGGGATCAGCGTGGCTAGCGCGCTGAACACCTACCGGCAGGCCGCTGATGCCACTCACCTCCGCGTAGAGGGCATGGATTGTCACATCGGTTCCCAGCTCACAGCCATTTCCCCTTTTGTCGATGCACTGGACCGGATACTGGAACTCGTCGACCGCCTTGAAACACAGGGTATCGATATCCACCACCTGGACCTCGGGGGAGGCCTCGGGGTGCAGTACAACGATGAACACCCGCCCTCACCCCGGGAATACGTCCGACCGCTGATGGCACGCCTGGCGGGCTCAGACAAGGAAATACTGATCGAGCCCGGACGCGCGATCGCAGCCAACGCCGGCATCCTGGTCACCGAGGTACAGTACCTCAAGGAAAGCGCAGACAGGAATTTCGCCATTGTCGATGCCGCCATGAACGACCTGATCCGGCCGGCACTGTACGGCGCATGGCAGGCTATTGTGCCGGTAATCCCGCGCAGCGGAGACCCCGGTAACTGGGACATCGTGGGGCCGGTGTGCGAAACCGGGGACTTTCTCGGCAAGGACAGGGCGCTGGCCCTGCAACAGGGCGACCTGCTCGCCGTGCGTTCCTCGGGGGCCTACGGCTTTACCATGAGTTCCAACTACAACAGCAGGCCGCGTGCTGCTGAAATCCTGGTAGACGGCGCAGACGCATACCGGGTGCGCGCACGCGAAACGATTGACAACCTGTTCGAATCCGAATCAATCCCCGCTTTCTAGGGCCTGTTGTGCAAAGGATCCCTGAACCGGAACTCATGGATGATCCCGCCCAGGCGCTGGCTTATGCGCGCGCCGATTTCAGCCAGCCGCATAACCACTTCATCGAACTGGTCGTCCGGCATCTGGGGCCTGAACTGCACGGATCCGTCCTGGATCTCGGTTGCGGCCCCGGGGACATCTGCCGACGTTTTGCACTGCGCTTTCCCGGCTGCCGGATCCATGGTGTCGATGCGTCTGCCGCCATGCTGGAGCTGGCGAAAGCGGACACCGGGGCTGTAGCACTGGACGAACGCATCGCCTATTTTCTTGAACGCCTGCCGCACGCGCTACTGCCCTTGCAGCACTATGACACGCTCATATCCAACAGCCTGCTGCACCACCTTGCGCAGTCCGCAAGCCTGTGGGAGAGCGTGCTCAGGTTTGGCCGAACCGGTTCCAGGGTTTTTGTTATGGACCTGCTGCGCCCCGAGAGCCGCGCACAGGCCGAACGCCTGCAGGAAGAATACGCAGCGGGCGAACCCGCGTTGTTACAGAAAGATTTTCTCAACTCGCTGCTGGCCGCATACCGGCCCGACGAGGTACGGGAGCAGCTCCTGCAACACGGTCTGGACCAACTCCGCGTCGAAGTGGCCAGCGACCGGCACTTTATCGTCTACGGCGTCCTATAAGGCAGTGTCACGCAGTTTCCAGAGCGGCCGCCCCGATGCATCTATCAGGTTGCGCACCAGCAACCATTGAAAGGCGTCTTCGGCATCCTGTTCGAACCAGGCGCGCGCCGAACCCAGGCGGAAACTGTAACCCCAGGCGTCCATATCCCGCATCAGCCGGGCGCGCCCCACGGAGGGCAGGTATCCGGCCAGCAGGATCTGCAGGTAGCACACAGCGTTTTCTTCATCATAGTCCCCACCGGCATCGGTATGCAGTCCGTCCCGCCGGGACGGCGTCATGCATATGTAGTGGCAGGCTTCGTGCAGTATGGAATGAACCGGCGTGTCGCCGCGCGCCAGCAACCTGTCTGCTATCAGGCCCGCTTCCGCACCACCCCAGAAACTGCCCGGAATATCGGCATCCGCCTCAACCTGTTCACAGACCAGTCCGTACTTTTCCAGCAGGCCGGTTATGGCGGACAGACCGGCCCGTTCCAGACGCAGCACATCCACCACCGGTCGGGTCGATACGGAACTCACGGTCGCCATACGCCGGGAAATGCGTGCAAACGGCGGTGTCTCATACTGTAATTCTGGTCTGCCCGCAGCGCGCTTGCAAATTACCCGCCAGCCCGTACTCTTCCGCTATGGAACTGTCCTTCAGCAAAATGCACGGCCTGGGCAACGATTTCGTGGTGATAGATGCCATTAGCCAGTCCGTCGACCTGACTTCAGCCCAGATTCGCCATATCGCCGACCGCCGGCTGGGCGTCGGCTGTGACCAGCTGCTGCTGGTGGAACGCCCGCAGCAGAACGATACGGAATTCAGCTACCGGATTTTCAACGCCAACGGTCGCGAGGTGGAGCAGTGTGGCAACGGGGCGCGCTGTTTTGCCCGTTTCGTGCGCGACAAGGGACTCACCGATGCCAGCAGAATCCCTGTACAGACCCCGGCGGGCCGGATTGAACTGATTATCCAGGACGAAGAGCGCATTACCGTAGACATGGGCGTACCCCGCCTCGAGCCGGAGGAGATCCCGTTTCAGGCGACAGTGCGCGCACCGCTTTACGCCCTGTCTGCGGCTGGTGAAACGGTAGAGCTGGGCGTGGTATCCATGGGCAACCCGCACGCCGTACTGGAAGTCCCGCACGTGGATACAGCCCCGGTCGCCAGGCTTGGTCCGCAGATCGAAGCACATTCGCGCTTCCCCAATCACGTCAACGTTGGCTTTATGGAAATCGTGGACCCGGGCCGTATCCGCCTGCGCGTGTTCGAACGCGGTGTTGGAGAAACCATGGCCTGCGGTTCCGGCGCCTGTGCAGCGGTCGTGGTCGGCAGGATACAGAACAAACTGAAAGAAACGGTGGACGTCGAACTACGTGGCGGCGATCTTGTGGTAAGCTGGGCGGGCGCAAATCATCCAGTGTTGATGACGGGGCCCGCCACCTTTGTTTATGAGGGGAAAATACGAATATGACAACGACAGCCAGTGCTGAAACGCGGATCAATGAACCCGATGCCGAACAGGTTGCCGCATTCCTCAAACAACACCCCCTTTTTTTTACCGAGCGCCCCGAACTGCTTACAACGATCCAGCTGAGCCATGCGAGTGGCTCGGCCATCTCCCTGATCGAGCGCCAGGTCCAGGTACTGCGCGAACAGAACCAGGACATCAAGACCAAGCTGCTGGAACTGGTCGATGTCGCACGCGACAACGACCGGCTCAACGAACGCATGCACCAGATGACGCTGGACCTTCTGCAGGCCGGCTCTCTGACCGATTTGCTGGACAGTCTGGAAAATCACCTGCGCAATGAATTCAACGCCGATACCATTACCCTGCACCTGCCCGGGCTGGATGAAGTTCGCCAGCGTGAAACCGGCGCCGCGGATCTGGTCGTTGACGATACGCTGAAAGCCCTGTTTCCCGCCCCGTTCACGGACGACAAGCCCCAGTGTGGCCGTCTCCGCCAGGAGCAGCTGGACTTTCTTTTCCAGGATCAGGCTGCCGCGATCGAATCGGCGGCCGTCATCCCGCTCGGCACATACGCAGAAGCCGGACTGCTTTCCATTGGCAGCCGCGAGGTC
>JBHHXO010000032.1:0-19114 GCA_046757125.1 Thiogranum sp.
GTTCCCGACAATTCAACGGAGTTGCGTATCGCGACCAGCAATTCCACCGGCGACTTGACCAGGCTGCCGTAGCCGGCCGGGTCGCGAAAGGCCTTGCTGAGTAACAGTTCGCGCAGCAGGGGTTTGATTTCGTACCCGCTGTTACGAAATGCCGCCGCGATGCGTGTGATCTCTTTTTCGTCCGCTTGCGGGGACACGAATTCCCGCCACATCCTGCGGCTGATGTGCCGTGCCAGTTGCGGCTGTTGCAACAGGATGTCGAGAATGTCGTCGCCGTCCCAGTTGCCGGTCCAGCCCAGAAAGGTTTTTTCCCGTGCGTCGTGCCAGCGTGCGGCGTAGCGGAAGCCGGCGTGATCGGGGTCCAGTGTCCAGCCGGTAAAGGCACGCGCAGCAGCCTTGATATCGTCCTCGCCGTAATGGCCCTCGCCCAGCGTGAACAGCTCCAGCAGTTCACGCGCGAAGTTTTCGTTCGGGTTACCGGATTTGCTGCGCGCGTTGTCGAGGTAGATCAGCATGGCGGGATCGCGGGACACCGCGCGCAGCAGTGCGGCAAAGTTACCGGTTGCGTGTTGCCTGAACAGGGTGTTCTGCCGGTACAGCAGCGGGGCCCATTTCACCTTGCGCAGGCTGGAGGTGAAGTGGTTATGCCAGAACAGGGTCATGCGTTCGGTGAGCGGTGCCGGGGTGCTGATCATTTCCCGGTACCACCAGCTTTTCAGCTCCAGGGCCCACGCGCGCGCCTGTTTGCGCTGCTGTTTCTTTTCCTCTTCGTTCAGTGAGCGCCGCTCGGCGCGTGCGGGTGGTAAGTCGCCGACCCAGTCCGGGGGGGGCGTACCGGCCGCTGCGGGGGCGCCGGACAGGAGTTGAGTGACGCCGGCCGCGTAATCCAGTTTCATCATGGCTTCGATTTCTGTCTGCGCAGGGCCGAAACCGGTCCGTGCCAGCAGGTGGCGGGCCTCCCCCCGGGGCATGGCGGTTACGCAAAGCGGTAGCCAGAGGGTGATAAACAGGCAGATCCGGTACATGGCTGGTCCTCGCGGGTATCCGTAACTGTTACAACGCAATGCGGCGGGATGCGTTGACAGCGACCTGCACGTGGCTGAATGTGCGCCGAGTTGTTACAATTGCCGCCGCCGGCCGGCAGGGCCGGTTTTTTACGCGTTATGGTGACCTGTATCGGTCCCCTCGCGACAGTAAACTGTGAACCCGGTCAGGCCCGGAAGGGAGCAGCCGCAGCAGTGGACCTGGGCGCCGGGGTGTGGCTGGTACGGGTCGCCTCCATTATAATCGGGCGCTCTTACAGAGAATCACCGGATTATTCATGAGTTATCAGGTCCTGGCCCGAAAATGGCGGCCGCGCAAGTTTGCCGAAATGGTGGGCCAGGAGCACGTCCTGCAGGCCCTGGTCAATGCGCTGGACCATGACCGATTGCATCACGCCTATCTGTTTACCGGCACGCGCGGTGTGGGCAAGACCACCATCGCGCGTATTTTCGCCAAATCCCTGAATTGTGAAGCGGGTGTCAGCGCCGAGCCCTGCGGCGAGTGTTCGAGCTGCGTGGAAATCGACGAAGGTCGCTGCGTGGACCTGATCGAAGTGGATGCCGCGTCCCGCACCAGGGTCGAGGATACCCGCGAGCTGCTGGACAACGTCCAGTATGCGCCGACGCGCGCACGCTACAAGGTGTACCTGATCGACGAAGTCCACATGCTGTCGGCGCACAGTTTCAACGCCCTGTTGAAAACGCTGGAAGAGCCGCCGCCGCACGTCAAGTTCCTGCTGGCTACCACCGATCCGCAGAAACTGCCGGCCACCGTGCTGTCGCGTTGCCTGCAGTTCAACCTCAAGCGCCTGTCGCTGCCGCTCATCAGCGGTCACCTGCAACAGCTGCTGGATGCCGAAAAGATAGCTACCGACAGCGCGGCACTGCGCCTGCTGGCGCGCGCGGCGGACGGCAGCATGCGCGATGCACTCAGCCTGCTGGACCAGGCCATTGCTTTTGGCGCCGGCGCGGTACACGAGGCGGAAGTGCGCAGCATGCTCGGGACTATCGAGCGCGGGCAGGTGATCGGGCTGCTGGAAGCGCTGGCCGCTGCGGATGGTGCGGCGCTGCTGGGGATTGTGGAGCGGCTGTCGCAGCAGGCCCCCGACTACGAAGCCCTGCTCGCCGAACTGCTGGGTTGCCTGCAGCAGATTGCCATTGCCCAGACCCTGCCCGAGGCGGTGGATGAACACCTGGAAGAACGTGACAAGGTGCTGGAACTTGCCGCGCGTATGGCTGCCGAAGACGTGCAGCTGTATTACCAGATCGGTCTGATCGGGCGGCGCGACCTGCAACTGGCGCCGGACCTGCGCGGTGGCCTGGAGATGGTGTTGTTGCGCATGCTGGCTTTTCGTCCGGCTGCGGCAGGGCAGGCCGAGGTGGCGGCCAGGCCGGCGCCGGCAACAGCCGCCAAACCGGCCGCCGGCCGCAGCGGCAGAATTGAAAAGGCGGCACCGCAAACGACAGCGCCGCAAGCAGCCACACCGCCTGCTGCAGTATCAGTTGACGCTGACTGGCCGGCACTGATCGAGGCCATGCAGCTCAAGGGTATGTTGCGTGAACTGGCGATGAACTGTTCGGTGCAAAGCCGCCGGGACGATGGCTGGCGGCTGGTGCTGGACAGCAATCACCGGCAGCTGTTCAGCAAGGAGCGCCTGCAGCGCCTGGAAAAATCGCTGTGTGACTGCCTGCAGGTCACGCTGAAACTCGAGCTGGATACACAGCGCAGCGCCGACGAGACGCCGGCGGAGCAACAGCGTCGCAGCGAGGAAATGCGCCAGGCGGATGCGGTGAGCGCCATTACAGACGATCCGAATGTGAAAGCCATACAGAAGGCGTTTGATGCTACCCTGCACAGGGAAACTATTCGCCCTGTCGATAATTGAAGACCGAGGTAGAAAAGGCATGAAAGGTGGAATCGGAAGCCTGATGAAACAGGCTCAGGAAATGCAGGCCAATATGCAGAAGGCGCAGGAAGAGATCGCCAACCTGGAAGTGACCGGCGAGTCCGGTGGCGGCCTGGTGAAAGTGACCATGACCGGCCGGCACGAGGCGCGGCGTGTGGTGATCGACGACAGCCTTGTCGGCGATGACAAGGACATGCTCGAAGACCTGGTCGCTGCGGCCATCAATGACGCCACGCACAAGGTCGAGACCGTTACCCAGGAGCGCATGTCGGGTCTGACCTCGGGCCTTAATCTTCCGGCCGGTATGAAGCTGCCGTTCTAGCCGGCACCCATGTCCGCATCACCCCTGATCAGCCAGTTGATGGACGCGTTGCGGTGTCTGCCCGGCGTTGGTAACAAAACCGCGCAGCGCATGGCGTTCCATCTGCTGGAACGTAACCGGGACGGCGGCCGGCAGTTGTCGCGGGTGCTGGCGCAGGCGATGGATGAGGTTGGTAACTGCGCTGACTGCCGTACCCTGTGCGAGAGCGAGCTTTGCAGCCTGTGCGCCAGCGACAGTCGTGATGCCACGCTGTTGTGCATTGTCGAAACGCCCGTCGATGTCGACGCAATCGAGCAGGCTACCGGTTTCCGCGGACGTTATTTCGTACTGATGGGGCACCTGTCGCCGCTGGACGGTATCGGACCCGAACAGCTCGGGCTCGACCGGCTGGATGAGCGCTTTGCCGGCGGGGAACTCAGGGAGGTCATCCTCGCAACCAATCCCACGGTGGAGGGTGAAGCCACCGCCCAGTACATCAGCGACCTGGCGCGTGCACATGATATTCGTACCACGCGTATTGCGCACGGCGTCCCGATGGGGGGCGAACTGGAATATATCGATAGCGGCACGCTTGCGCACGCCTTCTCCGGGCGGCGCGATTTCCGGTCTGACGGCTCATTTTAGGTAGCGATTGTAACGCATTGATGTAAAAGTGATTGATGTCGGTCTTGCTGGCGTGATTTCGACGGTTTTCTGTCAGGGTGCGGCGGGTAAAAAAAGGTGTAAACTTTTGCCCGGAATACGCGCTCTAAGTCGACAGTAGGCACAGGATTAACGTCGCAGATGGATATCAGCAGAGTGCCGGTCACGCTTGCCCTGCAGCCGTCGCCGGTTTCTACAAGGACCGCCAGGCAGCCTGTTTCGGTTGAAGCAGTCGAGCCCGTGGGAAGAGCCGGCCCGCGGCAGCGGACCCGTGAATCCCTTGAACGGGTCGTGCAGGGCGAGTTGCTGCAAAAAGAACGTGCCACCTATCAGTCGACGCGCGGCTTTGTTGCCGAACGCAATATGGGGCAGGCCCGCCCCACCACCGAACAACGTGACACGGGAAGCCAGTCCCGCGCGGCTATCTACCAGTATCTGAACAACACACGCCCGGAAGCAATCGCTGATCTTGCCCGGGGCAAGTCCGTTAATTTCTTCGTTTAGGAAAGTGCGGGCTAGCCTGTATTCCGTCATTCGGCGCAGGCCGGAATCCTGCTGCGGTCAGAAATTGGCCAGGAAGAAGGGGATAAGCAGCGCGTTGACCAGGTCGATGAAGAAAGCGCAGACCAGGGGAACGATGATGAACGCCAGGTGCGAAGCGCCGTAGCGTTGCGCAACGGCCGACATGTTGGCCATGGCGGTTGGCGTCGAGCCGAGGGAGATGCCGCCAAACCCGGAACAGACAACGGCGGCATCATAGTTGCGTCCCATGGCAGGAAATACCACGAACAGGGTTACGCAGACCGCGACCAGGAACTGGGCGCCGAGGATGGTGAAAATGGGCCCCGCCAGGTCCACCAGCGTCCACAGCTGCATGCTCATCAGTGACATGGCCAGAAAGGTACCCAGCGATACGTCGGCAATCAGGGCGATGGCGGGTGTGCGGGTTGGCCATTTTGTTCCGGAGATGCGCGGAAAGGAATCGGGAATCAGGTTGGTAATGAGTATGCCGGCAAACAGGCAGGTTACGAACAGGGGTAGTTTCAGGCCCAGGTTTTCGAGTTCCGCGTTTAAAAGAAGGCCGACGATGGCGCTTATATGAATGGCAAGAATGGCGTCCAGCAGGTCAAGATAACCAATATTTCCCTGTGCCTGTTTTTCCGGTTTGCCAACGTCAAGTGGTTCGGTGTCTGCCGGTTTCAGCTTGTAACGGGTGATAAGAAGCTTTGCAATGGGACCGCCCATAAGACTCGCCAGGATCAGGCCGAAGGTGGCGCTGGCAAGGCCGATCTCCATGGCGCCCGAGATACCGAAGTCTTCGGAAATTTTTGGCGCCCACGCAATCGCCGTACCGTGCCCGCCAATCAGGGATACGGTGCCGCCCAGCAGGCCGACGGGCGTTGGCAGGTCGAACAGGGATGCCACCGTGATGCCGGTCAGGTTCTGCACGAACATGTAACCGATGGTAATTACCAGCAGGATGATGAGGGGCTTGCCGCCCGACAGCAGGTCCTTCAGGCTTGCATTAATGCCGATGGTAGTGAAGAAATACACCAGCAGGACATCACGGGCATCCAGTGCGAATTCGATTTCGACACCACTCGTGACGTATACCAGCGCAATCAGTACGGATACGATCAGTCCGCCCGTCACCGGTTCCGGGATACTGAACTCGCGGAGAAACCCGACAGCGTCATTGACCCGCTTGCCCAGGAACAGCACCACGATGCCCAGTGTTACCGCGAAGAAGGAGGTGAAATGCAGGACGCCGTTTTCAAATTCCATGTGTTTCCCGTTGGCTCAGTCAAATCAGGGTAGGGAGTTTAAGCGATATCTACAGCAGTGAAAAATCATAATTGGCAATCAGGCGGATATCGCGCAAATCCTTGCTGCCGGCGCCATCCTGGTCCACAAAGGCAGCACGTAACCTGAACCATAACCCCTTCGCTACACCGGTTTCGGGTTTGTAATCCAGGGTGAGGTCGAGCTCGGACTCGTCCGGGCTGGCATCGGCGCCGTTGTCCGGTGTATCGCCCCACGCATAGTTGATGAAGCCGCTGAAATTGTTGTCACCAAAGTAGCTGAAGTCAGATGACAGGCCGAGTAGCCAGGCATCCTCGCCGGCACGGTCAAAATCCCGGATCATGAGAGAAATGTAGCTTGGGCTGCCACCCCAGTTGTTGCGGATCCTGGCATTGTTCGTCGTGGAGGTGCGTGCCAGGGTCAACAGCAGGCCCCGGTAACTGGCGGCAAGCTTGGCGCCGACGAAACTGGTATCAAAGTCGCCGCCGAGCTGATCGCCTACCGAGCGCTGGTTTGTGTATTGTGCTGAAAACTGGAACCCGAGGCCCATCCGCGTGCGTATGCGTGAGTTGCCTTCGCTATAAAAGATATTCATGAAGTCGCGGCTATAGTGGTTCACTATGGAAACATTGGCGCCATTGGCAAAGGTATAGCGGGCTCCGGCAGTGGTCACTGCGCGGTCGGGACCGTCGATGCCGGCAGCTTCCGTCATGCTGATAAAGTCGGTTGCATTACGTTTCTTCATGCGCCAGGTTCGGGCTACTCCGTAGACAAAACGTTCGCCGGAAAAGTCGAACAGGCTGACGCTTTCGAACGTATTGGGGATCATGCGGGAGTCGTTGGCATTGAGATACGGCAGGTTCGATCGCTGTCTGTAAGCCTTTATCGTCAGGTCTTTGAAAAGGCGCGCTTCCAGGTAGGCCTCGCCCAGCACCGTAAAGCTTTTCTGTCCCGGTTTGAGCAGCTTGCTGCCATCCTTGTCGGCAGGGCCGTAGAGTTTTTGCGATGTATAAAGGGTTGCGCCAAGGTTCAGGCGGTCTTTCCACCAGGGTGTGGCGAGCCTGAGCCCGGCACCCTGCGCCCAGGCCTCGACAGTCGGGTTTACGTCACGGGTGCGGCCGAAATAGTAGTTGCGCAGGTGCAGGTTCAGCGTGCTTTCGCGCAGTACGTCGCCCAGCTCCGCAAATACCCGCATCGGCGTCGGTAGTCTGAAGGCATGCTCGCTGGACTCAGGGGACTCCTCAACACTGCCCGCTGCGGTCTGCTCACTCTGGATATACTCGGGGCTTGCCTGCGCGAGGCGGGTAGTCCCGGGTAGTAGCAGGAACAGCAGGATTCCGGCCGCAATATACACCGTGGCCAGGCTTTTCCCCGGAGTATCAGGGGCCGGTAGCATGTGCTCCGGCCGCGATTCCCAGTTGCTGCCCCATGCGCAGTGCCTGTTCGGCGTGCAGGCCGTCATCCCAGCGCACCCGCTCTTCGCCAAACAGCAGGATGACTGTCGAGCCCATGTTGAAGCGCCCCATTTCAGCGCCGCGTTGCAGTTCGATGTGCCGGGACTGCAGGTCGTTCACCTCGATTGCGCTGCGGTGGGGCGGGGTCACAAGCCCGGACCAGACGGTTTCAATAGCCGCCACATTGATTGCGCCTACCAGCACCATGGCCATCGGGCCGGCGCTGGTATCGAACAGCGCGACCAGTCGTTCGTTGCGCGCAAACAGGCGTGGAATGGTTCTTGTCGTGTGTGCCGCAACGCTGAACAGGCGCCCCGGTATGTAGACGGTCTCGCGCAGCGTGCCGGTGAGTGGCATGTGTACGCGGTGATAGTCGCTCGGGGACAGGTACACGGTAACAAAGCGACCGTTCTGAAAAGCCTGTGCGCGTGCGGTGTCGCCACCCAGTAACTCGGTGACACTGAAACTGTGTCCCTTGGCCTGAAACACCGCGTCCCGGTCAATACTGCCGATCTGGCTGATATGTCCATCCGCAGGGCTGACGACGGTGGATGCGTCGCCCGCGATGGGGCGTGCGCCGTCACGCAGCGCGCGCGTGAAAAACGCGTTGAAGTGAACATAGTCTTCCGGGTTCCGGTACCGCGCTTCGCTCCAGTCGACCTGGTACTGTTCCGCGAACCAGCGAATCATCCGGTTCTTGAACCAGGGCGACTGTATCCGCGTCAGTTTGTAGGTCAGCCGGGACACCGCGTGCTGCGGCAGCGGGTAGATCGGCAGTGACTTGAGGTAATCCTGCCAGCTGGCGTCTTTCTGTAGCGGGCTGGTGCTCAAGGCTTTTTTCTGACGTCGGCCTGGATCCGTGTACTGCTGCCGTCCGCGAAGCCCAGGTCGAATTCCACGCGGTCCCCGTCCTGCAGCCGTTCCCCGGGTGCGGGCATCATCAGGTGAAAGCTGCCGGGTTTGAGTTCGACGGCGCCCCCGGCCGGGATTACGAGTTCGTCCTGGTGCAGCATGCGTGCGATGCCGTCGACGACTTCCGACTTGTGCAACATGACCATCGTGAATGCCGGGCTTGCAACACTGACCAGAACCGCGTCATCGGTGCCGGTGTTCTTCAATGTCATGTAGGCGGACATCATTTGCGCGCCGGGAGGTGCTTCGCGTACCCAGGCGTTTTCGACCAGCACAGCCGGTTCCGCCACGGCAAGCAGGCTCCATGTGTACAACAATACTGTCAGGATAAAGGATCTCATCGGCTGGCCTCGTAATAGTTTTTGATAGTGATAAATCCCTGTGCAATCAGGTCCGGGTCATGTGGTGTGCCAAACAGCGCCAGGAAATCACCGTCCGGGTCGAACAGGAAGATAGAGGCGCTGTGGTCTACCAGGTAGTTGTTCTTATCGCCACCCGGGGCTTTGCCGTACATGATGCCGATCTGCCGGGTCAACTGCCGGAGCTGCTGCGGGTCACCGGTCACGCCGATAAAGTCGGGATGGAAGTAGGGTACGAATTTCTTCAGCAGTCCGGGGGTATCACGTTCCGGGTCCACGCTGAAAAAGACGGCCTGGGGCAATTCCTCCAGGCTGTTGTCTTTTTCGAGTTTCCGCATGACGCGCGCCAGCATCGACAGCGCTGTCGGGCAGACATCCGGACAGTGGGTGTAGCCGAAGAAAGCGAAACTCCATTTACCCTTGAGGTTTGCATGGGTAAAGGGTTTGCCCTCGTGGTCGGTGAGCTGAAAGCCCGTAATGGTTTTCGCGGGCTGCAGCAGGGTAGCCTGTTTGAGCTGCGGTGGCTGGGGCTGGCCGCAGGCCGATATCAGCACGGCAGCCAGCAACATCGGTATAATGTGCATTTTCATGGCCGCGCATTATCCCATTGACCGGGACGTCGGGATAGGGGCAGGCAAACATTCGGTAAATCGGAGCCGGGGCGCGATGCAGGAGGATACACAGGCAGAATTACACACCATCCGCGACCTGGTGCGCTGGGGCGCCAGCCGTTTTGGTGCGGCGGGGCTGGTGTTCGGCCACGGGACGGACAACGCCTTTGACGAGGCCCTGCTGCTGGTGCGCCACGCCCTGCACCTGCCCGCCCAGTTCCCGGATTATTTCCTGGCGGCGGCGGTAACCGCGGAGGAGCGCGCGGCGGTACTGGCGTTGATCCGGCAACGTATCGATACGCGCAAGCCGGCGGCCTACCTGACACACGAGGCCTGGTTTGCCGGCCTGCCGTTCTACGTGGACGAACGCGTACTGGTGCCGCGCTCGCCCATGGCGGAATGGATCGAGCGCGGTTTCCAGCCCTGGCTGGAGCCGGATGCGGTGGAGCGGGTACTGGACCTGTGTACCGGCGGTGGCTGTATCGGTATCGCCTGCGCCGCCCATTTTGAAAATGCGCGCGTCGACCTGGTCGATATTTCCGCCGCGGCGCTCGAAGTTGCGCAACAGAATGTTGAGCGCCACGATCTGCGGGACTGGGTACAGCTAATCGAGTCTGACCTGTTCGATGCCGTTGATGTACAGCGTTATCAGCTCATTATCAGTAATCCGCCCTATGTTTCGGCCGAAGAAATGCAGCAGCTGGCGGATGAATACCGGTACGAGCCCGAGATCGGGCTGGTGGCGGGCAGCGAGGGACTGGACGTGGTTGTGCGTATCCTGGCACAGGCGACCGATTACCTGGACGAAGACGGAATCCTGGTGGTAGAAGTCGGTAACAGCCAGGAAATGCTGGTTGAATGTTTTCCGGATGTGCCGTTTCTGTGGCTGGAGTTCGAGCGCGGCGGACAGGGAGTTTTCCTGCTGGAGGCGCAGCAGCTCAGGGCATGTCGATCGTTGTTCGAGGCGGCGCTGGAAACCTGAGCGATATTGAATGGAGGTGGAAGATGCTGGGTAGACCCAAAACAGCCGAGGAATATGTGGATCTGGTGGACCAGGCCCTGTTCGAAATCGAGGACCTGCGTATGGCCGCAGAGTACGATATGGATTCCATGGGCGCGGCAATGGATTTCCTGGAAGAACTGGAACGCGACGTGCGCAGGTTGAGGGATTCGATGGCGGATGGCAGCTATATGTTTGGCAAGGAGAATTTGCCGTTTTTTAAACTTGCCGAGCACCAGGACGAGCGCATTCTGCCGTTCCGGCAGTTGCTGTTGAAGATCAATGAAACCCATATCAACGGGCTGGATGCAACAGGTTAGTACGGGGTTGATGAAAATCAAGGCCCGAAATACAGGGCGCTGGTAGCATTATTTGCCGGAGTGTGGAGTTGTGTATGTCGAATACCGTTGAATTTGATGCTGATCTGGTGCGGCGCTACGCAGGTAGCGGGCCGCGCTATACCTCCTATCCCACGGCTATGGAATTTTCCCCCGCGGTTGGCGAGAAGGATTACACCGCCTGGGTAAAGGAAAGCAACAACAGCCGGCGCCCGCTGTCGCTGTATGTGCATATCCCGTTCTGTGCCCACGTTTGTTATTACTGCGCCTGTAACAAGATCGTCACCGCCGACCGCAGCCGGGCGCAACCGTACCTGGACAGCCTGTACCGCGAGATTCGCCTGCAGGCGTCGCTGGTGGATCCCGGGCGGCGCGTGGAGCAGTTGCACTGGGGGGGTGGTACACCGACCTTCCTCAGCGAAGAGCAGATGGGCGAGTTGATGCACGTGCTGGGCGAAAATTTCTACCTGCACGAGGACGACAGCGGGGAATACTCCATCGAAATAGACCCGCGCGAGCTGCGCGAACATACACTGCCCATTTTGCGCGACATCGGCTTCAACCGCGTCAGCTTTGGCGTGCAGGATTTCAATCCGCGGGTGCAGGAAGCCGTACACCGGGTGCAGTCGGAAGAGCAGACGCTGGGCGCACTGCGCCAGGCGCGCGAGCTGGGTTTCCGTTCCATCAATATCGACCTGATGTACGGCCTGCCGCTGCAGACACTGGGCAGTTTTTCGGAGACCCTGGACAAGATCATCGAGGCGCGGCCGGAGCGCCTGTCCGTGTTCAACTATGCGCACCTGCCGGAGCGTTTCAAGCCCCAGCGTCGTATCAATCGTGAAGACCTGCCGAGCGCCGATGAAAAGCTTTCCATTCTCGCCCTGACCATTGAAAAACTGATCGCCGCCGGTTACCAGTACATCGGCATGGACCATTTTGCGTTGCTGGATGACGAACTCGCCGAAGCCCAGCGTACCGGCACCCTGCACCGGAATTTTCAGGGGTACTCGACGCACGCGGATTCGGACCTGATCTCCATGGGGGTGAGCGCCATCAGCGTTATGCCGGGCGGCTACAGCCAGAACTGCATGACGGTCGAAGAGTACAGCCGCGAACTGGAAGTGCCGCGTCTGCCGATCGTGCGTGGTGTTGCACTCACCGATGACGACCGTGTTCGGGGCGAGGTCATCCAGCAGCTCATTTGTAACAACACGCTCGATACAAAGCGTATCGAAGCGGAATTCGGCATCGTTTTCAGCGACTACTTCGCTGCCGAACTGGGGCGGCTGGAAGGCATGGTTGCGGACGGGCTGGTCCGGGTCGGCGATCACCGCATCGATGTGACAGCGAAGGGCCGCCTGTTGATTCGCAATATCTGCAAGGTGTTCGACCGCTACCGGGTCGAGAAAGAAGAGAGTTTTTCGAAGATGATCTAGTGCCCGGTCGGGCCGCCATCCCTGGCAGGCGGCATCAGTCCTTGTGCCGGTAGATAAGTCCTGGTTCGACCAGTACCTCGTTCTCACTCAGACGGTCGAGTGGAAACTCGTCGTCCTCGTAATTGGCGATACGATCAAATACATAGGTGTCGTCCTGCACCTCGATGGATTCAAAAATCGGTTTACCCAGGTAGTTACCGATTGCATGACCGTTGTGACTCACAGCAATGCCCCTTCATTAGGTTGATTCAGATTGAGTGACATACTCAGTCCGGGTAACGGCGCAGGGAGGGAAGCCTTTAACCGCGGCGAATTCCACATCGCTCAAACTCCTGTACAATAACGCCGTATGTCAGGAAACAGCATCGGAAAACTCTTTACAGTCACCAGCTTTGGTGAAAGTCACGGACCGGCCATCGGCTGTATCGTGGACGGCTGCCCGCCCGGTGTAGAGCTGTCCGAGGCGGATCTCCAGGGCGATCTGGACCGGCGCAAGCCCGGTAAATCACGTCACACTACCCAGCGCCGCGAGGCCGACGAGGTGCAGATCCTGTCCGGCGTGTTCGAAGGCAAAACCACGGGCAGCCCCATCGGCCTGCTCATTCACAATACCGACCAGCGTTCCAGGGATTACTCCACCATAATGGATCGCTTCCGGCCCGGGCATGCGGACTATACCTACCAGCAGAAATTCGGCTTGCGCGATTACCGCGGCGGCGGCCGTTCTTCGGCGCGCGAGACCGCGATGCGGGTGGCGGCCGGCGCTATTGCCCGCAAGTACCTGCGCGAAAAGTGCGGTACCGAAATCCGCGGTTACCTGTCACAGCTGGGCCCCATCGAACTGGAGCTGAAAGACTGGTCAGCGGTGGAAGACAATCCGTTTTTCTGCCCGGACCCCGGCAGGGTTGCCGAGCTGGAAACCTATATGGACGCCTTGCGCAAGGAAGGTAATTCAGTCGGTGCACGCATCAACCTGGTCGCTTCCGGTATTCCCCCGGGCCTGGGCGAGCCGGTATTCGACCGGCTGGACGCGGATATTGCGCACGCCATGGTCAGTATCAACGCGGTCAAGGGTGTCGAGATCGGCGCCGGTTTCGATTGTATTGCCCAGAAGGGAACGCAACACCGCGATGAAATCACCCCGCAGGGGTTTTTGAGCAACCACGCCGGCGGCGTGCTGGGCGGTATTTCCTCCGGGCAGGATATCCTGGTCAGTATTGCGCTCAAACCGACCTCCAGCCTGCGCCTGCCCGGGCGCTCGGTCAATCTCGACGGCGAGCCCGTTGAAGTGGTGACTACCGGGCGTCACGACCCCTGCGTCGGTATCCGCGCGACACCCATCGCGGAAGCGATGCTGGCCATTGTGCTGATGGATCACTATCTGCGCCACCGCGGGCAGAATGCAGACGTGGAATCCCGAACGCCGGTTATTCCCTCCAGCCCCGACGTCTGACCCTTGCAAAGGTGCTGACCGCCGTCCCATGTACTACTGGCGCCTGTCCGGTTTCTATTTTTTCTATTTCGCTTCGCTCGGTGCGTTGATTCCCTACTGGGGGCTGTACCTGAAGTCACGCGGTTTCAGCGTGGTGGAAATCGGCGAGCTGGTTGCCATTATCATGGCGACCAAGATTATCGCCCCCAATATCTGGGGCTGGATTGCCGATCACAGCGGCAAGCGCATGCGTATCGTGCGTATCGCCTGCCTGCTGGCGACCCTCAGCTTTGCCGGCGTTTTCCTGGTCCAGGGGTACTGGATGCTGGCGCTGGTGATGACGCTGTTCAGTTTTTTCTGGAACGCCGCGCTGCCCCAGTTCGAGGCGACAACGCTCAACCACCTCGGGGAAGAATCACACCGTTATAGCAGCATCCGCCTGTGGGGTTCTATCGGTTTTGTCGTTGCGGTTGCGGTGCTGGGGCGCGTGTTCGACAAAACCGGAACCGGCCTGTTGCCGGGCGTCCTGATCGTTCTGTTCGCGGGTATCTGGCTCGCGAGTCTGCTGGTGCCGGAACACGTCGACCGGCACAGGGTGGCTGACAGCACACCGCTGCGCCAGGTGTTGAAAAGCCCGGTAGTCATATCGTTTTTGCTGGTGAGTTTTCTGATACAGGCCAGCCACGGGCCGTACTACACCTTCTACAGCCTGTACCTGTCCGGCCATGGTTACAGCGAGACGGCTATCGGGCAATTGTGGGCCTGGGGCGTGGTGGCGGAGATCGCCATATTTATCAAGATGCACGCCTGGCTGCCGCGCTTCGGTGCGCGCCGGCTGCTGCTGGCGGCTACGCTGCTGACGGCGCTGCGCTGGGTGCTTATCGCCCTGTTCGTCGAGCAATTATGGATACTGGCCTTTGCACAGGCACTGCACGCGGCCAGCTTCGGCGTGTTCCATGCAGTAGCCATCTATCTTACCCACCGGCTTTTCACCGGCCGTCACCAGGGCCGCGGGCAGGCGCTGTACAGCAGTATGAGTTTCGGTGCCGGTGGCGCAGCCGGCAGCCTGATCGCCGGTTACCTGTGGGAAGGTGTGGGTGCCGAGTGGATGTATCTTGCGGCCGCTGTCGTGGCCATACTGGCCGGCTGGATCACGTGGCGTAATATCGATGCCGGCTTATAATCGGAACAATCCGTCGCCCGGGGCAACCATGCGCACATTCCTGTACCTGCTGGCCGTAATCCCGCTGCTCGCGGAAGCGTACGATACCCGCCTGTCCGGATTTGTCGCTGCGGAACTGAGGGGGTTTGTCGACGATGCGCAATTCGACGACCAGTTTGACGGCTTCCAGCCGTCCCTGATCGTGCAACCCGAGATCACCCTGTTTCCGGAAAACAGCGACGACCAGTTCAACTTCATCCCGTTTGCCAGACTGGACAGCCGTGACAGCCGCCGTACACATTTCGATATCCGCGAGGCCTACTGGCTGCATGTGAGCGACGAGTGGGAGCTGCTGGTGGGCGTGAACCGGGTGTTCTGGGGTGTGGCCGAGTCGCGCCACCTGGTCGATATTATCAACCAGACCGACTTTGTCGAGGATATCGATACCGAAGACAAGCTGGGGCAACCGATGATCAATTTAAGCATCCAGCGTGACTGGGGCGCGCTCAGCCTGTTTGTCATGCCCTGGTTCCGGGAGCGCACCTTCCCCGGCAAGGACGGGCGCCTGCGTTTCCCCCTGGTGACGGACGGTGACCCGGAGTATCAATCGAGCGATGAACAGCATCGCCTGGACGTTGCCTTGCGCTATTCCCACTATATCGGCGCGTGGGATTTCGGTCTTTCCTATTTCAACGGTACCAGCCGTGAACCGCGTTTTCTGCTCAACCGCAATGCCACCCGCCTGGTCCCCTTCTACGACCTGATCAAGCAGGTCGGGACCGACATCCAGTTTACCTACGAGGGCTGGCTATGGAAGTTCGAGGGCCTGTGGCGGGCGCAGCACGGCGATCACTTTCTGGCCACCGTAGGCGGTTTCGAATACACCCTGTATCAGCTGGCCGGGTCGGCGACGGACCTGGGGCTGCTGCTGGAATACTCCTGGGACGGTCGCAGCAGCAATCCCGCCGTTGCTCCGCCGGTTGTGTTCGATGACGATATCTTCATGGGTGCGCGCCTGACGCTGAACGATGTCCAGGATTCAGAGTTGCTGGCCGGTTTCGTGGTCGATCGTGATACCCGCGCCGCGCAGCTGAGCGTGGAGGCCGAACGCAGGCTGACCGATCACTGGAACATGGAACTGGAAAGCCGCTGGTTCATCAACGCGGGAAACAGTGGCGTGGTATCGGCGTTCCGGGACGACAGTTACGTGACCTTGCGCATGTCCCGTTATTTCTAGACGTTGCCTGCGGGGTTAGATTGCGCAGGGTGATGGTGTATATTTGAACAAATCGTCCGGACGTATCGAGACCGGCGGAAGGTAGAGGGAAACCACGTGACACCACCAGACTTTGTTGCACGCAGCCTGCTCGGCGCAGCCTGCCTCGCGTTTTCGGCATGTACGACACTGGGTCCCGACTTCGAGACTCCCGAGGCGGAGTTGTCGGAAAGCTGGGAGGAGCAGAGCCCGGCACTGTCCCCGGCAGCGCTGCAGGCGGAAAACTGGTGGTCGGTGTTCGACGATCCGGTTCTGGACAGGCTGGTCGAAAAGTCCTACCGGCAGAACCTGCCCCTGCAGGTGGCCGGTCTGCGCATATTCGAGGCCCGGGCTCGATTGGGTATCGCGATCGGTCAGCAGTATCCACAGCAACAGCAGGTCAATGGCGCGCTCACCCGGGTGGGCCTGAGCAAGAATTCACCCAACTTCAACAGCGCCTTTACCGACGATGTCTTTACACAGTCGAATATCGGACTCGATGCCGCATGGGAACTGGATTTCTGGGGCCGCTTCCGGCGCGGTGTCGAATCCGCGGGCGCCAATCTGGGGGCCACGATTGCGGATTACGATAATGCGCTGGTGTCATTGACCGCGGAAGTCGCGCGTGTCTACGTTGCGTTGCGCACTCTGGAAGAGCGCCTGGCCATAGCCCGCGACAACAGCGTCACCCAGCGGCGCAGTTACCGGATCGCCGACGTGCGTTTCCAGAACGGTGCGGTCAGCGAACTGGACCCGTCCCAGGCGCTGAGCCTGCTGAAATCGACGGAATCGACCGTGCCCCTGCTGGAGAGCCGGATCCGGCAGGCCAGGAATGCGCTGAGTATTCTTATGGGTATGCCGCCGAACGATTTGCACGATGTGCTGCAGGGCCAGGGGAAAATTCCCGAACCACCGGAGCAGATAAATATTGGCGTGCCCGCTGACCTGTTGCGCCGGCGCCCGGATATTCGCAGCGCCGAACTGCAGGCGGCCACCCAGAGCGCACTGATCGGTGTGGCCAAATCCGACCTCTACCCGCGCTTCGGGCTGGTAGGTTCCATCGGTTTGCTGAACGGCGATACCGGCTCCAACGGTAACAGCGACCTGTTCAAGTCAGACAGTGTCGGCTACAGCTACGGGCCTTCGGCGTCCTGGCAGATACTCAACTACGGTCGCCTGAAAAACCAGGTCCGGGTGCAGGATGCACGGCTGGAAGCCCTGCTGGTGAATTACCAGGATGCAGTATTGAGAGCGGCGCAGGAAGTCGAGGATGGTATCAGCGCCTACGTGGGTGCGCGCGAACAGAGTGTTCACCTGAAAGACAGCGTAAAAGCGGCACAGCGTTCAGTGGATCTCGCCCTGGTCCAGTACCGCGAAGGTGCGGTTGACTACCAGCGTGTACTCGATACCCAGCAGACGCTGCTGCGCGTCCAGGATCAGTATACTTCGGTGCGCGGTGAGGTGGTGAGCGGGCTGGTCGCTACCTACAAGGCGCTGGGCGGCGGCTGGGAAATACGCGCTGGGCAGGCTTTCGTGTCGCCTGAACGCCAGGACAGGATGAAGGAACGGACCGACTGGGGCCACCTGCTGGACACGGAAGCCGTGCCTGAAGAGCTGCCGGCTGTGCCGCCAACGGGCAGAGAGCAGCCGCTGCTCAACTCGCCTGACTGGTAGGGGCATTCTCCTTTATCAGGCCGCCTCAACAGCTTTAACAGGCCCTTACTAGCCGTCACGCATGAACGCGCGGCGGATCCAGTAGTCCATGCTGAAATAGCGCCCGCCACCGATAAAGAACAGCGCCAGCAGCATAATGAAATAGGTTGCGGCAAATTCGATGCCGTTATTCAGGATTACGAAACTGCCGTTTTCTGTCAGCCAGTCATAGTTGCCGTGTTCCTGCAGCAGCTGCTTGCCGGCTTCCAGGCGCTCGATGGCGCCTTCGGTGCGCGCTGTGGCAAAGGGGCCCGTGGCTTCCGCGATCGCCAGCCAGCCGTTTTGCAGGTGCACGGTGAGCGCGGCGACCACCATGGTGACCATGAGAGGGATGGAGATCCAGCGTACTGCAAAGCCGACCAGTAACAGTATTGCACCGCCCACCTCCGTCAGGGTTGCGGCCCAGGCCATGAGTTCGGGGAACGGCAGGCCGAGCCCCCAGTCGGGGTTGCCGAACCATTGAACGATGCTGTCCATGTCTTCCAGTTTCTTGCTGCCGGCCATCCAGAATACGGGAACCAGGTACAGGCGCAGCGCCAGGGGCGCCAGAAAATCCAGGCCGCGGGTTATATCCAGTAATCTTTGCAGTTGTATCAGGGGGTACATGCGGGTGCCTCCTTCCCGGTTGCTTTTGTCTGCTGTTGCCGTTCAGGCGCGCGTGCCCGCAATGATGTCGCGCTGCCGCCACTCCTGCAGGATCTGCTTTCCGCCTTTTATCACCGCATCCGGATCCGGGTGGCGGAGTTCGTCGGCGATGATTGTCAGTGCATCCAGCCCGCTGCGCGTCGCGTCTTCCTGGAGCAGGGCGAACAGGCGCGCGCTGACCTGGTTCAGCTCGATGAATCCGACCTCATCATGCGGGTCCCTGTAGACCAGCAGGTAGGTCATTTGTTCAGGCGCTGTAGCGGGGACGAAGTCCGGACTGATGCGGTGAACCGGATAACGATAGGACAGCGGCCAGGCAAGCGCGGACAGCACCGGTACACCGGTGAGCAGGTCGCCCTGTGGATCCATTGTTGCAGCCGGTTGTTCTTCGTTTTCGGCTACCGACAGTGCCAGTTCCACCCATTCGTAGTGGGCGAGTTCGAGCAGGAACGGGAAGTCATCCGGGTGTTCCCTCCGTTCCTGCTCCAGGTAGTTGAGGAATTCGCGCGGTATTTCCAGGAATAGCGGTGAGTGGCTGCGGTGGCGGGCGAAGAAGTCGCGTGCCAGTGCGTGCCAGTGCGTATCGTCCATCAGTCCACGCAACACCGGGAAAGCGTTCGACAGGAAACCTTCCACGTTGTTATAGAACAGTTCCCGGTAGATTTTCATGCGGCGATCTTCCACCTGGGCGGGCGCGTTGTTGTGATCGGGATCGCGAATATGCGCGGCGAACTCGTACTGCCGCTGCATGAATGCCGGTTTAGTTGTGGCCGGCATATGTGGATGCTACATCGGGTGCCCGTTGCGCCTGCAGTGCCGCAATCCGGTCGACTTCCCCGAGCAGCCCGGGCAAGGGCGGAATATTGAAATCACGTTCCAGCAGGGTGGGTACTACGCCAAAGTGTGCATAGGCCCTGTCCAGCAGGTTCCAGACGCTGTCGACGACATCGGCGCCATGGTGGAGGTGGCGCATCGGGCCCCGGTGCCGGTCGCCACCGGGGAATCCTTCACCTCGCTCCAGCAGTTCGCCAGCTGCTCAAGCACGACGCGGTGCATATCGTCCAGCCCGAGCCGCTCTAC
>JBHHXO010000033.1:0-19078 GCA_046757125.1 Thiogranum sp.
CGTAACGAAAGCTGCCGGGTCCATGTTCATGGTGACAGGGTCGCGAATCCAGATGACGGGCTTTTGAATATCAGGAAATATATAAGAAAGATCAGCCGGGTAATGCTTTGTCTTATGCTGCCGTGGAACGCTTATGCTGCGGCTGACCGGTTTCCTGGCGTAGCGGACGAGCTGGCGGGTATGTCCGTGCTCGCCGACGGTCAGGAATCCCGTGCCGGGGACGCTCTCCCTCAAAAGGCTGAAATCGCTGTGGCGGGGGATGTCGGTTCCGGGGTGCCTGCATTACAGGGCAAGGAGCAGGCTTCTCTTGATGTGGTTGATACCGGGGTATTGAAGAAAATCCGGAGTTCCCAGCCGGCCCCGGTTAAACCCTGGGATACAGCTGCGCTGGAAATCGTCGACACCGGCGTATCGAGGCAGGTTCAGAATCCGCAACCGGTAGAAACAGCATCCCCTGGTGTGGAAACAGAAGCAGCAGTTGTTCCCGAGACCGCCGGGCTGAAGGCCGGCGTGCCGGATGAGGCAGGGGAGCTGAATACCGATTCAGCGCTTGCGGGTGACCGTCAGGCAAGTAACTACAAGGTTATGCGGCCGATAGACGTGGCGGGGAAAAATGAAGCTGCAGAAGCTGTTGTTGCAGAAGCAGGGAAGGATAACCGGCAATCTGAATATGCCGTGGGTGGTGACGTGGCCAGCGAAGAAAGCATTCATTTGCCCTACGCGATCTTGCTGGCCATATTGGCCCTGATGAGCATGATCCCGGTCGCCCGCCGCAATGGATAGCCGATGCGCTGGTTCTGCGGTGCACTTCTAGCGCCTGAAATACCCGGATTATCAGCTTTTCTGCCCCGCCCGGGATTCAGGGTCCGGGTGGCAGGCCTGCATCCACAATCCGGTATAACGTATCGACAGAAACAGCGAGGCGTTTTCTCGTGAGGCAAGCGCGGGTGTCGTCTTGCGCTCAAGGGATTTGCCGTGGTGAGAGACAGGAGGTGTAATGGGCTCGGTTACAACGGATTTTCTGGTTGTCGGCGGCGGTGTCATTGGCATAAATCTGGCCCTTCAGGCAAAAAGAAGATACCCGGATGCGTCGGTGACGCTGATCGAAAAAGAGACGGATTGCGGCGAGCATGCGAGCGGGCGTAACAGCGGTGTGCTGCACGCAGGGTTCTATTACACGGCAGACAGTCTCAAGGCGCGCCTGACCAGGGAGGGAAACCGGCAGATGTCGGATTACTGCGCGGAGCGGGGTCTCGGCATTAACCGCTGTGGTAAGCTCGTAGTGGCGCAAAGTGCTGATGAGTTGCCGGTTCTTGACGAGCTGCTCGCCAGGGCCGGGCATAACGGTGTGGAGCTGCATGACATAAGTCAGGCAGAAGCCGTAGAGATCGAGCCGCGTGTGGTCACTTATGAGCGCGCATTGTTTTCCCCTGCTACTGCCAGCGTAGATCCCGGAGAGGTAATGCGGGAATTTGTGACGGATGCACGGCAATCGGGCATACGAATTCTCACGGGCACACAATATCTGGGGGTTCGGGACGGCGGTGTCAGGACCTCGCAGGGCGATATAGATTCAGGATATGTCATTAATGCCGCTGGATTATATGCGGACAGGGTGGCAAAGGATTTCGGTTTTGCGGAGCACTACAGGATTCTGCCATTCAAGGGGCTGTATCTGTACGCGAACGAGACTGCGCCGCCATTGAGAACGAATATCTACCCTGTTCCGGATCTGCGCAATCCGTTTCTGGGAGTGCACCATACTGTAACGCGCGATGGACATGCCAAAATAGGCCCGACTGCGATTCCCTGTTTCTGGCGGGAGCATTACAGTGGGTTCCGGAATTTCAGTTTGCGGGAGTTTGTGGAGGTTGTAGGGCAGGAGGCAGGACTTTTCATCCGCAATGATTTTGGTTTCAGGAAGCTTGCCTGGGACGAGATGCAGAAAATTTACCGTCCGCGCGTCGTAGCGCTCGCCGGGCAGCTGATAAATGATGCCGGGCCGGGGCACTACACCCGGTGGGGCAAGCCGGGTATACGCGCGCAACTGCTGGACATCCGTACACGAAAACTGGAAATGGATTTTAGGATGGAAGGAGATAAGCGGTCATTCCATATATTGAATGCGGTCTCGCCGGCTTTCACCTGTGCCATGTCGTTTAGTGAATACGTGTTTCAGCAGATTGACAAACGTATGGCCTGATCGGGAGAGCAGGGGCAGGACAGCATTATAACCGGCACGATGATATGAACAGCCTACTCGCACTTGTCGCAGCAATGGCCATTAGTATGGTGTTGATATCCATCATGGCCCGTTTCGCGCCGCGTTTGGGCCTGATCGACAAGCCGAACAACAGGAAGATACATGCTGTCCCCACACCCAGGGTCGGGGGTATCGGGATTGTAGTGGGCGCGCTCGTAACCATCCTGTTTCTTGTTCCGCTGGACAACCAGGTGCAGGCTTATGTGCTGGGTGCAGTGGTCCTGTTCATTTTCGGGTTGTGGGACGATATTTCCGAAATCGGCTATTTCCCCAAGTTCCTGGGCCAGTTGATCGCCGTTCTGATCGTTGTGCTGTACGGCAATATCTATGTGGTTACTTTCCCGTTTATCCCCGGCGGGGAGATCTCTCCGTCCCTTGGCGTTCCCTTTACCATTTTTGCAATGGTGGGGATGATCAATGCTGTCAATCTCTCGGATGGACTGGACGGGCTGGCGGGTGGGGAATCGCTGTTCAGCCTCGGTTCAATTGCGTTGATCGCCGCGCTTGCAGAGGGCGTCAGCGTCGTGGTGATAGCGTTCACGGTGATCGGCGGCATCCTGGGGTTCCTGCGCTACAACACGCACCCGGCGCGCGTTTTCATGGGGGACTCCGGGAGCCAGTTTCTTGGCTACACGCTGGGGTTTCTGGCAATCCTGCTGACGCAGGAGGTGGATCCGAAACTCAGCCCGTCTGTGGTATTGCTGCTCCTCGGTCTGCCTATTATCGACAGCCTGGTGGTTATGGCGAAAAGGGCGTATGGCCGCATCAGCATGTTTGTGGCCAGCCGCGATCACCTGCACCATCGATTACTGGACCTGGGTTTTGTGCACCAGGAGTCGGTCATCATTATCTATTCCCTGCAGCTGGTATTTGTTACCAGCGCCGTGTTTCTGCGCTACCAGAATGACTGGCTGATCCTGGGCCTGTATGCGGCGTTGTGCCTTGCGGCATTTGGCTCGATTGCGCTGGCCAGGCGATTTAACTGGCGCCTGAAAGAGAATCGCCTGGAAGAGAAACAGGGCAAGGTGTTTACCCGCGAAATTGTCCGGAAGTTCCTGGTTGTTATTCCCCGTCGCTTTCTGTCCATCGGCATCCCGTTCTACTTGATCGGCTCGACCCTGATCATAGTAAAGGTGCCGCACGACTTTGCCATGATGTCATTGCTCGTGATGGCGTTGATGATAGTGGATTCATTGTTCGGGAATGATCCGCGTTCGATAATGCGCCGGGCGCTGATCTATATCATCGTGGCCTTTGTCGGATTCCTGGGCGCGCGCTATACACCGGAATGGTTGCAGACCACGCTGGAGCCGGCAAAAACCGTATTCTTTACGCTGACCGCAATTGCATTCGTCGCGGCTGTCAAGTTTTCACCGCGCAGGCGCAAGACCGAGTTTCACACGACGGCAACGGATTACCTGGTCGTATTTTGTCTGCTTGGCATACTGGTTGTGTCCAGGGGTAATCTCTGGGGCCATGAAGGCATAACGTTCGTTGTGCAGATGGTAGTCCTGTTCTATGGCTGTGAACTGCTGATTACGGAAAAGCGGGGCAGATGGGGCGGCCTGAGTGTTGCGTCGCTGCTGGCAGTAATGATTTTGTCGGCAAAGGGGCTGTTGTTGAGCCAGTAGTTACTAACGGGCGTATGCAAATGCACGCCCACTGTATGTGTGTATAGAGAAGGAGAGCCATTTATGGCTGCTGTGGAACGGAAATGTCGTTTTTGTGGGAGTCCGTTGCGAGTTTCTTTTGCGGACCTGGGTATGTCGCCGGTATCCAACGATAATATCAAGCCGGAACAGTTGGTGTCCATGGAGCCTTTCTACCCGCTTCATGCCTATGTTTGCGAAACCTGCTGGCTGGTCCAGCTTGAGCAGTTCCAGGCTGCGGACAAGATTTTCAGCGATGAATACGCCTATTTTTCCTCATACTCGGAAAGCTGGCTGGAACACGCCAGGCAGTACGCGGTGAAAGTTATCGACAGATTTGTTCTGGATCGGCAGTCGCAGGTAGTCGAGATTGCCAGCAATGATGGCTACCTGTTAAGGAATTTCAACGAAAAGGGTATCGGGATTCTCGGTGTCGAACCCTGTGCCAACGTGGCAAAAGCCGCGGAGGAAATCGGTATCCCGTCCCTGGTGAAATTTTTTGGTGTGCAAACCGCCGAGGAAATGGTTGCGGACGGTATACGGGCTGATTTGCTGGTCGGAAATAACGTGCTGGCGCATGTGCCCGACCTGAATGATTTCGTCAGGGGAATGAAAATACTCCTGGCGGAGACCGGTGTTATCACCATGGAGTTCCCCCACCTCAAGAAGCTGGTGGAATTCAACCAGTTCGATACCATATACCATGAGCACTTCTCGTATTTCTCGCTTATTACCGTTGAAAAGGTATTTGCGGAGTTCGGGCTTGTCATCTTTGATGTGGAGGAGATTCCCACCCACGGCGGGTCGCTGCGCATCTATGCCCGCCATGATTCGGACCAGAGCAAGCCTGTCGGTGCGGCCGTGGGGGCTTTACGCGAGCGGGAGGAAAAAGCCGGTTTCAGCGCCGTGGCTGTTTACGAGGGATTTTCCGAACAGGTCAAGGAGACAAAACGCAAGCTGCTGTCGTTCCTGATCGAGGCAAAACGCGCCGGCAAGACCGTGGCGGGCTATGGCGCCCCTGCCAAGGGCAACACATTGCTCAATTATTGCGGTGTGCGGAATGATTTTGTCGACTACACGGTTGATTTGAGCCCGTACAAGCAGGGCCTGTATCTGCCCGGCACGCATTTACCCATTCTGGCGCCGGAAAAGATTGCTGAAACCAGGCCGGACTACGTCCTCATCCTGCCCTGGAACCTGAAAGACGAGATCATGAAGCAGATGACCCATGTCAGGGAATGGGGCGGGAAGTTTGTCGTGCCGATTCCAGAGTTGTGTGTCTACGACTAGGCCGAAACAGCTCAGCATGGCCCTGGGAAAATAAATGAACGGGAAAAGAACGGATACCTGTATGGATGCAGGCGGGGCCGCCATGTACCGGGTGGTCTCTGACCTGTACCCGATTTGCAGGAGCATAACGGGCAACGGCGTTCGGGCCACACTCGAGCGCATAGCGCAGGAAATCCCGATCACCGTACACGAGGTGCCGAGCGGTACCCGGGTGTTCGACTGGGTCGTGCCGTCCGAGTGGAATATCAACGACGCGTATATAGTTACCCCGACGGGCGCCAGGATCGCGGAATTCAGCAAGCTCAACCTGTACGTGCTCAATTACAGCGTCCCGGTACATAAAAAGATGCCGCTCGCGGAGTTGCGGCAGCACCTTTACAGCATTCCGGAGCATCCGGACTGGGTTCCGTACCGTACCTCTTATTACAAGGAAAACTGGGGCTTTTGTCTAAGTGACAGGGAGCTGCGGTCGTTGCCGGATGGCGAGTACGAAGTCTGCATCGATTCCAGCCTGGAGCCCGGTCACCTGAGCTATGGCGAGCTGTTTATTCCGGGTGAATCAGAAACAGAAGTATTGTTTTCCTGCCATATCTGCCACCCGTCGCTTTGCAATGACAATCTGTCGGGGATTGCGCTGGCAATGCACCTGGCAAAGCACCTGGAAAAACAGCAGTTGCGTTATTCCTACCGCTTTCTCTTTATCCCGGGGACGATCGGTTCGATTACCTGGCTGGCGCTGAACGCGGAAAGCGCGAAAAAGATCGGGCATGGGCTGGTAGTCACCTGTGTGGGTGATAGCGGGCCGTTCAGCTACAAGAAAAGCCGGCGCGGCAACGCAGAAATCGATCGTGCGGTGCTGCACGTGCTCGGCCATACGCGCGAGGGTTTCCGCGAGATCGAGTTTTACCCCTATGGGTATGATGAGCGACAATATTGTTCGCCGGGTTTCAACCTCGCGGTTGGCAGCCTGTCGCGCAGCAGTCACGGGCAGTATCCGGAGTACCACACGTCTGCCGACAACCTCGACCTGGTGCAGCCGCAATGCCTTGCGGAATCCCTGGAGACCTATATCGACGTCGTTGATGTGCTGGAAAACAACCGGACATATATCAACCTTAATCCGAAGTGTGAACCGCAACTCGGGAAAAGAGGCCTGTACAGCAGCATAGGCGCCCCCGGGGGATCAGGAGTCAGGGAGATGGCCTTGCTGTGGGTGCTGAACCTGGCGGATGGCGAGCACGACCTGTTATCCATCGCCGAGCGTTCGGGCGAACCGTTCCACGAGATACACAAGGCGGCAGAAGCACTCAAACAGGGTGGCTTGCTCGAGGCGGCGGACTGATGGTGAATCTTGTTCGCGGCCGGATCTGTTCCTGCAACAAGCGTAATTTCGGCTGTGACGATGGCTGAAGAAAGCGATTTCAAGGGGAAAAATATACTGGTTACCGGTGCCAGCGGGTTTATCGGTGCGCACCTGTGCCGTCGCCTGAACGGGCTGGGTGCGGTCGTGCACGGTGTATCGCGCCACGCGCGCAACGATAACCTGGTAGCGCGCTGGTGGCAGGTGGACCTGGAAGACGAGCAGGAGACGCGGCGGCTCGTTGAGTCGGTCGCGCCGGATACCATATTCCACCTTGCCAGCTTCGTGTCCGGCAAGCGCGAGCTGGAATTCGTTCTTCCCGCCTTGCGCAGCAATTTCATCAGCACGGTGAACCTGCTCATCAGCGCGACGGTATCGGGGTGCAGGAAACTGGTGCTGACCGGATCACTGGAAGAGGCGGAAGGAGACGCGGCCAGCGCGACGCCGGTATCGCCTTATGCGGCGGCAAAGGGGGCGGCCGGCGCCTACGCGCGCATGTTTCACGCGCTTTACGGCACGCCGGTGGTTACCGCCCGTCTGTTCATGGTCTACGGACCGGATCAGCCGGACCACACAAAACTGGTGCCGTATGTAACGCTTTCTCTGCTGCGTGGTGAAGTGCCGCAGCTCATGAGCGGTACACGCGAGGTCGACTGGATCTATGTCTACGACGTGATCGACGCCTACCTGAGCCTGGCCGGCCGGGAAGGAATAGACGGTGAAACGATCGACGTCGGCTCCGGCGAGCTGGCGTCGGTACGAGCCGTGGTCGACAGCATCGCGGATGTTATTCGGCCGGCTGTGCGGCCTTCTTTCGGCAGCGTTGCAGACAGGTCCTTTGAGCGCGTGCGTGTCGCCGATGTCGAGCGTGCCTGTTCGCTTAGCGGGTGGAAGCCAAAGACGGCGCTGGCCGATGGATTGAAACAGACGGTGGAGTGGTACCGCAACAACGTGGTTGATGACTGACCTGGCGCTACGTGGTGGATAACAGGGTATTAACTACAAAATCCCGGTATTTTTCCGTGAACGATGCCCTGGTGTGAACACTGGATGCGAATTCCTGTGTAGCGCGGGACATGTTTTCAAGTTCGCTGAGGGGCAGGCCTGACAGGGTTGTGATTTGCTTGCGCATCTCCGCGAGAGAGCAGTCTTTCAGAACGATCCCGTTATCCCCGACATCGACCGAGGCCTGGTAGCTCACTACCGGTATAACGCCGGCGTGCATGCAGGTAATGACGCTGCCACCGCCACCTTCGGCGCAGCTCGGATAGATGATACCGAGGCAGCGATCCAGGATGTCCCTGAATTTTACGCCGTTGACATCGACCCACCCGACAGGATGGATGTTACCGGTTTCAAACAACTCCTGATGAAACTCTTCCAGGAAAGCCTTCTCCCTGTCAAAAGGGCCGCATACGAAAAGCTGGTAGTCGGGCAGGCCGGCAAACAGCTCCAGCACCAGGTCCAGTCCCTTGTGTACGAAACCGCTGCTGCCGAACCAGATGTAATTATTGCGAATGGCGTCGATGTCCCGCTCCCGCCGGTCGTATGTTACCGGCGATGAAATCGGAATCCGGTATATCGGCGTGTTCGCGTAAGCGTAGCTTTCAATCGTGAAGGTATTGCCAAGTATGGTCGCCAGGTCGGCATTTTCGATGGCGGCGTTGTGCTCGATCAGGCGAATACTCCCGTCCAGGGCTACGTTCCTGCGCCGGACAAGGTCGCACAGCCTGCCGTAGGCGTTGTAATTGTTGGTGACCCAGTGCGCGGTGTCGAGATGAACCACCTTGACGCAGGACGCGTTCAGCAGGGATGCGATGCGGTCAAAATTTGTGCGGGCGCTGATAAAAAAATCGTAGTGGTGCTGTGGCTGAAAGCGGGTGTTCCGGTAACTGATCAGGTCGACGGCATAACCCAGCTCCAGGAAGGTGTTTACCATCTGGCGGGTTTCCCAGTAGTGGGTATGTGACCTGAAAACGGGGTGGTCCGGGTCGGTGGTAAATGATTCTATGATATAGGACAGCAGTACGCGCCCGCGGGGCGGGCTGTCGGGAGACAGCCGGACGAGCTGTGTGTCGACATCTTTTTCGCCGCAGGATTTTAACGCGTAATACAGCTTTTTCAGTACCCGCTTCATAAAGCCTTCTGCAATTTCCTTTTGAGACTGCGCGCCATTTTTATGAAAGGATCGGGCTCGGGTTCCGGTGTTCTCGACTCGATGTGTATTTTTATGTAATTGACAGGGAAGTTATGGCCATAGGCCAGCGCTTCAGGCCGGTCCGTGGATGGCGCTTCCCGCATCAGGCATTCCTGTTCAAACCAGCGGTAGTCCTCGTACCAGGTCCAGCAGCCGTGTTTCCTGTAAATGTCAGCAATCTCGCGGGCCAGGGGGATATTGGCCGGCAGGCAGATGTAGTCCGGTTCGAAGCCCGATATATAACGGTTCATAAGGTTGACGGAGCGGTTGCTGCAACAGTTGGAGAACCACAGGTCATAGTGAAATTCAGATTGCAGGGTTTTCAGCGCCCGGTATACGAGTACGTGGTCTTCATTGCCGTACTCCCCCCACGGGTTATGCGTGAATACGTTCTTTCTGTCTGCGACCTTGTCCTTCAGGCGGCATACCAGCCTGTCAAATGTCTGCTGATAGCGGCTATCCGCAGCCTCGTCCCGGCTGAGTCTGAGTCCGTAGCCGGTGGTGACGGGCCGCTTCCAGTCCGCCTTGTCGAACGACTCCGGCTCGTCGATGTCCAGTGTGGAGACGTTCGGCAGCGGGTATTCGGCGATGGTGTTTTTGCGGGCAACGCCGATATCCGGGTTGGGCGGGTAGTCGTTGAAACAGAATATAATGCTTCCCATCCGCTCAATGACAGAGCTCAGCCAGAGTATGTCGTCGTCGGGGTGTGCCACGACCAGCGCGGAATCCCCGAACATCGTGTCGCCGGGCTCAGTCATGTGTCGTCAGGAGAGGAAAGTTCGCGCCGGATTACCCGGAGCACGTTCAGCAGGTGGGTTTTCAGCGTCGCCAGCGTGCCTTTAAACTGCCCGCAGGCTTTCCGGTTGAAATACAGGTCGGAGGTGAATTGCTGGCGGAACGTCCAGAGCGATTCCGGTTGAATGGCGATGGACCAGGGGTACAGGCGGTTCGGGGATACAGTGCGGCTGTGCAGGGTATTAAACAGTTCCTGATAATCGTAGCCGAGTTTGCGTATGGTGTCCTCGCCCAGGCCGGCCAGATAGCGTTGCGCAAAATGCAGTGACTGGTCGTCGTTAACCATGTCTTTCCATTTTTCCACGCTGCCGGTACTGGCCCTGGTGTGCTGGTTTATGCCGGTCGGGTCATTGTAGCGGCCTAGCGGTTTGGGGGTGCCGGAGTAATCCAGCATGTGTTCGTGAAAATCCAGCTCCAGGTAGTCACACAGCGCACGGATGGCATTTTCCGGGTCAGAGACAAAGCGTTCGTAATGTATGCTATAGCCGCGCTCGCCGAGCAGCTCGATGCCATCGAGAATCCAGCCGGGTGCGGAGATGAGGTCCGCGTTGAATATACCCAGTACCGGCCAGTCGCCTTTGACATAGGTGCTGAGTTCCGAAGCGAGCACGGCCATGGGGTTGCGCAACAGAAAAACAAATTTCGCTTTGGGAAACAGTTTGAACAGCTCGGGAATGATAAAGAAATACCTGGGTGTTTTATCCAGGAAGTAGCGCTTCTGGTGCTTCTGTATGGCGTCCTGGTAGATCGTGCGCGCCCATTCCCGTATGGCGTCGAGGTAGACCTCGTGGCCGTGCGTGTAGTTTTCCAGGAACTCTTCCACGCCTTCACAGGCGAACTGCGAGCCGTACTCGGCGCTGAAGCCGGTCTTCCGCAAACCGTACACGGGGTGCAGCATCAGCCATGTTTCCGCCGAAGTCTGGACATCGGGGTGTCCGAAAAGAATGCGCTGCAGCAGGGTTGAACCCGACCGCGGTTGTGAGATGACGAATATCAGGTTCTCACCCAGGTAAGAGTCGCTCATGATGCTCGGGTTTCTATGGATTTGTTCGGCTGTCAGCAGTCTGTGATGGTATCCGGCATGCAGGCAGAGTATAGAATGAAACCCCGGATGAAAACACCTTTCCCGCGGCAGCGGCGTTGCCCGGGGGCCGGCGCGGCGGATGGTGAAAACCCCGGTTGTGGACCCGGCCACGGGCGGGGTACAGGAAGCTGTGCCTGTACTTTGTGGGACAGGCGTGGTTTTTCTATTATAATTCGCGGCTAATCTGTAGCCGGATTACGCAAATAATTTACCGGGAGAAACAGCTTTGAAGATCATAATCACGGGAAACATGGGTTATGTCGGGCCGGGCCTGCTGGAGCAACTACGGCATTCCATGCCGGAGGCGCTTCTGGTAGGCGTGGACACGGGGTACTTCGCGCACTGCCTGACGGGAGCCACCATTTTTCCGGAAAACCGGCTGGACGTTCAGCATTTCTCGGATCTGAGAAAACTGCCCCCGGACCTGTTCAGGGATGCCGATGCTGTCGTGCACCTGGCGGCGATTTCCAATGATCCCATGGGGGACCGGTACAGGGAGGTCACCCACGATATCAACTTTCAGGCGAGTCTTGCCCTTGCAAAAGAGGCAAAAGCCGCAGGGGTCAGCCGTTTTGTCTTTGCCTCCAGTTGCAGTGTCTATGGCTTCGCGGAAGGGGAGGCGCGCAGCGAGCAGGCGCCGCTGAACCCGCTGACCGCCTATGCCAAATCGAAAATCGGCATGGAGGAAGAGCTCAACAAGCTGGCTGACGAGGATTTCGTCGTGACCTGCCTCAGGTTTGCAACCGCCTGCGGATCGAGTGACCGCCTGCGGCTGGATCTGGTGCTGAATGACTTCGTGGCGGGTGCGATCGCCTCGAGGCAGATCACGGTCCTGAGTGACGGCACGCCGTGGCGACCGCTCATTCATGTCAGGGACATGGCGCTTGCGATGGACTGGGCCATAACGCGCAGCAGCGACACGGGAGGCGTGTTTCTTGCGCTTAACTCGGGAAGCAACGACTGGAACTACCAGGTGCGTGATCTTGCCGAAGCGGTGGCGGAGATCATCCCCGGCGTGGACGTTTCCATCAACAAGGACGCCCCGGCGGACAAGCGTTCCTACCAGGTCGATTTCGGCCTGTACGAAAAACTGGCCCCGGACCATCAACCACGCATGACCCTGAAGACAGCCATCGAGGATCTGGCCGAGCGACTGGAATTCATGCACTTCGATGACGGGGATTTCCGCAATTCCCGGCTCATCAGGCTGAAAGTCATTGCCGAGCATTGTGAGCAGGGGCGCCTGAACAGCAAGCTGGAGTGGCAGTAGTGTGAAATTCCGCGAGACCGCGCTGCCGGGCGCATTTGTCATCGAACCGGAAACGCTCGAAGACAAGCGCGGTTTCTTTGCCAGGGTATGGTGCCGGAAGGAATTTGAAGAGCATGGCCTGGTGGCGACGATCGCACAGGCCAATACATCGTTCAACGCCAGGGCCGGTACCCTGCGGGGCATGCACTACCAGGTTGCGCCGCACGAGGAAACCAAGGTCGTGCGCTGTACCCGCGGGTCGCTTTACGATGTCATTGTGGACCTGCGGCCCGATTCCGTGACCTACGGGAACTGGACGGGTATCGAGCTGACGGCCACGAACCATACAATGCTGTATGTTCCCGCCGGATTCGCACACGGGTTTATAACGCTGGAGGACAATACCGAGGTGAGCTACCTGATTTCCGCAGCCTATGCCCCGCAGGCGGCAAGAGCGGTCAGGTGGAATGACCCCGCGTTTAATATCGAGTGGCCGCGTCCGGTTGAGGAAATCTCCGACAGGGATGCAGGCTGGCCTGATTTTGCCGATAACACAGCAAAGCCCTGATTGAACGGGTTGCAACAGGCAAAACCATCCGGAGACAACCGTGAGCGTTCAGTTTCTAGACAGACTCGTTAAACTGCCATCGTCACCTGAACAGATCCACTCCCGGTTCGAATTCGACCACTGGATGATGACCGATGCAGAGCGTTCGTCACTGACGCAGATCCTGCGGGAACTGCGTCCCGAATGTGCGCTGGAAATCGGAACCTACCGCGCCGGCAGCCTCTCGGTTCTTGCCCGGTATTCCGGGCACGTCTATTCGCTGGATGTCGATCCTTCATGCAGGGACAGGTATGCCGAACAGTTCGGCAACGTGGAGTTTGTGACCGGGCTTTCCCAGCGTACACTGCCGCTTGTTCTGGAAAAAATCCGTGCTGAGGGACGGGCGCTGAGTTTCGTGCTGATCGACGGAGAGCACGCAGAGGGAGCCATCCGCAGTGACATCAACGCGCTGCTGGCCTGGCAGCCCGTGGTCCCGCTCTACGTCATTATGCACGACAGCTTCAACCCGGGATGCAGAAAGGGTATCCGTACCGCCGACTGGGCCTCGAACCCGCATGTTCATCTGCTGGAGCTCGATTATGTGTGCGGTCGCCTGATGCCCGAGGACGAGGGACCCAGCTACCGGGAGATGTGGTGCGGGTTTGCGCTTGCCATCCTGCTTCCGGAGTCGCGCACCACGGACCTGCGGATTCACGCCAACGAGTCAATGCTGTTCAGGGCCGCGTACTGGCGCTCGTCGCATCCTTTCAGTATCCTCCGGGCGCCCGTCAGGTGGTTGAGGAGGATGCTGGGGCGTCTGCGAAGGAAGTTGCTGAAAAGACAGTCCTGACAGGAATGGCCTTTGCTTAAGCAAAATTACAACTGTCATCCCGGCGCATGCCGGGCTCCAGGTTGTTTAATCAGGCCGTATGAATTCCGGCCGGCCTTTGCCGGGATGGCGAAATAGAACTGATTGCCAGCATATCCACCGAGGCTAAACTTCCCGAGCGCGTCCGTCAACCTGTGCGTATCCGGGATCATCGGCACCGTCGGATCGAGGTTAACGGCTGCTTGCTTCACCACGGCCCGGTCGGAGCGCCGGACAAGATTGCACGAAAGACTTTTCAGGTATTCCTGAACAATGCGCTGGATATCTACAGGCGCAGTTGACCAATTCCACTACCGGACGACAGCCTGATCAGGGGCACTTGTCGAGCACGCCCGGCAGGGACAGGGCGCTGAACCAGACATCTGCCATCTTGCTATAACCGTCGCCGCCGTTGGTGCCGTCGCCGGGGTGCAGGTTGTCCGACATGTCCGTATCGTAGTTCACGGCGGCCTGCTGATCGACGATAATGATGTCGTCACCCGCCGTGATACGGCTGTTGGCCATTATCTGCACGCTATTGTTAAAGGCGGCCACGGTCGCGTTATTCCGTGAATCCCGGTCGATAATGAGCGCGAGGACGACGGTGACAGGATTGCGCTTAGTGCCGGTAGTCTCCCAGCGGTCGATTTCGTCCAGGATATTTGCAATATCGGTTGCAGTAGTAGTGGCAAGCTCATTGGTACCGGCATGCAGCAGCACGATGTCTGTCGGGTTGGCTTCCAGCCAGTCGAAGACAGCGCCGACAGACGGGTCCGACAGGTTGCCAAATGCAATCTCGGCTGCAGTCCAGCCGCCGTGCCCTTCGTGGTTGAAGTCGGGTAGCAGATTGCTTCCATGTACCAGAGAGCCGACGAAATCGAAGGTGTAACCTGCCGTGTTCAGCGTATTGAACAGTGGCAGGCGGAATCCGACCCTGTCCGCGCCTGACCCGAAATCAACCCCGTTAAAGACGCTGCCCTGGGCAATAGAGTCACCCAACGGCATGATGGTCTGGTCGACGATGACGGTTTCCGTTGCGCTGGCGGTCCCGCCATCCGTGTCGCTGACCTGGAAATCGAAGGTATCCGTGCCTCTTTTGTCACCCGCGGCGACGTCGGGCACATAGGTGTAGGTTCCGGTGGTCACGTTGGTGATGGTGACGGTGCCGCCTTTGGCGGTAACGATCGGCCCGGCGCCCCCGGAGCCATCGGCGTTCAGGCTGTAGGTCAGGAAGGTGGGTGATTCCAGGTCGGTGCCGCTGAGCGTACCGTTAAACGGCTGGGCCTGCAGCGTGGTGCCGCAGCTTCCGGTTGCAACGGGCAGATCATTGACCGGCGTGACAGTGATCGACACGGTGGCGGTATTGGAGTCGGCCGAGCCGTCACTGGCCTTGAAAGTGAAGCTGTCGGTGCCGTTTTCGTTGGCATCGGGGGTATAGGTGAAAGCCCCGGTTGCGGGATCGGTAATACTGACCGTGCCCCTGCTGCCCTGGCTGACAATGCTGTAGCTCAGCGGGTCGTTATCGGTGTCGCTGGCATTCAGTGTGCCGTCGGCCTGGGTGTCTTCAGAAGTGGTCAGGCTGCCGGCCTGGGCAACGGGCGGGTCGTTGACCGGGGTAATGGTGACGGACACGGTGGCGATATTGGAGTCCGCCGAGCCGTCACTGGCCTTGAAAGTGAAGCTGTCGGTGCCGCTGTCGTCCGGATTGGGCGTGTAGACGAAGGTGCCGGTTGCCGGGTCGGTGATACTGGCTGTGCCCTTGCTGCCCTGGCTGGCGATACTGAAGGTCAACGGGTCCCCGTCGGCGTCGCTGGCAGCCAGATTGCCGCTGGCCGGTGTATCTTCAGGAGTCGTAACTGCGACGGAAGATGCCGTTGGCGGGTTGTCAGCGACGACGGTGTCGCTGCTACTGCCTCCACCGCCGCCCCCGCAGCCGGAAAGGGAGGCTGTAGTTAACAGTATGGCCAGTAATGCGAGACGGGGATTTGCTACGGATTTGCAGTGAAAAACGGATGAATTTTTCATAACTTATAACCTGATCAGATTCTCATTGTTATTATATTCTGAAATATTGCAGCTCCGGGGGCTTGTGTGCGTTTCCCCGGCAGGTTTCATGTTGGGAATTTTACACCAATCAAGGGAAAATTGCACGGTGCCGGGCCCCCGGTACCGTGCAATTTCAGGTGTCCCGGCCGGGTTTCGGCCGGGGTCAGGCTGTGGAACCGGTACTAACGTACGCAGCGGAAACCGATCTGGACATTGGCGGCGGTCGGGCCGTTCCCCGGCACGAAAATCGATTTTGTGCTGGGTGTTATGGCACTGACATTGCTGCGGGACTCGCCCAGTGCCAGGGCATTTGACTGGTCGGTGTCCGAGAAGTTATTGACGTCGATCGTGGACACGTCCAGATCAAGGTCTGCGCTCCATTCCATCAGGTTGCCGACCATATCAAAAGCACCGGCGGTGGATACACAGCTGGGAGCATTGCCGGTTATTACCAGAGCGTTTCCGCTGAGGGAGTTACAGCCGGTACTGCCGTCACCCGTGCCGGACGGGGTCCCGGCCGCGGCCGCTTGCCATTCACCAGTAGTTGGAAGCCGTTTGCCGACATTGGCGCAGGCCTGTGCGGCCTGGTACCAGGTGACGGAGTCATTGGGCAGCACTCCCTGGACGCTGCGGGCGTAAATGGGGTTCGCCCCATTGGCGCCACAGTCACTGCCGTCTGCGTTGCAGCGGGTGATCGCGCCACCGGACTCCTGTATACCCCCCGTGGCCGTTGGCCATACGCTGGCTTCGTACTTGTCCACGCACAGCGATCCGACCGCCACCATGTCGTCAGGGCAGCTACCCGCTGCCGGGTAGTAATACCCCTGCACGTCGATGACCACGTCCTGTTCCGTGTTGTGGGTAATGACCGCAAGAGGCCCTGCCGACGGACAGCTTGTTCCCTGGCAGAGCTTGACCGTGGTGGTGTTGCCAACGACCTGGCCTGCAGCAAAGTTGACTGTGGCGATCGCGTCGGTCGGGTCAGCCAGGTCCGAGGGGAAGGCGGTGAGCAGACCGGCGGTGGATGAGGCGGTGGGGACTGCGACGATGTAGGCGGAGACAGCTACCGGGGCCAGACCGGCGGTTGATCGCGGGTCTACGCAGCCGGCAGCGTTGCCACCCTGGCCGCTCAGGGCGCCCGTGCCACCGGAAACCAGGAATTTACGGGACGTGTTCGCGGCGATAGCGCCGCCACCGGCGCGGGTGTCGACAATCCGGCACGGGTTGACCGCGATGTAAACGAGGTTTTCATCCTGCGTTGCCTGTGAAGTGGTGCTGTTCATAGCCAGCAGGGTTGCCATACCAACGAACAATAATGTTTTTTTCAAGATTGCTTCCTCTCTACTCTGGGTGACGGAATTCTGGCGGATTATAAACCATCCGCCTCGCGAGGGTCCACTCAAAAACGGGAATGGCATTCCAGTCTCGAAATGCGGGAACCTCAAATACTTTAAAAAATTAGAATATTAAACAACAGGATGGATATTAAACTTAAGAGTAACCTACATTAATTCCTTGCGCAAGCAGGCAAATACGGGTTCAATTCGGCCGCCGGATTGGCCTGCAAACCGGCGGGTACATAAGATCTCGATGCACAGGCCGATAGCAATGGCCGGGACAGAAAAATTTGAAGGAGCAGTTCTGTGAAAGCAGTCATTCTCGCGGGTGGATTCGGAACGCGCATCAGTGAAGAAAGCAGCATCAAGCCGAAACCGATGGTGGAAGTCGGTGGCAAGCCGATCATCTGGCACATTATGAAAATCTACTCCGCCTACGGGATCAATGAGTTCATTATCTGCTGCGGCTATAAATCCAGCGTGTTGAAGGAGTATTTCATCAATTATCACACCCGGTGCGCAGACATCACCTGTGACCTGGTAAATAACCGGGTGGAAGTTCACAGTAACGGCGCAGAGCCCTGGCGGGTCACGCTGGTGGAGACCGGAGACGGTTCCATGACAGGCGGCAGACTGAAGCGGGTAAGAGACTACATCGGGGACGAGACGTTCTGCTTCACCTACGGCGACGGTGTATCCGATGTCGACGTCGGCAAGCTGGTCGAGTTCCACAGGACGCAGGGCACGCTTGCCACGGTGACCGCGTTCCAGCCGCCGGGCCGCTTTGGCGCCTTTCATCTCGAACATAACGAAAACCTGGTCCCGTCGTTCAGGGAAAAGTCGAATGACGACGGCGCCTGGATCAACAGCGGCTTTTTTGTGCTTGAACCGGGCGTAATGGATTACATCGACGGCGATTTGACTTCCTGGGAGAAGGAACCCATGGAACGGCTCGCCCTGAACGGGGAACTGTCGGCGTTCAGGCACAAGGGTTTCTGGCAACCCATGGATACGCTGCGTGACAAGCATTTACTCGAGGATCTGTGGCAAGCCGGCAGTCCGCCCTGGAAAGTCTGGTAATGAATGATTCGAAGGATGCATCAATGAGTTCTCCTGCGATTGAGAATGAACGGGTCACGGTCATCGAACCGGTCAGCGGATGGGAGTTGCCGGATTTCGGCGAACTGAAGGCTTACCGGGACCTGTTCTATTTCCTGGTATGGCGTGATATCAAGGTCCTGTATGCCCAGACCGTGCTGGGTTTTTCCTGGGCGATACTGAACCCGCTCATACAAATCGTCATATTCAGCGTTATTTTCGGGACGGTGGCCCAGATCCCCACCGACGGGATTCCCTACGTGCTGTTCTCGACCGTGGCCATTATTCCCTGGACCTATATGGCCGAGTCGATGAACGCGTCGAGCCAGAGCCTCGTCGGCGGCGCGAACATGCTGGGCAAGGTGTACTTCCCCAGGATTATTTTCCCCATGACGCCGATTCTTGCCAAGCTGGTCGATTTCGCTATTTCACTGATGCTGATTGCAGCGGTGATGTTCTACTACCGGGTTGCGCCGACCTGGAACCTGGCCTACCTGCCTTTGCTGGTGTTGTTGATGATGATTGTTCCGGCCGGGATCGGTTTCTGGCTGTCAGCGCTCGCCATCAGGTACCGCGATGTGAAGTTTGCCATGCCGTTCGTGATCAGGATGCTCATTTACTCGGCGCCGGTGCTGTATACGGCGTCCGCCATTCCCGAGCAGTACCGGATGCTTTATTCGCTGAACCCGATTGTCGCGGTCGTGGAAGGATTCCGGGCCTGCCTGCTGGGCACGCCGATGCCGTGGGAATACATATTGCCGGGGTCGGCGGTGGCGGTGGTGCTCCTGGTATTGGGCGCGATCTATTTCAGGAAAATGGAACGCGTGTTCGTGGATGTCATCTGAGAACATCCCGCCGGCCGGTGGTTAGCCGGTTGCCCTGCTGAACTCCGTCTCCCACCTCAGCAGGGGGCGCACCACGCCTTGCAGGTTGTTTGCCCAGTCACCCCGGGCCGAGTCGCCTTCCATGGGGTCGACTACCTGGAAGCTGACGACTTCCTGTTCGGCGAATTGCAGCGCCGTTTGCGGTTCCAGGGTCAGCATGGCTGCGTTGACAAAAAAGCTGCCTTCGGCCAGGTAGTTTCCGGGCACCCATGCCGTTGCCGTATAGATACCTTTGGGCCGTCTTTTTTTGCGCCACTCGGGGTCTACGTCTACCGTAACAAAGGCGCTTACGCCCTCGTCGTTCTTCAGGCGGAAGTGCGGTAGCAATACATAGCCGTCCTGCAATACCTCGAAGGTCATCTCGAAACCGACGGCCGTACGGATGTCGATCGAAGGTGCGGTGCGGGCGCC
>JBHHXO010000034.1:0-18871 GCA_046757125.1 Thiogranum sp.
TAGGCCTCGGCGTGAATATAGGATATTTCCTTGAGCTTGAGCGCACCCTCCATGGCGACCGGGTACTGGGCGCCACGACCCAGAAAGAGCGCATTTTCCTTGTCGGCAAAGGACTCGGAAAGCTGCTGGATTTTTTCATCCAGGTCCAGTACTTCCTCGATCTGGCGCGGCAGGTGTTCGAGCTGATGCACCAGTTTACGCTCGGTTGCTTCACTCATGCTGAAGCGGCGACCCAGCACAATGGTCAGCAGCATCAATGCCGCCAGCTGGGTCGTGAAAGCCTTGGTGGAAGCCACACCGATTTCCGGACCGGCACGGGTCATCAATACCAGGTCGGATTCCCGGGTCAGCGAACTCTCCGATACATTGCAGATGGTCAGTGACTGCCCGAAGCCCAGGCGTTTGGCTTCCTGCAGCGCGGCCAGGGTATCGGCCGTCTCACCGGACTGGGAAATGGTGACAATCAGGGAGCTGTTACGGACTACCGGTTTGCGGTAACGAAACTCGCTGGCGACCTCCACGCTGCATGGAATACCGGCCAGCGACTCCATCCAGTAGCGCCCGATCAGACCGGCGTGGTAACTGGTGCCACAGGCGATGATGTGCACACCCTGGACTTTTGCAAAAACCTGTTCGGCATCCGCACCGAATGCGGCTTCCACTACGCGGCCCTGGTAGATGCGGCCCTCCAGCGTGTCAGCGATAGCGCGTGGCTGCTCGTAAATTTCCTTGAGCATGTAATGGCGGTATTCGCCGCGCTCCACTGCATCGGCCGATAACTCCGAGCGGCGCTCGGGACGCTCGACCGGGTCACCGTCACTGTTGTAGATCACCATGCCGAGACTGGTGAGGTCGGCGACATCACCGTCCTCGAGAAAAATGAAACGCTGTGTCACCGGCAACAGGGCGGCAACGTCGGATGCAATATAGTACTCGCCGATACCGACACCGATGACCAGCGGGCTGCCGCGCCGTGCGGCTATCAGTCGGTCCGGTTCGGAGACGCTGACGATACCCAGTGCAAAGGCGCCCTCCATATCGGCACAGGTATGCTGCACGGCTTCCAGCAGGTTATCGCCCTGGTCCAGGTGATAATACACCTGGTGCACCACGACCTCGGTATCGGTATCGGAGGTAAAGGTAAAACCCTGTTTCTTCTGCTGCGCGCGCAGCACTTCGTGGTTCTCAATAATGCCGTTGTGTACCACCGCCACCCTGTGCCCACAGATGTGCGGGTGTGCGTTTTTCTCGGTGGGTTTGCCATGCGTCGCCCAGCGGGTATGCGCGATACCACTCATCCCCTGAACAGGGCTGTGGTCATAGGCATTCGCGAGTTCGGCAACTTTCCCCGTGGTACGCAGGCGTTCCAGCTCGGCATGGGCGTTCACGACAGCCACACCTGCAGAATCGTAGCCGCGGTACTCCAGGCGCCTCAGCCCCTCGAGAAGGATGGGTGCAACTTCACGCTGCGCGACGGCGCCAACAATTCCACACATGACTGTATTCCTGTATTCCCGCTCTACGGGTATCTAGCGGGCGTTACTCGGTTTTCTTGACCGGGCGCTTCCAGCCGCTGCGCGTCTGCTGGGGACTGCGGCTCAGGGCCAGCTCGCCGGGCGGCACGTCCCTGGTGATGGTGGAACCGGCGCCAATCGTCGCACCGTCACCCACTTTTACGGGCGCTACCAGCTGCGTGTCGGAACCGATAAAAACATTATCGCCGATTTCGGTCAGGTGCTTGCAGGCGCCGTCGTAATTGCAGGTAATGGTACCCGCACCCACGTTTACACCGGAACCCATGCGGGTATCACCGATATAGCTAAGGTGATTCACCTTCGAACCGGCGGCGATGCGGGATTTCTTGATCTCCACGAAATTACCGACGTGAACCTGCTCCGCCAGCTCGGTTTGCGGACGGATGCGGGCGAAGGGACCAATGCGCGAGCGCCGCCCTATCGCGCCATCCTCTATGACACAGTTGGCCAGAACCCCGACATCATCGGCAATGCGAGCGTTTTTTATATGGCAGTTGGGTCCGATACGAACGCGCTCGCCCAATGTCACCCTGCCTTCAAATACGCAGTTCACGTCGATGAAACAATCGCTGCCTGCCACCAGTTCACCGCGCACATCGATACGCCCCGGGTCTGCGAGCGTGGTACCGCCACGCATAAGATCTTCGGCCAGCCGGCGCTGGTATTCACGTTCCAGCGTAGCGAGCTGCACACGGTCATTGACGCCAAGAATTTCATATTCGTCTTCGGCGCCGATACTGTCGACATCGGTCCCGTCACCGGCCGCGATAGCCACCACATCGGTAAGATAATACTCGCCCTGGGCGTTGCTGTTATCCAGCTGCTGCAGCCAGGCACGCAGTTTGCCCGCTGGCGCCGCAAGAAAACCGGTATTGATTTCCCTGATACGCAACTGTTCTTCACCGGCGTCTTTCTGTTCCACGATACCCGTCAACCGGCCATCATCATCGCGAAGCATGCGCCCGTAACCGAAGGGATTATCCAGCGTTGCAGTGAGAACCGACAGCTTGCCCTGCCCGGCCTGCTCCACCAGGCGCACCAACGTTTCAGCCCTGATCAGCGGCACATCACCGTACAGCACCAGTACCACATCGTCATCCTGCAGCAAAGGCATGGCCTGATCGACGGCATGCCCGGTTCCCAGTTGCCGTTCCTGCAATACCCAGTTCACGCCTTCCTGCCCGAGTGTCTCGCGCACCTGCTCACCACCATGCCCATAGACAACGTGAATGCTTGCCGGGTCCAGCGTTTTGGCGGCTTCGATAACGTGTTGCAAAAGCGGCGATCCACCGAGCGGATGCAATACCTTGGGCAGGTCGGAACGCATCCGCGTTCCCTGGCCGGCGGCGAGGATGATGATGCCTGGATTCATGGTGAAAACCGGTAGTTCATGGCCGGGTATGTCCGTATTTTACAGAGCAGGCACTTATGATACTGCAATTTACCGACTCTACAGTAGTCAAACAGATTCAGTGCAGCACCGGTTTCGCAATACCCTTGCGCTTTTCTTCTTCTGTGGCATCCCGGATATCGGCAACAGTCACGACATAGGTCAGTGTCTTACCCGCGAAGGGGTGATTACCATCCACCGTTAACCTGTCATTCTCGATTTTCGAAACGATGAACTTGCGCGTCTCGCCCTGTTCATTCTGCATCTGTACTTCTGCGCCGACACGCCGAAACTCGGGCGGAACATTTTCAATCGCGTCGGTAAACGTCAGGTTGGGGTCGTGTGGACCAAAGGCCTTTTCCGGTTCCAGCACCACTTCCACCGATGCGCCGAGTTCCCTGCCATCCAGCGCCTCCTCCACTTCCGGAAACATCTGGTTGGGCCCCCCGTGCACGTAGTACACAGGAATATCCGACTGCTCCAGAACAACGCCGGAATCATCGAGAATCGAGTAGGTGATTGCCACCACCTTGTGTCTGCCTACTACCGGTTTGCTCATGGGAAAGGCCTAGCGTCCGGCTTTGTCGCGGATATGCTGAATGGTGCGCAACTGGGCGACCGCCTCGGCCAGCTCGGCCTGCGCCTTGGCGTAGTCGAAGTCGCTCTTTTTGTCAGCCATGGCTTTCTCGGCCCGCTGCTTGACCTTCAGGGCAGCGGCTTCGTCCAGGTCGGTGGCACGCAGTGCCGTATCGGCCAGCACCGTCACCACGTGCGGCTGGATTTCGAGCATGCCGCCCGAGACGTAGAAAAACTGCTCGTCCCGGCCTTCCATCTGCACACGCACTTCACCCGCCTTCAGACGCGTGAGCAGCGGCGTGTGCCGTGGCGCAATACCGACTTCGCCCATCTCCGCCGGTGCGAACACCATATTGGCGGTACCGGAAAATATCTCCGCCTCGGCGCTGACGATATCAACATGTATGGTCATAGCCATAGTTTAAACCCCTGTCGACGGCTAGAGCGTCCTGGCCTTTTCGACCGCTTCGTCGATCGTACCGACCATGTAGAAAGCCTGTTCGGGCAGGCTGTCGTAATCACCGGCAATGATACCCTTGAACGCCGCAATCGTATCCTTGAGCGAGACGTACTTGCCGGGCGCACCGGTAAAGGTTTCCGCCACGAAGAACGGCTGTGACAGGAAGCGCTGGATTTTGCGCGCGCGTGCCACAACCTGCTTGTCTTCTTCAGACAGCTCGTCCATACCGAGGATAGCAATGATATCGCGCAGCTCCTTGTAACGCTGCAGGGTACCCTGCACAGCGCGCGCGGTGTCATAGTGTTCGTTCCCGACCACCAGCGGATCGAGCTGGCGGGAAGTCGAGTCGAGCGGATCCACGGCCGGGTAGATACCCAGCTCGGCAACCTGGCGCGACAGCACCAGGGTAGCGTCGAGATGCGCGAAGGTGGTTGCGGGCGACGGGTCGGTCAGATCGTCCGCCGGCACGTACACGGCCTGGAAGGAGGTAATGGAACCGGACTTGGTAGAGGTAATGCGCTCCTGCAGCGCGCCCATTTCTTCCGCCAGCGTCGGCTGGTAACCCACCGCGGACGGCATACGGCCGAGCAGCGCGGACACTTCGGTTCCGGCCAGCGTATAACGATAGATGTTATCGATGAACATCAGCACGTCGCGGCCTTCGTCGCGGAAATTTTCCGCGATGGTCAGTCCGGTCAGCGCCACGCGCAGGCGGTTGCCCGGCGGCTCGTTCATCTGGCCGTACACCAACGCCACCTTTTCCAGTACGTTGGCTTCCTTCATTTCATAGTAGAAGTCGTTACCTTCACGGGTACGTTCGCCGACACCCGCGAATACCGAGAAACCGGAGTGCTCGATGGCGATGTTGCGAATCAGTTCCATCAGGGTAACGGTCTTGCCCACGCCGGCGCCGCCGAACAGGCCGATCTTGCCGCCCTTGGCGATGGGCATGATGAGGTCGATGACCTTGATACCGGTTTCGAGGATTTCCAGGCTGGCGGCCTGGTCCTCGTAGTTCGGCGGGGTACGGTGAATCGGCATCTTTTTGTCCGTGTCGACCGGACCTGCCTCGTCGACCGGATTACCGAGCACGTCCATGACGCGACCCAGCGTGCCCTGTCCGACCGGCACCGAAATGGGTGCGCCGGTACTGGCAACGTTGATGCCGCGTTTCAGGCCGTCGGTTGAACCCATGGCGATGGTACGCACCACGCCGTCGCCCAGCTGCGCCTGCACTTCCAGCGTCAGTCCGGCGCCATCCACCAGCAACGCGTCATAGACCCTGGGCACGGCATCGCGCGGGAACTCCACGTCGACCACGGCGCCGATAATTTCAACAATGTTTCCGGAACTCATTGAGTAAGTCCTCTTGAATATAAACTACGCGGGAGGCAGCCTTGAGTCTGCCCCCGGACAAAATTAAACCGCTGCGGCGCCACTGACAATTTCCGACAGCTCCTGGGTAATCGCCGCCTGGCGGGCCTTGTTGTAGACCAGTTGCAGTTCGTCGATAAGCGTACCGGCGTTGTCGGATGCCGCTTTCATGGCGACCATGCGTGCGGCCATTTCACAGGCGATGTTCTCCACCAGCCCCTGGTAAACCAGCGACTCGATGTAACGCATCAGCAGGCCGTCCATCACGCTCCTGGCGTCCGGCTCATAGATGTAGTCCCAGTGGTGCTTGAGTTCTTCGTCACTATCGTCCCCCACGACCGGCAACAACTGTTCGACCACGGGGTTTTGTGTCATGGTATTAACAAACACATTGTTCGCCAGGTACAGTCGGTCAATGCCACCCTCGTTATAGGCGTCCAGCATCACCTTGACGGATCCGATCAGCTCCTCGATCCGGGGCGTATCGCCGAGGTGGGAGTTTTCCGACACCACGTTGCCGCCCAGGCGCTTGAAGAAACCCATCGCCTTGCTGCCGATGACGGCGAGGTCTATGTCCAGATTCCGGCCGCGCCACTCTTTCATCGAACCGATAGCCGACTTGAACAGGTTGATGTTCAGGCCGCCGCACAGGCCACGGTCGGTGCTGATCACGATCAGGCCGACTCTTTTGGCCTCGCGCTCCACCAGGTACGGGTGCTTGTATTCCGGGTGCGCCTTGCCCATGTGGGCAACCACGTTGCGCATCTTTTCCGCGTACGGCCGCGAGGCACGCATACGATCCTGCGCCTTGCGCATCTTGCTCGCCGCGACCATCTCCATGGCCTTGGTGATCTTCTGCGTATTCTGGATACTCTTGATCTGGGTGCGTATTTCTTTCGCGCCAGCCATCGATTTCGTCCCGGGTCAGTTAGTAGGCGCCGTTGGCCACAAAGTCTTCAAGAATGGAGCGCAACCTGGCTTCCACTTCGTCGTTGTAGTCAGGGTTGGCGTTGATGGCGTCCAGGTCATCGCCAAAGCTGGACTTGAAGTGCGCCAGCAACGCGCTTTCAAACGCCACGACCCTGTTCACCTCGACATCGTCCAGGTAACCTTCGTTGGCCGCGAACAATGACAGCGCCATTTCCGCCACCGATAACGGTGTGTACTGCGTCTGCTTCATCAGTTCGGTGACACGCTGACCACGCTCCAGCTGCTTGCGCGTGGTCTCGTCGAGGTCAGAGGCAAACTGCGCGAATGCCGCCAGCTCGCGATACTGCGCCAGCGCCAGTCGTACGCCGCCACCGAGCTTCTTTATAATCTTGGTCTGTGCCGCACCACCCACTCGCGATACCGACAGACCGGCGTTGATGGCGGGCCGGATACCGGCGTTGAACAGGTCGGATTCGAGAAAGATCTGGCCGTCGGTGATGGATATAACGTTGGTAGGCACGAAGGCCGACACGTCACCCGCCTGGGTCTCGATGATCGGCAGCGCGGTCAGTGAACCGGTCTTGCCCTTGACCTCACCATTGGTGAATTTTTCCACGTAGACTTCGTTGACACGCGCGGCACGTTCCAGCAAACGCGAGTGCAGGTAGAACACGTCACCCGGGTAGGCTTCACGGCCCGGCGGACGACGCAGCAACAACGATACCTGGCGATAGGCCCAGGCCTGCTTGGTCAGGTCATCATAAATGATGAGCGCGTCTTCGCCACGATCGCGGAAGTACTCGCCCATGGCACAACCGGCATACGGCGCAATGTACTGCATGGCAGGCGAATCGGCCGCACCGGCAGACACCACGATGGTGTGTTCCATTGCACCGTGTTCCTCGAGCTTGCGCACCACGGCGGCGACCGAAGAGTTTTTCTGGCCGATGGCGACGTAGATACATTTAACGCCGGTACCCTTCTGGTTGATAATGGCATCGATCGCGACAGCCGTCTTGCCGGTCTGGCGGTCACCGATAATCAGCTCGCGCTGACCGCGCCCGATCGGCACCATGGCGTCAATCGCCTTGAGCCCGGTCTGCACCGGCTGATCGACGGACTGGCGCTCGATAACACCGGGGGCAATCTTTTCGATTGGCGAACTGAATTCCGATTCAATCGGGCCCTTGCCGTCAATCGCCATACCCAGCGAATCAACCACACGCCCCAGCAGGGCCGGACCAACCGGCACCTCCAGGATACGCCCGGTACATTTTGCCTTGCCGCCTTCGGAAATCGACTTGTAGTCACCGAGCACCACCACACCGACCGAATCGCGCTCCAGGTTAAGCGCCAGGCCGTACAGCTCGTTACCGAAGTCGATCATCTCGCCCTGCATGGCGTCGGCCAGGCCGTGGATGCGGGCGATACCGTCGGTCAGACTGTCCACGGTACCCTCACTGCGTGCCTCGGATGTGGCATCGAAACCTTCGATGCGATTCTTGATCAGTTCGCTGATCTCGGATGGGTTCAGTTGCATTGCTTGCGTCCTATATTAGTGAACCAGGGCACTGGAAAGCTGGCGCAGGTGTTCCACAGCCGACCCGTCGATCACCAGGTCACCTGCGCGGATCACTGCTCCACCCACCAGGTCTTCGTTCACGGAACAATTCAGTTGCACGTCGCGGCCGAGGCGCTTCTTCAGGGCTTCGGCGATAGCACTTTTTTGCGCTTCACTCAGCGGCATGGCGGAAACCACTTCGGCCTCCACGGTCCCCTCCGCTTCATCGCGGAACAGGTTGTACAGCATGGCAATCATCGGCAGCTGCCCGAGCCGGCCGTTTTCCGCCAGCATGTTCAGCAAATTGGCCGCACTGGCATCGATGTCGTCGCCACAGGCACGGATAACCAGCGCAGCAGCATCACTTTTACCCAGGCGCGGGTTGGACAGCAGCGTCGCCATGGTGTCGTTAGTGACTACCGCGGCCATCAACGCCAGGCGCTCCGACCATTCCTGCAACTCACCGCGGCTGCCGGCCAGCTCGAATACGGCCCGCGCATAGGGGCGCGCCAGCGCTGCATCGCCTTCCGGCGTCTCTGCGTGTTGGTCGTTGGTATCTGCCATAGCCGTTACCTAGATCCGGGCGACCAGGTCTTTCAGCAGCTCGTCGTTGGCGGAGGCATCCAGTTCGCGCTTGAGAATTCGGCCGGCGCCGGCGGTAGCGATACTCACCACCTGGCCGCGCAGGACTTCCCGGGCACGATTGACTTCCTGTTCCATCTCCGCAGCTGCGGCAGCCTTGATGCGGTCGGCTTCTTCAACCGCTTCAGCCCTGGCTTCATCGATGATCTCGGTGCCGCGCTTTTCGGCACGGCTGATGATCTTGCCGGCCTGCTGCTTGGCTTCGTGCAGGGTCTCGGTGGCTTTTTTCTGAGCCAGTTCCTGCTCGTGACGGCCGCGGTCAGCGGCTGCCAGCCCTTCTGCAATCTTGCCCTTGCGCTCCTCGAGCGCCGCCATGATCGGTGGCCACACAAACTTCATGCAGAACCACACGAACACCAGGAAGGTGATACTTTGGCCGATCAGTGTCGCGTTGAAATTCATGCTTGGACCTCGCGTTCAGCTATCAGGCACCAACGACCGCAAACATGACATACATGGCCAGGCCGACGGCGATCATCGGTACCGCGTCAACCAGTCCCATGACGATGAAGAACTGGGTACGCAGCATCGGAATCAGTTCCGGCTGACGTGCCGCACCTTCCAGAAAGCGGCCGCCCAGGATACCGATGCCGACTGCGGCACCAAGGGCACCCAGGCCCATCATCAGGGCGCCGGCAATATAAAGCAGTGCGTTTTCCATGTTTGTCTCCTAAGTTCTGTAAAGTTCAGTAGATGAAGTCTGTTATTGATTAATGGTGTTCCTGGCTGGCCATATCCAGGTACACAATGGTCAGGGTCATGAAAATGAACGCCTGCAGGGTAATAATCAGAATATGAAAGATGGCCCAGCCGAGCTGCAACAGGCCACCAAAGGCGCCCAGCACGATACCGCCGCCGTACATCAGCGCGATCAGGATAAAAATCATTTCACCCGCGTACATGTTGCCGAACAGTCGCAGGGCGAGTGAAATAGGTTTGGCGATCAGCGTCACGCCTTCCAGCAGCAGGTTGATCGGCATCATGAATTTCGGGAACGGCTGGAAAGCCAGCTCGCCGAAGAAACCGCCCAGGCCCTTCATTTTCACGCTGTAGTACAGCACCAGCGCGAACACGGACAGGGACAGGCCGAAAGTGATGTTGGGATCGGTGGACGGTACGATCTTGAGGTAACTCACGCCCAGCAGGCCCGCCAACGAGGGCAACCAGTCGACGGCAATAAGATCCATGAAATTCATCAGGAATACCCAGATGAAAATCGTCAGGGCCAGCGGCGCAATGAGCGGGTTCTTGCCACTGAACGAGCCGCGCACGCTTTCGTCGATGAATTCGACGACCCATTCGACGAAATTCTGCCAGCCACCCGGGACACCGGCGGTGGCATTTTTCGCCGCCTTGCGGAAAGCCCACAGGAACAGCACACCCAGCCCGATGGAAAACAGCATACTGTCGACATTGACGGACCAGAACCCCATGTCGGCGAGATCCTCGGTACCGTGCGCGATCCCCCAACTGCCATCGGCGTGCTGGCCATAGGTCAGGTTGGTCAAATGATGCTTTATATATTCTGCTGAGGAATGCGGTGCTGTGGCTGACATGGATTTACTTCTGCTCTAACTGTTTGATTCCACTAAATACCATTACAAACTGACCGGCCACAAAACCGGTCAGCAGCGCCAGCGCTTCAAGCCGCAGCACACCCAGCCCGACGGCAAACAACAGGGCAACCAGCAGAAAACGCTGTACGACACATATATAGCCGGCCACCAGGCTTTGCTGGGGCGTACGTTCCGTGGCCTGCGCATCGCGTTGTGAACAACGCGCCAATAGCAGCGCATTGACAGCCGCAACGCAACCGCCGAATCCCGCGGATACGGCAGCAAACGTATCAATAATGACAAGAAACACGGCTGACGTAACTGCAACCAGCACGGCCTGGTAGAACAACAGCCTGCGAATCCCGGTATCCAACAGTGTTTCGGCTCGATTCTGCCCCGAAAATCCCGGGCAAAGTCACAGCACCGGATTAACCGGTGAGGAGCGGCGGCGATTATAAGGATCGTCGATAGGTGGGGTCAACAACTTGTATGCCTTTATGGATATTCTCTGTATCCCTAACGGATATGTTCGAGGATGCCGTCGAGTTCATCCAGGCTGTTGTAACTGATAACCAGCTTACCCCTGCCTTTCTGGCCCTGCTGTACCACCACCGGGGCGCCGACACGATCCGACAGCTCCTGTTCCAGGCTGACCAGGTCGGGATCACGGCGCTGGCTGCGATTTTTGCCTTTCGGTGTCCCGTTATCAGCGAGCAGTTTCTTGACCAGGCGCTCGGTAGCCCGGGCCGACAGCCCGTGTTCGACCACCTGGCGGGCGGCCTCCGCCTGGCGGGTGCCGTCCAGCGCCAGCAGTGCGCGTGCGTGCCCCATATCCAGCTCGCCGCGCTGCACCATGCCCGTCGCGACCTCGCCCAGCTCCAGCAGGCGCAGCAGGTTGGATACCGCGGTGCGCGAACGACCCACCGCCTCGGCGGCCTGCTGGTGGGTCATCTCGAATTCCTCGATCAACCGGTCCAGCGCGCGCGCCTCTTCCAGCGGGTTCAGGTTCTCGCGCTGGATGTTCTCGATCAGCGCCACCGCAATGGCGGTGCGATCGTCCATCTCCCGCACCACCACCGGTACATCCTGCAATTCGGCCAGCTGAGCCGCGCGCCAACGTCGCTCGCCGGCCACGATCTCGTAACTGCCGCCCCCGATCGGCCGCACCACGATGGGCTGTACCACGCCCTGGGCGCGGATCGAGTCCGCCAGGTCTTCCAGGCTGTCGTTATGCATATCCACACGCGGCTGGTATTTGCCGCGCTGCAACTGCTCCACACCGAGGGTGCGCAGTTCCCCGCCCGCCTCATCGCCGGCGACCGCCGTTACCGGTGTTGCGGCAGCCGGTTTTGACACGTTTCTCGACGGCCCCAGCAAAGCATCCAGCCCGCGACCCAGTCCTCGTTTTTTTGCTGCCATAACCAATTGATCAACCTTTATGTATGTACGCTACTGTGATCAGGGACCCAACGCCTCGGCGCGGGGTTCGTCGGGTTGCTGCACCGGCGGCTGTGCACGCCGCACCATTTCCGCAGCCAACGCCAGGTAGGCGATGGCGCCACGCGAGGTTTTGTCGTACCTGAGTATCGGAGCACCGTAGCTGGGCGCTTCGGCGAGCCGGATATTGCGCGGGATGATGGTGCGGTACACCTTGTCGCCAAAATGGTCGAGCAGCTGCTGCGAAACCTCGTTGGCCAGATTGTTGCGGGCGTCGAACATGGTGCGCAACAGGCCTTCTATTTCCAGCCCGGGGTTGACGGCAGCGCGGATCTGCTCGACGGTTTCCAGCAACGCGCTGAGTCCCTCCAGCGCATAGTATTCACACTGGATGGGGATAAATACCGCATTGGCCGCCGTGAGCGCGTTCAGGGTAAGCATATTCAGCGCGGGCGGGCAGTCGATCAGGATGTAGTCGTAGTCATCCGCAACCGGTTGCAGGCGTATGCCGAGACGCGTCTCGCGCTGCTCGCGCTGCATGAGACCGACTTCCGCGGCCGTCAGATCGCTGTTACCGGGCAGCAGGTGATAACCGGCGGCCTCCGCGTCGATAATTACCTCGCCCAGCGGGACATCTTCCAGCAGCAGGTGGTAGCCACTCAGCGCGACCTCGAGCTTGTTCACGCCGCTACCCATGGTGGCGTTGCCCTGCGGGTCGAGATCCACCAGCAACACGCGCCGTTTGGTGGCGGCCAGCGAGGCGGCCAGATTCACGCAGGTGGTGGTCTTGCCCACGCCGCCCTTCTGGTTACTGATGGCAATGATGCGACTCATGCTGTTACGGAAGACTCCCCGGTTGTTTCCAGCCAGAGCAGGTGGCGGTCGGCCGCCAGCCCCGGGACGTTCAGGCGTTCGATGTGCAGTTCTGCGCGGCCGCCCTTCAGCACGCCGATTTCCTGCTCGGGTACGGCGCCCTTCATGAACAGCATACGGCCGCCGGGACGCAGCAGGTGGATACTTTGCCTATACAGCACCTCCAGGCTCGCCACCGCCCGGCTGATTACCATATCAAATGACCGGCCCGGCTGATACTCCTGCATGCGCGACTGCACCACCTGGACGTTGGCGAGATCCAGTTCGGCCACGGCCTGGCGCACAAAGCGCACTTTCTTGGCATTCGAGTCCAGCAGGACCACGTCCAGACCGGGGCGCGCAATAGCAATGGGCAGGCCGGGCAGGCCGGCCCCGGTACCGACATCGAGCAGGTTGCCGCCGGTCAGAAAGGGCACTACCGCCAGGCTGTCCAGAATGTGGCGGTTTACCATCTCCAGCGGGTCGCGCACCGCGGTGAGATTGGAAACCCGGTTCCATTTCTCCAGCAGGCGCAACAGCGCCGTAAACCGGTCTGCCATGGCTTCGTCCAGCGCCGGGTCCAGCAGGCCGCAGCCCCGGGAAACCGCCGCTCGCAGGGGATCAGATGACATAATACGAAAACCGGTCCGGTTCAGGCCGTCCTGCGCGACAGGGCGTTCTTCTTCAGGTGCACCAGCAACAGTGACACCGCCGCGGGGGTTACACCCGGGATGCGCGCCGCCTGACCGATGGTTTCCGGTTGCACGGCAATCAGTTTTTCCCTGACTTCGGATGACAGGCCCTTTACCCGCCTGAAATCCAGGTCGCCGGGCAGCGCCTTGTGCTCGTTGCGTCGCAGGCGCGCGATTTCCTCGTGCTGGCGCTCGATATAGCCCTGGTAGCCGGCCTGTATTTCTACCTGTTCGGCAATCTTGCCATCCTCGACACCCGGCCCCAGCGCGGATAGCTGCATTAATGCGGCGTAATTTAACGCAGGGCGCCGCAGCAGCTCGGACGCCCGCTGTTCGCTGCTGATACTTTCTCCGAACAGTGTCTTTAACTGCCGGGCCTCCGGCGTGTCCGGCCTTACCCATAGATTCCGCAGGCGCTGCTGTTCCCGCTCTATGGCGTCACGTTTCTCCACGAATCGTTGCCAGCGCCCGTCATCGACCAGACCCAGCTCGCGTCCGGTCTGCGTCAGTCGCAGGTCGGCGTTATCCTCACGCAGCAGCAGGCGGTACTCCGCGCGGCTGGTGAACATCCGGTACGGTTCGCTGGTACCGCGCGTCACCAGATCATCGATCATCACGCCCGCGTACGCCTGGTCGCGGCGCGGGCTCCAGGCGGGTTCACCCCTGGACCTGCGCGCTGCATTCAACCCGGCGATCAATCCCTGCGCGCCGGCCTCTTCGTAACCCGTGGTGCCGTTGATCTGGCCGGCGAAAAACAGGCCGTGGATAAACCTTGTTTCCAGCGAGGCTTTCAGGTCGCGCGGATCGAAATAGTCGTACTCGATGGCATAACCGGGCCGGGTGATGTGGGCGCGCTCAAAGCCGGGCATGGAATGCACCAGCTCATGCTGTACATCGAAGGGCAGGCTGGTGGAAATACCATTGGGATAGATTTCGTGTGTATTCAGTCCTTCCGGTTCAACAAAAATCTGATGGGATGTCCTGTCGGCAAAGCGCACCACCTTGTCTTCGATGGACGGGCAGTAGCGCGGTCCGACACCCTCGATAACACCCGAGTACATGGGCGAGCGGTCCAGTCCCGCACGAATGATATCGTGCGTACGTTCGGTGGTTGCCGCCAGGTAGCAGGAAATCTGGCGCGGGTGTTCGCTGCCATCGGCCATGAAGGAGAAACCCGGTAGCGGCGTATCGCCCGGCTGCTCGCCAAGCTTGCTGTAGTCAATAGTTCGGCCGTCGATACGCGGCGGAGTCCCGGTCTTCAGGCGTTCGACGCGAAACGGCATGGCGCGCAAACGCTGCGCCAGTGCATCGGCAGGCGGGTCGCCCGCTCTGCCGCCCGCGTGGCTGGACAGGCCGATGTGGATGCGTCCGCCCAGAAAGGTGCCCACCGCCAGCACTACCGCGTCGGCGTAAAAACGCAAGCCCATACGGGTGACCACACCTTTTACTTCTTCGCCCTCCACGATCAGGTCATCAACCGCCTGCTGGAACAGCAACAGGCCGGGCTGATTTTCCAGCATCGCGCGAATCGCCTGGCGGTATAACTGTCGGTCAGCCTGACAGCGGGTAGCCCGCACCGCCGGACCCTTGCTGGCGTTGAGACGGCGGAACTGGATACCGGCCAGGTCAGCCGCCTGTGCCATGGCGCCACCCAGCGCGTCGATCTCCTTGACCAGGTGGCCCTTGCCGATACCGCCGATGGCCGGGTTACAACTCATCTGCCCCAGCGTGTCGATGTTGTGCGTCAACAGCAGGGTACGCGCGCCACTGCGCGCAGCCGCCAGCGCCGCCTCGGTCCCCGCGTGACCGCCACCCACCACAATGACTGCAAACCTGCGTGCAAAATCCATCGGCGAATTATACCCCAGGCACAGCGTTGTTCTCCGAATGATACTGGTTGGGAGGGGTAGCTGTTTGGCCTGGCGGTTTAACCATAATTATTAGTCTATACTCTATATTTATAGGATAAGTCTATTTTAGATAAAACAATTATTTATAGTATTCTACAATAGATACAATAGCTTGTGACAGTTTCTCCGTTACCACATTGGTGCTGAAATGTTCAACAACGTGCCGGTGGGCCGCCTGCCGCAACCGTTCCGACAGCGCCGTATCCGTTATCAACTGCTGGATACGGTCTGCTGTAGCGGTTGCATCGTCGATATTGCTGAACAACGCCTGCTCGCCATCCATGAAAATTTCGCGGTGACCGGCGGCCTGTGAAAGAACCATTGGCACACCGGCAACCGCCGCCTGCAGGGGCGTCAGACCGAAGGCATCGGAGCGCGCGGGCACACACAGCACATCGATGCCGGACAGGAAATCGTCCACTGCGCCAATCCAGCCCGGGAATACCAGCTGCCCCATCAGGCCCAGCTGCTCTGCGCGGGCGTGCAGCCGCCGACCCTCGCCACCGCTGCCACCCAGTAGCGCCTGGAAGGACTGGCCGCGTGCACGTAACAGGCCCAGTGCCTCAATGAAAACGTCGAAACCCTTTACGGGATCGAAACGTCCCAGGGCACCGATGCGCACCGGCGCCCTGCGGTGCATCGCCGGACAGCGGCCAGCCCCGACAGCGATCATGTTGGGTACGATATGGCAGGGCCGCGTCGATACGGGTGGCCCTGCCCGCCTGATTTTCTCTTCGAGGTGGGCCGTCAGTGGCAGGTAGGCGTCGGCGGCTAACAGGCGTTTGACCTTGTTGCTGTGCGTAACAGCCGCTACCGGCGCACGCCCCCTGAGCGCGCGTTTCAACAGGGCAAGCGAACGGCTGCAGTGTGCGATGGCAAGGTCGGGACTAAAATCCTGCAATCTGCTGCGGGCGTTCCGGGCGGCCAGGTAGTCGTAGTGGCCATGGCTGCGAATACGCTCAACCCTGACACCGGCGGGGACCTGTTCCAGGTCAGGCATGCGGGCTTCGTTTAACAACATCAACACACGAAATCCACGCTGACTCAGCACGCGGCTGTATTCACATACTACCTGCCAGCGACCACCGCTGGCGTCTCCCAGTACGCTGTTGACAATGCGTATCGCGCCGTGATCCATGCCGTCCCGCCATTGTCATACCTGCGCCGGCCTTTGCCCGCAGGAAATGACTGGTTACCCGTGCAACCGGATTATGCGTGTACGAGTAGAGATAAAACAGCGGCGCTGTCTTATTTTCCGGTAGCGGCGGCAGAAAATCCCTGCATCGCCTTGCGCATTTTAGCAACAATCTGCTGCCGGTCAGAAATTTCGTGGCGGGAAGCAATGTAGGCCGGGTCGTTGTAGACCAGCCACACATCGCCGTTTTCATCTTCCCGGGCCAGCACCTTGAGCGGCAGGTCGATGCCGGCATTCTGGTTGCTCTGCATCAACAGGGTGCCGATCTTCGGGTTGCCGAATATCAGCAACACGGTGGGCCGCAGCTGCATGGAAACACCGGCCGCTCCCCTGCTGTGATCAACGCGTGCGAAAACCGTCATGCCCTTGTCACGCACCGCGTCCTCGAATCGATCCAGTGTTACCGGCACGCTATGTGCGCTCCTGACGGTGACAAGCCCGTCGTCCGCACCGGCCACCGGGAGCAGAAAAAAAGCCGCTATAAAAGCTGCGACTGATCGTTTCATACTGAAACCCCTTTTGGTTTATTCAAAGAAGGAGCAGGGCCATATGCCGGCCCCGCTCGTCCCGGGGTCAGAATATTGCCAGCAATTGCACCGTAATACGATCATCCATGCTGTCGGCTACTTCGTTCTGCGGCGAGGAAGACGAAAAGTCCGGCGCGTCCAGATCGCGAAATTCGTAGTTCACCCGGGCACGGGTTTTCCTGTTGAAGAAATACTGCACGCCCAGGGTAAGGGTTGTGAATTCACGCTCTGCTGCATCGACGTTTTTCATCCGATCCAGGTAGTCATAGCGGATATCCAGTTCGATTTCCGGGATTACGGCGTACCCGAAGTGGACATAGTAACCTTCGGATTCACCATTCGGGTTGATGTTCAGTGAGGCGGTCGCCGCACCGTTATTACTTATCGAGCCAGGCACTGCGCCGCCAACCTGCAATTCGTCGCCTGCATGAATGCGTTACGCAACATCCGCAGGGAAGGCGTTGAACCGGTTCTTATAGACGACGTGCATACCGGCACCACGGCCGTCGACCACATTGTAAAACGTCTGCGCGAAGGCTGGACGTACCGCAAGGTTGATAAACTGCCCGATGATATACAGCATGTTTTTTAAAACCGCCTCAAACGGGCACGAAACCGGGTAGTACATCCGTTTCTCCTCCAATGTAACTACCTTTTCGATCCCCGCCCCGCGGGGATTTTTTTATTTTCCGATACAGAAGCTGGAAAATATTTTTCCCAGCAAATCGTCGCTTGAGAACTCACCGGTGATTTCCGACAACTGTTGCTGGGCCAGGCGCAGTTCTTCGGCCAGCAACTCTCCCGCCCCGCTATCGAGACAGGATTGCGCCTGCTCCAGGTGAGCCCCCGCTCGCAACAAGGCATCCAGATGTCGTCTCCTTGCGCTGAATCCCCCGGCAGCGGATTCCTCATAGCCCATTACCTGCTGCAGGTGCTTTTTCAGGTACTCCAGTCCTTCACCCGTTGTCGCGCTCAACGATATCTCGGTGGTTGATGCACCCTGCCTTGCCCCGGCCGTGCGCCGGCCAAGATCAATCTTGTTAAACACCAGCGTGTGGGGAAGCCTGTGCGGCAACCGGTCCAGCACCTGTTGGTCGGTAGCGGTAAAACCGGTCCGGTCATCGATGACCAGCAGCACCCGGTCAGCCTGTTCTATCTGTGCCCAGGCACGGCGTACACCTTCCCGTTCTATGGGGTCGTTACTGTCACGCAGACCCGCGGTATCGATGATGTGCAAGGGCATGCCGTCGATCTGGATGTGCTCGCGCAATACATCGCGCGTAGTGCCGGCGATGGGCGTCACTATCGCTGTTTCGTTACCGGCCAGCGCATTCAGCAGACTGGACTTGCCGACATTGGGCTGGCCCGCCAGCACCAGGTTCATCCCTTCGCGCAACAGACAGCCCTGGCGTGCCTGCGCGCGCACCTGCTGTAAACGGTCGACCACATCCCCCATGCGGTGTTGTACTTCAGCGTCACCGAGAAAATCGATTTCTTCTTCCGGAAAATCTATCGCGGCTTCGACGTAGCTGCGCAACTCCGTCAGCGCGGTAAGCAGTTCCTGTATCCTGCGGGAAAATTCGCCCTGCAGCGAACGTGTCGCGGCACGCGCGGCCTGTTCGGTACTGCTGTCGATAAGATCGGCTATAGCCTCTGCCTGTGCCAGGTCCAGCTTGTCGTTCAGGAAGGCGCGTTCGGAAAATTCCCCCGGTCGCGCCTGGCGGGCGCCCAGTTCCATAACGCGTGCCAGTAACAGGTCCATAACGACAGGCCCGCCGTGCCCTTGCAGTTCGAGTACGTGTTCGCCGGTAAAGGAATGTGGCGCCGGAAAGAAAAGGCTCAGGCCTTCATCGATGGCCCGGCCTTCAGCGTCCCTGAAGACATGCAGTTCAGCAACACGGGGGGTGACAGGGGCGGCAAACAGGCTGTCGGCAATGGCGGGCGCCTTTGGCCCGGATATTCGTACAATGCCGACACCGCCACGGCCGGGCGGCGTCGCCACTGCTGCAATGGTGTCAACGGTCGCGGTCACAGCGGCGAGTCAGTTCCCGCCGCCGTGATGCAACACTGCGTCAGCCGGCTGCTTCCACACGTTTGGTAATAACATACTGCTGGGCAATCGACAGGGTGTTGTTCACCACCCAGTACAGCACCAGGCCGGAAGGGAAGAAGGCAAAGAACACCGTGAACACGATCGGCAAAATCATCATGACCTTCGCCTGCATCGGATCCAT
>JBHHXO010000035.1:0-18829 GCA_046757125.1 Thiogranum sp.
GTGCTGGACGACGACGGCAGGCTCGAGTTCGAAACCGCCCCTGCGCTCGATGATTTCAGCAACGAGATCTCCGCCCGGTCGGTTGGAAACTACAGCCTGATCTTCGAACGCACCCTTCACTCATGGCATGCAGTGCGTGAAATCCGGTGCCCGGAGGGTCATATGCGGCGCGTTTTTATAGTGGTGGCCAACCCGGAGAATATCTACCGCACCGTGCGCGACAAGGTTATGCGCAAAAAGGTTCATCGCTTCTGAGCGGCAGTCCGGCCGGACCCGCAGCAGTTACTGCCAGGCGCCGGCCAGCCTCGGGGTTCTGTCGATAACCTCCAGCGCATCGTGACGCACGTGGTTGCGGGCCATCTGTTCGCGGATCATGTCTTCGGTGACGATACCCTTTTCCACACACTCCTTTAACAGGCCGAAGAAAAACTGTTCCTGTTTCGGGTCCGGGTGGGGTTTGTAATGCCCCAGCAGGGCATACTCGCCGAACAGGTGGCGGCGGGCGCGCATCAGCCACCCGAACGGGGGAAACAGACGGAAGTTTTCCGCCGGGCGCCAGTCAATCGGCAGGCCCGCTTTCCAGGGCTGGGTGCGACGGCGCGTGTTGTGGATCATCTTGGTTTTGTCGTCCAGCTTGTCGAAGTCGTTCCACTCGTCCTCGAGTATCCCGATAGATGTGCGCGGCTCGTCTTTCAGGCAGATCCACGGCTGGTAGTCCTGCTCGAAAGTGAACATGCGGCGGAATTTTTCCTCGACCTTCCAGTGTTTCAGCTGGGCATTATCCAGCAGCATGACACTGCTGGCCAGGCAGCGGTCGACTACGCCCTTGGGACCGGCGCGACGCCGGCACATAATGGCTTTGCCGTGCATGTCGCGCGACAACAACTCCCAGACATCACCGACCGCGAAGATATCGGGATCGATGACGACTGCACGCCCCTCGTAACCCATCAGCTCCGGCGGCATGAAACGCGTCGGGGTAAAGGATTGCAGATCGTCGTTATACCAGGGCCGCTTTACACCATCGCGCAGGTAGGGCCGGCCCTCGAATTCCTGGAAAAACGGGTAATCCTTGTGATGGATGATCCTGACGTCGAACCTGTCGTTATTCGCGGAATTACGCCTGATCGCGTATTCAGCGACAAGCGCACCGACGATCTGCTTGTGATTGGTATGAATGAAGACACAATAGTCCATAACCGGTCAGCCCTGTGAAAATAATCCGTTATTAGACCGGCGCAAGCGGCGGTGTTCTGTCCAGCACCTCGAAGGCGTCGTGGCGCACGTGGTTCTGGTTCATCTGCTCGCGGATCATGGTCTCACTCACCTTGCCCTGCTCCAGACACTCCTTGAGCAAACCGAAGAACAGCTTCTCCTGGTTTGGATCGGGATGCGGCTTGTAGTGCCCGAGAAAGGCATATTCGCCGAACAGCTTGCGCCTGGCCTTCATGAGCCAGGCCAGCGGCGGGAAGTAGGGGAATTTTTCGCGCGGCCGGTGATCGATCGGCAGGCCGGTTTTCCACGGCTGGGTCTTGCGCTTGGTGGTATGCAGCATGCGGGTCTTTTCGCTGAGCCTGTCAAAATCATTCCACTCGTTCTCGAACAGACCGATGCTCTCCGCAGGCTCTGTCTTCAGGCAAATCCAGTTCATATAGTCGCGCTTGCCTTCGAACATCTCATTGAAGTTGTCTTCAACCTTCCAGTGCGTCAGCTTGCTGTTGTCCAGAAGCATCACACTGCTGGCCAGGCAGCGGTCGAACCTGCCCTTGGTGCCGGTACGCGGCCTGCACATAATGGCTTTGCCGCCCATGTCACGCGACAGCAGATCCCAGACATCCGCTACCGCAAAAATGTCCGGGTCAATCACCACCGAGCGCCCTTCGTAATCCATCAGTTCGGGCGGCATGAAACGCAGCGGCGTAAACGACTGCAGGTCATTGTTGAGCCAGGGGCGCCGCATACCATCGCGCAGGTAAAGCTGGCCTTCACGCGCGCTGAAAAACGGGTGGTCCTTGAGCTGGATGAACTTGACGTCGAACTTGTCGTTATTTTTTGAATAACGGCGCAAGGCGTGCTCGGCGACGTAGGCGCCGGTAATCTGCTTGTGATTGGTATGTATAAAAACACAAGGCTTCATGGATGGTCCCTCACTTTGTCGGTCTCGTTACAGCGTTACAATGCATATAACCCTGCACGCCGGTATAATGCGAAGGCGCATTCAAACACAACAATCAACCGGCCCGTTTGATACGGATCAAACTGCGGGCGAATTCCAGCATGTCACCCGGGCAATGGCAGGGCCTAGCCCTGCAGGCGGTTTGCCGGTATGAAATCCGGCGTTTCGCCCAGTTCACGGAACTTGCGATAGACGTTGTTCAGGTGCGTTCTCAATGTCGCCCTGGAAATCGACAGCCGCTTGCAGATCTCGGTATTGGATATACCCCGGATAGTGAAAGACACCACCTCGGTTTCCCGCCGGGTCAGGCCTTTCGACTTGTAGAATTCCAGCGCCATCTCGTATTTCTCTTTCAGGGGCTGGAGAAATGTGATGATGTGCTTCTCGGTGCAGAGCAGCGTGACATCGAAAAACGCACCGTGCATCCACTTGTTTTTGTATACCCGGCTGCCCCATTCCTTCCACTGGTGGGAATCATCCTGTGCGTACAGTTCCATACAGCCTCTTTCGCACGCCTCGCCCACGCAGTCTCCGCAGATCTTGCGACACAGGTCATTCTGTTCAAGAACCCGCTTCCCTTCGTCCTTGACGCACATGGCAATATTGTCTTCGTTCAGCGATTCGGTCAGCACTTTGAATACACCTTTCTGTTCGTTATCCATTTCAGTGAGTAGCATCTACTAGTACCGGGGAGCTTAGCAAGGTGCAGACGGCAACAAAATCAGCACCCGGGGTTGATGCAGATCAATGAAAGCGTATAAAGGCGCGTATTTTCAGCCAATTGGGCTTCTGGCAGTAGCTGCGCAGATGGTGTAGATTTCACGCCTTTGCAGAATTACCGGCAGCGACTCGTATGAAACACAACCCGGAAACCCCGGCACCGCAGAACCGACCGCACGCCTTTTACCTGCCGGAAGACACACCTCGGCGACTCGCTGTCGGCTGGTTGTCGCTGGGGCTCGCCGCGCTGGTGGCATCCGGGCTGTTTTCGGTGCTTCTGGTGCTGTCACGCACACCGGCAATCCAGGAATACATCCCGCTGCTGGACTTCTTTCACGTCGCGCTGGTGGTGCACGTTGATCTGTCGGTCCTCATCTGGTTCCTGTCTTTCGCCGGTGTCCTGTGGAGCCTGGCCGTGGGCGGACAAGGCGCCTTCTGGGGCTGGTCAGCGCTGGCGCTGGGCGCTCTTGGCACCGCCATCATCGCGCTTGCCCCCTTTGCCGGCGCCGGCAACCCGTTGATGAACAACTATGTTCCGGTACTGGATCACCCACTGTTCCTGGCCGGCCTCATCATTTTTGGCGGCGGATTCACGCTGCTGGTGGCCAGAACCCTGTTCACGTCTGCACCCGCCGGCAGTGAACCGGGCGCCTGGACCAGCGCACTGCGCTTTGCCATGCGGGCCGCCGCGCTGACAGCAGCGGTCGCCCTGACTGCCCTGGTCTGGTCCTGGCTGGATATCCCCGCCGATCTGCAGGGTCAGGGTTACTACGAATTCCTGTTCTGGGGCAGCGGCCACCTACTGCAGTTCACCCATACCCTGCTGCTGCTGGTCGCCTGGGTCTGGCTGGCACACGCCTGCGGCGCGACCCTGGCCGTGGGTCGCAAAACCCTCACCCTGCTGTTCGCACTGGCCGCGAGTCCGGTCATCCTCGCCCTGCCGATCTATCTTGGCGATGAGGTGGCCTCCCTGCAGCACCGCATGGATTTCACCCGGCTCATGAAGTATGGCGGCCTGGCCGCCTTCCCCGCCATTGCCGTCATCATGCTCAGCCTGCCGGCAACACGACGGGCGAGCGCGGGGCAGCACCCCGAACGGGCCGCCTTGCTCGCCTCACTGCTGCTGTTCGGGGCAGGCGGGATTCTGGGCTTTATGATAGAGGGGGTAAATGTCGTGATCCCCGCCCACTATCATGGTTCGATCGTGGGCGTGACGCTGGCGTTCATGGGGCTGACCTACCATTTGCTGCCACAACTGGGATTCGGTGTCCCGGCACCACGGCTGGCGACCATCCAGCCGTGGGTATACGGCGGCGGCCAGCTGCTGCATATCCTCGGACTGGCCTGGTCGGGCGGTTACGGTGTACAGCGCAAAACCGCGGGCGCGGCCCAGGGCCTCGACAGCATGGAGAAGATAATCGGCATGGGCATGATGGGCCTGGGCGGCCTGATCGCCATCATCGGCGGCCTGCTGTTCGTTATTGTGGCGCTGGGAGCCATGTGGCGTCGGCAACCCCGATAGCCATGGCGGTTATCCTGCGGTAATCGCTGGCGATAACCAGCGGGTCGTGGGGTGGCGAGCTCAGCGCCCGCAACAGGCCCTGCGGGTCTATCAGGAAAATCGCCGAAGTATGGTCAATGAGGTAGTCACTGCCCCCGGCCCCGGACTGCTGCCGCTGACTCAGGATACCCAACTCGCGGGTCAACGCCCCGATCTGCTGCCCGGAGCCGCCGGCACCCAGAAAACCCGGGTTGAAGCCGGGGATGAAATCCGCCAGCTGTGCGACGCTGTCCCGCCCCGGGTCCAGTGATACGAATACAATCCCGGGCTGTTCGACATCCTCACGCTGACGCAGCAGAGCACTCACTTCATTCAGCGCCGCCAGCACCGTCGGGCAGACATCGGGGCAGTGCGTATAGCCGAAAACCATGAAGGTCCAGTGGCCCGACAGATTCTCCCGGGTAAAGGGCTGCCCGTGGTGATCGGTCAGCGTAAATTCGGGCATGGGCCCGGGTTCCCGGAACAGGGTTGCGTGGATCGCCCGCTCCGGCGCCAGACCATGCTGCTGCCCGCCCTGACGCTCATCGTACAGGGACAGCAGCCACTGGCGTCCCGCCAGCAGGGCCACTATGGCGATCGCCAGCAGGAGCAGGCCCGGGGAAATCCTGGTTTTTCCGGCCGGCATTACGGGTCAGCTGAAAAAGGCGCGCGCAAACAGCCGCGCATAGTGATCCGCCAGCAGGAAGGCAAACAGCAGACTCAGGTAGAAAATGGAATAGGCAAAGGTCTTCATCGCCAGTTCATCCGAGTCGCTGCGATACAGGCGTATGGCATAGCGCAGGAAACCGATGCCCAGCGCGATGGCGCCGGACAGATAGAGCAGACCGCTCATCTCGATAAAAAACGGGAAGGTCGATACCACGACCAGTAGCAGCGTATAGAGCAGAATCTGTTGCTTGGTAACGGCCACGCCGTGGGTAACCGGCAACATGGGGATACCCGCACGGCGGTATTCATCACGACGCTTGATCGCCAGCGCCCAGAAATGCGGCGGCGTCCAGACGAAAATGATCAGGAACAACAGCAGGGCCTCGGCCGGCACCGTGCCGGTCACGGCCGCCCAGCCAAGCACCGGCGGCGTGGCGCCGGCCGCCCCGCCGAGGACGATGTTCATGGGCGTGGAGCGCTTCAGGTACACGGTATAGATCACTGCATAGCCGATCAGCGAGAGAAATGTCAGCACGGCGGTGAGCGGGTTGACGAACAGCACCAGCACCAGCATGGACAACACGCCCAGCAGGATCGAGAACAACAGCGCCGCCTGCGGCGGCAGTTCACCCTGTGGCAGGGGCCGCCCCCGGGTACGGCTCATGACTTCGTCGATGCGGCGGTCAACCCAGTGGTTGGCCGCCGCGCCCGAAGCCGCCCCCAGCCCGATCCCGAGCGAACCGAAGAACAGCGCGGACAGGGGCAGCCCCTGCGGTGATGCCAGCAACATCCCCACGATCGCCGTGAACACGATCAGCGCCACGACCCGCGGTTTGCACAACGCCAGGTAGCTGCTGAAATGAACAACCAGCGGGGATGCGAGGACTCTTTCGTTCATAATAAAATCACCGTCGTCAGGGCCGGATCAGGCCTTTTCCGTACCGTATTCGTACGGACCCCAGCCTTCCTCGATCTTCGGTATTTCTTCCCAGTTGCCGTGATCGAGCGGCGGCGACGTCGTTGTCCATTCCAGTGAACGCGAACCCCAGGGGTTATCGCCCGCCCTGGGACCGGCGAACAGTGCATGGATCCAGTTAAACAGAACCAGCAGGAAACCGACACCGATGATGGCGGCGCCGACCGTCATCCAGTACTGGTAAGGCTCCGCACCCGGGAACTGTGCATAGTCCCAGTAACGGCGCGGCATGCCTTCCGTGACACCGACCACCATCATCGGGAAGAAAATGACGTTCACGCCGACGAAGGTAATCCAGAAAGCCAGCTTGCCCACGAACTCGTTGTACATCTTGCCGGTGAATTTCGGGAACAGGTAGTAGACACCGCCGAAGATGGCGAAGGTCCCCGCCACCGCCATGACATAGTGGAAATGCCCCGGGATGTAATAGGTATCCGACACGTGCAGTGTCAGCGACACGATAGCCAGCGGTATGCCGGTCAGGCCGCCGATCAGCATAAGGAAAACCACTGACAGTGCGTACAGCATGGGGGTCTCGAAGGAAATCGAGCCCTTGTACAGCGTACCGACCAGACTGATGAACAACAGGCCCACCGGTATACTGATCAACAGGGTGGTCACCATCTGGCCGACACGGATCCAGTCCGGCATGCCCGTGACATAGAGGTGGTGAATCCAGACTTCACCCGCCAGCAGCAGGATGCCGCCGACGCCGCCATAGACCGCAGCCTTGTAATTGAAGATACGGTTACGTGCAAAGGTTGCGACGATATCGAATACGATACCGATGAACGGCAGCAGGATGACGTAGACCGCGGGATGCGTATAGAACCAGAACAGGTTCTGGTAGACCAGCACGTCACCGCCGCTCGAAGGGTCAAAGAAATGCGTCCCCAGATATTTATCCAGCGAGATGAGCGTCACCGCCGTGCCCAGCACCGGTACGAATATCAGCTGCAGGATAAAAGCCGCGAAGGTGCACCAGGTGAACATGTTCAGCTGGTTCCAGCCGATGCCCGGTGCGCGCATGAAAGCAATCGTGGTAAGGAAGTTCACGCCACCCAGTATGGACGCGAAACCCAGCAGCAACACGGTAAAGGTATACAGGGCCGTGTTGGCGAAAGTAATGGTGGAGTACGGAGGATAGCCCGTCCACATGACATCCGGCGGATCGGGCACCACAAAGGTCAGCAGCGCCAGGATCAGACCCATGTAGAACAACCAGACACTCAGTGCGTTGATACGCGGAAAAGCGACGTCCTTGGCGCCGATCTGCAGCGGCACCAGGTAATTGGCCAGAAACCCGGTCAGGGCCGGGATCTGGAAGCCGAGAATCATGGCCGCACCGTGGAAATACAGCCAGACGTTGTAATCACCCGGGTTGTCGGTAATGGTCGGTCCGATACTGCTCAGTTCGGCGCGCATCATCAGGGCGCTGAAACCGGCGAACGCAAAAGCCGCCATGGATCCGATCAGGTATAACAAGCCAACCTTTTTGTGATCAGTCGTAAATATCCATTCTTTTAATACACTCATTTCTGACCTGCCCCTCGGTTATCACTGAGTTTTGTTAATTTGATATCGAGCTTCGCTGCCTCAGCCTGGTACCAGGAATCGAATTCCCCCCTCGGCATCACGATGAGCTTGCCGTACATGCGCGAATGCAACTGGCCGCAGTACTCGGCACAGCTCACGATGTGCTCGCCCGGTTTTTGCGGATAGAACCACATATAGGTGACACGCCCCGGCATGGAGTCTTCCTTGATCCTGAAATCCGGGATAAAGTGACTGTGAATGGTGTCCCGGCTGGTCATGCGCAGCACCACCGGCTGCCCTGCCGGAACGCGCAGTTCATTGTAGGTTTTCACGCCATTGGGGTAGGTGTAGTCCCAGGTCCACATGGCCGATTCCAGTTTCACTTCCAGGCTGTTTTCCGGGACGCGGCGATAGGTATCGTAAAGCTGCCAGCCTTTTGCCGCCATGAAGAAATCGTCGGCCATGAAGACGAAAGCCGGAATCAGCGCCCAGCCGATGACATTCAGGCTGCTCAACGGTTTCTGCGTGCCCTCTTCATCAGGACTGCGACGACGGTATCTGAACAGGAAGTACAGGGCCAGCAGCGCAAAAATCACACCGATGATCGTGATATCGACCATGACCTCGAACCACAAATGATCGAAACCGGCGGCCGGATCCTCGATCTCTCTGACAATGCTCTCGTACTCCGCGCTGGCCACCCCCGGCAAAGCGACAAAGGGCAATACAGGGAACGCCCTATGCAATCTGTTCTTGTGCATGCTTCACACTCCTCATTTTCTTCTTTCTTGCCACCACAAAGGCGATGGCGACCACAAAAATTCCAGCCAGCAGCGATGCCACACCGATAACCAGCGGGTAGTTAAAGGTGTAGCGGCCTTCCTCAAAGTTGTAGCTGAAACAGGCCGCCGCAAAGATATCGATCACGCGCCTGGCGCCGGAAATCTTCTCCCAGTCCGCATCGATCAACGCCATTTCCATATCCCTGGCATCGAAGGCGGCGCCGTGCAGGTAACGCGCAATGCGTCCCTTCGGGGTCACGAAAATAAACGCATTGGGATGAACGAACACCTTGTCCCGGTACGACCAGAAATAACGCACACCGACGCTGTCGGTCAGGCGTTTTATATCGTCGCCGTTCTTTAACACCGCGACAGTCCACCTGTCTTTCAGGCGCCCTGGAATATCCAGCATGCTGACAAAGTGGCGCAACGAAGCGGGATCGTCGTTGCGATCGAACGAAATTGTCAGCGCCCGGTAGTCACGCCCGGGTGATGCCGCTTCCATCTCGGCAAGCCTGTCCGCCAGGTGCTTGTTCAGCGTCTCGCATACGCCGTTACAGGTGTAGTACGAAAACAGCAGGATGAGCGGCTCGCCCATGGCCTCGCCGAGGGTGAACTCGCGCCCGTTTTCATCGATCAGGACAAAGTCCTTCGCGATGGGCGTGCCCAGATATTTCCGTTCATCGATGGCGACGACGGAAGGATCAATCGTCGACTCGATATTACCGTCCGACACTGCGGCCGCCTGCCCCGCAAACATGGCTGTACCCGCGGCAAGAGCCAGCACCGTACGCCTTGCCGAATCCAGCCACGACATCAGGTCGATGCCCCGCGCTACCAGAAGTACAGCTGGGAGACGACGAAGAACCAGATGATATCGACAAAGTGCCAGTACAGTGACCCGGTTCTTACAAAGGTGTGGTTGACCTTCCCGGACATGGCCGGAATCAGTATGGCGAGAAAAATACCCAGGCCAACAAAAACGTGGGACCCGTGCAGGCCGGTAAGCGAAAAGAACGAGGAACTGAACACATTGACGTCGATGGTGAAACCCTGGTGGAACAGGTGATTCCACTCATACATAGACATCAACAGGAAGGTCAGGCCCAGCAGCATGGTTGCCAGCAGCCACCTCCTGAAAGCGGCTATATTACCGGCATCGAGCAAACCCTCCGCCTTGTGTATGGTAAGACTGGAGCTGACCAGCACTACGGTCATGATAGCGGGCATCAGCTGCGGCATGTCGACACTGCCGGCCGGCGGCCATTCCGGCGCCGACAGGCGCAGCACCCAGTAGGTAGCGAAGCCCGGCAGGAAAATCAGGGCCTCCGCGAGGATGAACCAGCCCATGGCGCCGAAACCGAGCCCCTGTGACAGCTCGTCGCCCCCGATCGCCTCTCTCACCCAGCCGATCACGCCCATGATGCAGAGTGGCGCCCCGATGCCCAGGCTCAGCGCCGCTGCAAATGAATTGTGATAGGAAAACTTGAAAATGAATGCCAGCGGGATCATTGCCAGAATGCCGATACTGATGACCAGCGGCCACGGCGTCAGGATCGGCCCGTGTTCATGCGCATGCGCGTGGTTACTCATGTTCCAACTCCTCCGGAATTCAACTTTTATTTGTAGTCTGCAACTGCTACCGGCCCGGTATATGGGCCTTTAGCCGCAGAAAACCGGCTCTGGCCGGTTGTCGATCAACGGGTTCTGGTTTAATTGCAGGATCCCAGGCTGCTGAAGTAGGCTGCAATATTCTCAACATCCGCGTCGCTGAGTGACTGCGCCATAGGGCTCATCAACTCGTTCTTGCGGATTCCACTCTTGAAAGCCTTGAGCTGCTTCATGATGTAGTTTGCATTCTGACCGGCGAGATTCGGCCATTCGGGATTCGATGCCTGGCCATTCGCGCCATGACACCCGATACAGGCCTGGGCTTTTCTCTGCCCCTCTTCCATATCGACCGACCAGGCCGGGCCGGCGCCCAGACAAAGACCAACCAAACCAATTGCTGCTGTTTTTTTCACTCTGCACTCCCCGGACAAAAACTGGTCATAATCCCAAATGTGCAGCAAACATCCGGCCTGCCGCTACATCGCGCCACACCCGGGCGGTAACTGCCAGGCCGAAGAAACCGGTGGGAAATTCACCGCTACCAGGGCTGGACTTGAGATCAAGGCCCGGGATCATCGCTCTCAACCCCCCGGGTGGGGTGCATGCTAACCCAGCGCTCGAAAGCGGTGCAATAAAATTTAAAAATTTTCGCTATAAATTTTAACTATATCAGCAAGCTATAAATTGCTATCTCATTATTTAGTTAAAATCTTATACGCTGGCGCAGCCCGTCAAACCCGGACCAATACCCATCCAGCCGAAGGTACATACACAAACCCGACCCCGGGAACACTCACCAGTGGCGGGTACATCGCCACAATCCCCCGAGTATTCGCAAACAGACCCTCAAGTCATTGCCGAAACCGCCGAAATATTTTCTATGACATACATCACAAGTCACGAAAACTATTCCGAAAAGAACGCCCCGGTTTCAGAATACTGAGAAGGAGCGAAGGCATGGTACCTGTGAAATATATCGCGATCATTATTGCCCTTCTGGCCCCCCTGACCAGCTATGCCGCCGGCGAACTCGCTTTCGAACGCAAGCTGGCCGCCGCAGAAAACGGTGACATTGAAGCGCAGTACGATATCGGCTACCGCTACGAGAAAGGCCGTGGCGTTGACAGTGACGACGAAGCCGCCTTTGAGTGGTACAGCAAGGCTGCCGACCGGGGCCTGGACAAGGCGCAATACAAGGTTGGCTGTTTTTTCCTGAAAGGCCAGGGAACAGACGAGAGCATCGCTGACGCCGAGGCATGGCTTGCAAAAGCCGCAGACCAGGGCTACCCGCCGGCACAGTTCCAGCTTGGCAAACTGTATGCCAGCAACCGCAAGCGTGACTACGACCTGGCGTTGAGCTGGCTGAGCAAAGCACAGGACAGCGGTTACGAACCTGCTACCAGGGAAATCCGCAAGGTTAGGAAAAAGCTCAACTAGGGCCTGTTAACAGCGGGGTCAGATCCATCCGGCTGACCTGCTCCGGCACCACACCGGCATCCTGCGCATAAGCGATATCCACCAGCAATGCCGCCGGCAGACGCTCGCCCAGGTCGGCAACAAGCCCGTCCTGGCGCTCACACTGCGGATCGACCCGGTTGGCAACCCACCCCGCCAGCCGCAACCCCGACCGGTGGATCGCAGCCGCGGTCAGCAAGGCATGATTTAAACATCCCAGCCGCACCGCAACGACCAGCACCACCGGCAAGCCGAGATCAACGGCAACATCCTGCATGGTCTGTTCTGCGTTGATGGGCACCAGCCAGCCACCCACACCCTCCACCACCACAAGGTCAGCATTCTCCGACAAGGCGCGGAAAACCTTTCCGATAACCGGCACCTGTATGCTGACAGCCTGGCTGCGGGCGGCAAGATGCGGCGCTACCGCGGATTCAAACGCATACGGGTTTAGCTGCTCGTACGCTACCGGCAGGGAAGAGCAACGCTGCAGCGCCAGCGCATCGTCATTTTCCAGCCTGCCGGCGACCGTGCGACAACCACTGGCCACCGGCTTCATGCCGGTCACCAGGTATCCCTGCGCCTGTAATGCGCGCATCAAACCCAGGCTGACACAGGTTTTTCCCACCCCGGTATCAGTGCCGGTAACAAAAAATCCGCGCGCCGTCACCGCGTTATCCCGTCCAGAGGAATGGTGTACGCATCGGACTCTGACCATGCATGCCCGTTGACAAGTTCGTAACTGGCCGGCAGCACGCCATCTTGCCGGTAGCGTTCGTAGGCCTCGACAAAGCGCTGCATGCGCGCCTTTCCGGTCAGCCCCCGCGGCCGGCCGGCCGTTACATTGTGCGCCCCGATCTGCTTGAGCTCGCGCATGAGTTGCCACACATCCGGGTAGGTCATGGTTAACCTTTCCACGTCCACAACCGGGTCGGCGAAACGCGCCTGCAGCAGCGCATCACCGACATCGTGCATATCCTGGAAAGCATTGACGTGGCTGTAACCGTCAACCTGTTCCCAGCTCGCGCGCAGCTCGCGCAAGGTATCGGGACCGAAACTGGTGAACAGCAGCAGGCCGCCGGGCCGCAGCACACGTTGCAGTTCGGCAAACACAACATCCAGCGGCGTACACCACTGCAACATGAGATTGGAAAACACCAGATCGAACTGATTGTCTGTGAACGGCAAGCGTTCGGCATCTGCACATACACAACGCGGCTTGCGCAACCAGTGGCCGCGCCGGCGCGCACGATGCAGCATGGGCAGGGCAATATCCAGCGCGACAAGATCCGCTTTTTTATACCTCGCCAGCAAATCGGGAATGCACTGGCCGGTTCCCGAACCCAGGTCGAGAATGCGTTCCGGCCTGATTTTTACCAACTCCAGACGTTGTTGCAGACGCCGCCCGATCTCCTGCTGAAGCACAGCGGCCCTGTCATAACTTTCCGCCGCCGACGCAAAACTGCGGCGCGCCAGCAACTTGTCAGGGAGCTGTTCAGCCGGCTGCATGTTGCACCTGCCCGGCTTTCTCAAGCAGCCAGCGATTCAGTTGTTCACTGCATTGTCCGGGATGCGACAGGAACGGCGCATGCCCCGCGCCCGTTATCAGTTTTGACGGAATGGCGGAAAAACTCCTGCATGCCTGCGCCGGCACCAGTGTATCCCGTTCACCCAGCAACCAGTAGACAGGGGCGGACGGTGACTCCAGTGCGCGGCGCATGTCCGCTTCCTGAAGAAAACGCAGACCGCAGTGCAGCGCAGCGATATCCGGCTGCGGCCTGCCGCGCAAGCCGCTGCGCAGTTGCCGCAACGTCGCGCCACCGTGCTCCATACCCCTGACCTGCAGCGAGAGAAAACGCGTCAGCGTTCGATCGATATCGGCTCGCAGTTGCCCGGCAAACCGGTCAAACACCTGCGCATCCACTGCCGGCTTCCAGTCCGGCGTCGCCACGAAACGCGGTGTGCTGGCCAACAGCACGACACCACGAACAGCCATGCCCTCATCGGCAAGCGCCGCCAGTGACACCAGCCCGCCCAGTGACCAGCCCAGCCACCAGGCGCCCGCAGGCACAACGTCCCGTACTGCCGATGCCCAGGCAGCGAGCGTCTCCTGCGCCCGGTAAGCGCTGTTGCCGTGCCCGGGGAGGTCGATCACCCACACGCGAAACCGGCCGGACAACTCGACTGCCCAGTCGGCCCAGATGCCGCCGTGCATACCCCAGCCGTGCAGCAGTACGAGATCCGGGCCCGTGCCACGGACATCAACGTGCAGCACGGGAACCTCCTTCGAAACAGTTCGCGAGCGTGTCCAGCAGCCGGTCGATATGCGCCGCTTCATGTGCCGCGGAGAGCGTAATCCGCAAGCGCGCAGTCCCCTCGGGAACCGTTGGCGGACGAATTGCGGTGACAAGCAGGCCGTGTGCGCGCAGTCTTTCGCTCAGGCGCAGCGCAGCACCCGCATCACCGACCAGCAAGGGCTGAATCGGCGTAACGGACGCCGTTAACGGCAGTCCCAGCTGACCGGCGCCGGCACGGAAACGGTGCACGAGTTCACGCAAACGCGCGCGCAGGTGCTCACCCTCTCGAACCAGTCGCAGCGCCTCCCGGCTCGCCCAGGCAATCGCCGGCGGCGGGGCGGTGGTGTATATAAAGGTACGCGCCTGCTGGATCAGCGTTTCGATCAGCGCTTCACTAGCGGCCACAAAAGCCCCGAAGGTCCCCAGGCCCTTGCCGAGGGTCGCCATCAACAGTGCATTGTCGGGCACTTCCGGCAACTGCTCCAGGAACCAGCCCCTGCCCTGTTCACCCAGCACACCGATACCATGCGCATCATCGACCAACAGCCAGGCATCGCTGTCCGTGGCCAAGCGCGCCAGCTCGGTAACCGGCGCGCAGTCGCCATCCATGCTGAATACCGCATCGCTGGCGATCAAACGCACACCTTGCGTGTTAGCGGAAAGTTTTTCCTGCAACCTTGTCATGTCGTTATGGGGATAACGTACCAGCCGCGCGTGACTCAATGTCGCCGCATCAATCAGGGAAGCATGATTGAGACGGTCCTCGAATACACGGTCACGGCGACCCGCCAGTGCCGCAACGACGCCGAGGTTGGCCATGTAACCGGTCGAGAACAACAACACCCCGGGTCGCCCGGTAAAGTCGGCGAGATCTTCCTCCAGCGCCTGGTGGGCGTAACTGTGTCCGGTAACCAGGTGAGCAGCGCCACTGCCGACACCAAAACGCTCGGCACCCTCCTGCATCGCCCTGATCAGGCGCGGGTCACCGGCGAGTCCCAGGTAATCGTTGCTGCAAAAGGACAGGTACTCCTGCCCGTCGATCCGTACCAGCACACCCTGCGCACCCTGCAGAGTCTGCCGCACGCGATAAAGCTGCTGCTGTTTGCGCGCGGCGAGTGCGGCAGTAAGGTTCTGCATGGCGGTTCAGGCAGGGCGCAACCCGAGCCGCTCGAACAGCTGCCGGTCCTGGTCCGCTTCCGGGTTAGGCGTAGTCAGTAACTTCTCGCCATAGAAAATGGAATTGGCGCCGGCAAGAAAACACAGTGCCTGCAATTCATCGCTCATCTGCTCCCGGCCTGCCGACAGGCGCACCTGTGAGCGCGGCATCAGTATCCGCGCCACTGCCAGCGTGCGCACGAACTCGAAAGGATCCAGGTCATCCTGTGCCGCCAGGGGTGTTCCCTCGACCTTCACCAGCATATTCACCGGCACGCTCTCGGGATGCGGCTGCTGGCACGCCAGTTGTTCCAGCAGTGACACGCGGTCCGCACGCGCCTCGCCCATGCCGAGGATGCCTCCACAGCAGACGTGCATGCCGGCTTCCCGCACGTGCTGGATGGTGTCGAGGCGATCCTCGTAGGTACGGGTACTGATGATATCACCGTAGAATTCCGGCGAGGTATCGAGGTTATGGTTGTAGTAATCGAGACCGGCCTGCTTCAGCTGCCGGGCCTGTTGCGCATCCAGCATGCCGAGCGTCATACAGGTTTCCATGCCTTCCGCGTGTACCCGCTCCACCATCTCCAGCACGCGTTCAAAATTTCGCCCGCGCGGATTGCGCCACGCCGCGCCCATGCAAAAACGGCTGGCCCCCGCTTCTTTTGCCACCCGCGCGGCTTCGACCACTGCATCGACATCCATCAGCTTTTCGGCCTGCACAGCGGCTTCGTGGTGAACGCTCTGGGGACAGTAACCACAGTCTTCCGGACAACCGCCGGTCTTGATACTCAACAGGGTGCTGACCTGGACCTCGTTGGCATCGAAATGCTCGCGGTGCACCTGCTGGGCACAAAACAAAAGGTCGTTAAACGGAAGATCGAACAGTGCTTCGATTTCCGCCGCCGCCCAGTCGAAGCGTGGCTGCTGGTTTTGTTGCTGCTGATACTTTTCAGTGACTGCCTGATTCATGGTTTTCTACCGGTAACTCCATATCGTCCCATCGATCACGGCGGATGCGGATCAGGTCCAGGATGGACCAGGGAATCAACACCAGGGCGGCAAACGCCCAGGCAATAACATAATAGACCCAGCCGCCACCGGGGATGAACGTTGCGGCGGCCACGAAAAATCCCGTGACGGCGTAAAACCGGTAGGCTGCCTGCTGGGTGTAGTGCCCTACCTTTGCGTTGGGATGATGCCGGTTCATGGCATACACCAGCATCGACAAACCCAGCCACAACATGCCCAACGGAATGGGAACGAGAATGGCGATGATGTTGCCGTAGTTGAATATCGAAGCCGCGGAACGGACTTTGCGCCCGGGCAACATCCGGATAGTGGCGTCGGGCACCTCGGAAATCTCGGCTTCAGGCATACACTTCAATCAGTTAGACTACTCACAGTGTGCCGCACTATGCGGCGGGCACAGGCTTGCTGTCAACCATGGAGGGTTGGCATTGGTTTACAACTGGACAGAAATTCTTCGACTCAGCCTGTTTCCACCGGTCTGTCGGCTATGCCTGGCGCCCACCGGACGAAACGGCGCGTTGTGTACGGCGTGTCGCGAGGAACTGCCCTGGCTGACCCGGGCCTGCACCGGCTGCGCCATGCCACTACCCGCGGAAACGCAGGCCACGCGTTGCCCCCGCTGCCAGAAAACACCCCCGCCACTCGATCGCTGCCAGGCGCTGTTTGGCTATATGGCGCCCGTGGATCAATGGATACAACAGATGAAATTCCGGCAGGATCTGGCTGCCGCGCACTTGCTCGGAGAGCTGCTGGCCCAACAGGCGCCGGTATACGACAGAAACCGCCCCGTGAACCTGCTGCCTGTGCCACTACACCCCGGCCGCCTGCGGGCGCGCGGCTATAACCAGTCACTGGAAATTGCGCGCCCCCTCGCCCGCAGGGGCTACCCCCTGACGCCGGCGGTATGCCGGAAACACAGGGCAACGGCGGCCCAGTCGGACCTGCCCGCCAGGCAACGCCGGCGCAACGTGCGGGGTGCATTTTCCGTGACCGGCCCCGTGCAGGGACAACATTTTCTTTTGCTGGACGACGTACTCACCACCGGCGCGACACTCAATGAACTCGCACGCACACTGAAAAACGCGGGGGCGAAACGCGTGGAAGCCCGGGTAATTGCCCGAACGGTCAGCCGCGAAAACGGGAGCAACGGCTAAGCGGCCTGCCCGGCCAGGCTCAGGCGAGCGGTCCAAAGGCCGTCAGGCTGTCAAGCAAAACCGTGCCGGGGTTTGAACCAAAGCCGTCGAACAGTGTGGGGTAATCGCCGATCCGGCCAATCATCGACATATAGTTGAGTATGACCGTTTCCACCAGCAGATTGACGTTATTGGCCGCGGGACTGGACGAGGTGATCACCGAACCATCACCACTGAAGGTACCGATCTGGTTGCGCAGCGCGGTCACGCCATTGGGGTTGTAAACCAGGATGAAGGATGCGGCCGTGGAAGAGTTATCGCCGGTCCATACGCCCTTGCCGCGCCCGGCAGTCGAGTTATCGAGGGTACCGTTACTGGCGAGAGAACCGTCGCTGAAGACATAGATCATGACCGGGGTATTCATCAGGGCTGCGTATTCCAGACAGGCACCGATACAACGCCCGGCGCGCAGGTCGCGAACTTCACCGGTCGAGCGGTTACCCGTATGGTAGTCATACCCGCCCATGGAAATCGTGCCGGCGCCGGCATGACCGTCAATGACCATTTTCATGACCGACGCGGTTTTCCTGAATTCACCGTCGCTGTTGAACTCGTCCGCCGTGAATATACCGCCGACTATGTTTGGATCGGTCTCGGGATCGACGGAAACACCGGCAAAACGCGATGCAAGATCGGCGGCTTTCAGGTAACCGCATCTCACCAGATCCTTGACCACTGTATCGCTGGCGAGCCCGGTGCTTACATTTCCCAGCTTGCCGTAACTGATGCGCGCCACCGACTCCATGACAGAGACCACATCCTTCGGATCGCTCAGAATATCCGTCAAACCCCCGGTATCCACCATGCCGGTAACATCACTGGGGCGGTCTACCTTGGTGGGGCGTATGGTCGGGTCGATCATCGTAGCCGGTGCCAGCGAGTTACCGCCCGAATCGGAGTTGCGCGAACCGATCAGGGTTACGACGTCACCGTCGCCACCGGCCCTGGCTATGCCGTACATGGGATTGTGCGGGTTGTTGGCGGTATCGTTCCCCGAACGCGCCGGTATCACCACACCGTCCACTCTGCCCGTCGAAGCAACCACAGTCGGCGCGCTTGCCACCATGCCGCGCAAAAAAGCACTGTCGGAATGGAAGGCCAGGCCAAACGTCGTATCCGTGAAATCACCGTTGCTCGTGCCGGTATCGGATGGAGCCGTCTCCGTTCCACCCGGGATCATGTCCCCGGGCAGGCCCAGCTTGCTGTAACCCGCGGTTGTCAGGAAATCCATCTGGGTGTCCCTGCCGACCAGCACGTTGGAACCGGCAATGTTGGCGCCACCCGCCAGGTCGAAGCAGATGAAGGGCAATGGATTAAAACCGGTCCCGCCCAGGGAGCAGCTCTTGTTGCCATCCGCATCCAGCAGCTGGTCGGCCATCGCGACTATGTCCGCGGACAATGGCGGGTGACTCGACGCAACGGCGGCGCGCGCACCGGCGAGCATGCTGAGTACCGACCCCCCTACCGTCATACCCATTCCGGAAATAAATCCCTGTGCCAGAAAGTCGCGCCGCGTCACGGGGCGCGCATGGTCCCGGTGCCTGAGTGGCTCGTCCGGATGCAGAGCTTGTTTACGTTTAGCCATGGTTGGTCTTCCTCGCACTTGTTCTGTTTGCCTGCCACATCACTACTGCACCAGCATCGCCGCGCTGCCCAGTGTTGCCGAACACATCGACTTGACGACAGT
>JBHHXO010000036.1:0-18574 GCA_046757125.1 Thiogranum sp.
CAAAGGTGAAGCTGGACGATTAATCTCCCGGCCGGGCCGCGCAATCGCTACTGCGCAAGTTCGCAGCGGTTGCGGCCCGCCTGCTTGGCCCGGTACAACGCCCTGTCCGCACGCTCGAACCAGGGCGCAATACTGTCACCATCGCGAAACTCGGCCAGGCCGCAGGAGGCGGTGATGGTGATCGCCTGGTCCCGGAAATGAAATCCGGTCGTCTCGATGGCTTCCCTGAGTTTGTCTGCAACCCGCAGGCACTCTTCCAGCGATGAGCCGGTCATGAGCTGCACAAATTCCTCGCCACCGTAACGGGCCACAAAGTCGGTTTCACGAATACTGCTTTCCAGGGTGCGCGCGATGGTGCGCAATACCTTGTCGCCGGCCCTGTGGCCGAATTTATCGTTCACCTTCTTGAAGAGATCGATATCCCACATCACCAGTACCAGCGGCGTCGAAAACCGTTTCCAGCGCGCCACTTCCTGCTCCAGCCGCTCTTCATACGCCAGCCGGTTGGGGATACCGGTCAATGGATCGATCTTTGCCTGGTTGCGCTCATGTTTTACCCGCGAGCGCAGCTCCTCGGTTTCCGTTTCCAGTTCACGCAGGCGATCGCTCATGGATGAAATCTGCGTTTTGGCTTCGTCGTAGCGCTGTTTCTCTGCTTCCCGGTGCCTGTCCAGCTGCACGATTACGGCATCTACATGTGTCTGGATATCCTGCCTCAGACGGTCGAAATCAGTCGCCTCACGCACGCTGTCACCGATACCGGCCATACCGGCCTTTACGTCGGAGTCCAGTTGTTCTCCCGCCTGCAGCGCATCATCGTAATAATGTCCACTCTCCTGAAGCTGGCGATTGACTTCCTGGAAGCGTTCGCCAAGCTGTACCAGGAATTCCTCCACGCCCTGCTTTTCCTCCAGCGTGCGGGTGCGGATCACCTGGATCAGTTCGGCGATCTGTTCCAGTATGCCGTCCCAGGACTCGCCTTCCCTGATCGCCTCGATCCCGCTGCGGATATCCAGCACCCTGTCGACCAGTTCCTGCGGCAACGACAGGCATTCCAGCAGGCGCAGCAGCACCTCGCGAACACTCTCTGTCGGCTGCTGTCCCCGGGTTTCACTGTCGGCGGGCGCTGCTTCAGCGCTGCTGTCCGATGCACCGAAAAGACGCTGCAACAGGCCGGATCGGTTGCCCTGGTTCTCTGCCTGCCCGGCATTGCCGGACGGCGACTCAATGGTGCTGTGAATCAGTTCCGCAAACGCCTGGATGACAGCCCTGTCGCTTCCTGCACTCTCGCCGAGCTGCTTTTTCAGCGCCTTGATCCGGTGACCTTTATCAGCGGGAAGCGACAGCGCTTCGAGCAGGTCGAGCAGGGGGCTCGTTGACGCCGGCCTTTCCCCGGCATGCGCCGTATCCAGCCGCACCAGCGTGCGCGACATGTCATCGATAAGGGAACGTAGTTGCAGGGTCGTGGCCCGGTCACGGATCGCGTTACGCAGATCGCGCAACTGCTGATCCAGCGTGCTGTCCAGGCCGTCGGCCGCGAGTGTCAGCCGGGAAATGGTTTTACGCAGCAGCTCGTCGGCCTCACGCCACTGCTTTTCGTTGCGCTCGGATTCTTCCAGCCGGCTGAAATATTTCTCCTTCCATTGCCCGGCTTCCTGCGTGCTGTCGTCAATATCCACGCCGCGCGTCCTTCCACTCAGGTCCTGAGTTCAACGCTCTCGGGCAATACCACTTCCATCGATACCGGCAGGTGATCGGACAAGGGGTAGTCGAGGACTTCGGCACGCTCCACTTCCACTGTAGGAGTAACCAGGATGTGATCGATATTACGCTTTGGCCTCCAGCTCGGAAAGGTATTCAAACCGTGCAGCGGCTCACTCATCAGGGTCTTGTTGAGCAGCAGTTCCATCTCTTCGCTTTGTGAACGACAGTTCATGTCCCCCATCAGCACCACGTGCCGGTAGTCATTCACCAGGTCACCGATGAAATCCAGCTGGCTCATGCGACCGCGTCGGCTCAGGGCCAGGTGCACGATCATCACGACCAGTGACTCGGCACCATCACCGAAACGCACCGCCATGGCACCGCGACCGGGGATACGCCCCGGCAGCTTGTGTTCAGTAATACCGCTGGGCTTGTAACGGCTCAGCACGCCCAGGCTGTGTTGCGCAAACCGGCCGATACGCCGGTTGGTCTGATCGTCCCAGAAAGGGAAACCGGCTGTGGCCGCCAGGTACTGGGTGATGTTCACAAAACCGCTGCGTGCACTGCCGGCATCGGCTTCCTGCACACCCACCACGTCGTATTCGCTCATCAGGCGCGCAATGCGGTCCAGGTTGTCGAAGCGCTGCGGGTGATTGATGACGTGTTTCCAGCTGTGCGTGAGATACTGTCCGTAGCGCCGGGTCTTGATGCCGATCTGGATGTTATAGCTCAGCAGGCGCAGTGTTCGACTGTGCGCATGCTGGAGCTGCTTTACATTCGCTGTATTTGGCATTTTTCTGTTATATCGGGCAAACCAGATTACCCAGCTGCTCTGTCAATTTAAGGTTCTCTCTGTAATCGACCGGGCAGTCGATAATACTAAGCGTCGGCTGTGCCAGCGCTTCCTTGAGTATACCCTGTAATTGACCGGGCCCGGTGACCCGATAACCATTGGCGCCAAAAGATCTGGCATAGGTCACAAAATCAGGATTGGTAAAATCCACGCTTGAGGTGCGCTTGAACTGGTCCATCTGTTTCCATTCGATCAGACCGTAACCGGAATCGTTCCAGATCAGGATCACGATAGCGACGTGCAGGCGCATGGCCGTCTCGATTTCCTGGGAATTCATCAGAAAGCCGGCATCGCCGGTCACTGCCACTACCGCCCGGTCCGGGGCCACCATTTTTGCCGCAATGGCACCGGGTACGGCAATCCCCATGCTGGCAAAACCGTTGGAGATGATGCAGGTGTTGGGATATTCACAGCGGAACATGCGCGCCATCCACATTTTGTGCGCGCCCACGTCGCAGATAACGATGTCATCCAGCGCCAGCGTGGTGCGTAAATCCCATATTATTTTTTGCGGCTTGACCGGGAAGCCCTGGTCGTCCCGGTGCTGTTTCATTTCCTCTATCAGGGCGTCGCGCAGGGGGCGCATCAAATGCCCCTGGTGCGGAGTCGCCAGGTCGGCAATACGCATCAGGCTGTGCTTGATGTCGCCCAGCACGCCGACCGTAACATTGTAGTGTTCATCCACCTCGGCCTGGGTGTGATCTATATGGATGATGGCGCGGTCGCGGGTAGGGTGCCAGAGGTAAGGGTGATACTCGACCAGGTCGTAACCGATACACAGGATGACGTCGGCACGACTGAAACCGATGCTGATGTAGTCATTCGCCTGCAGGCCGGCGCTGGCCAGCGAAGTACGGTTGCTGAACGGCACGACGCCCTTTGCCATGAAGGTATTGGCAACCGGGATATTGAGCTGCTCGGCAAAGTCGGCAAGGTGCTTCCAGGCGCCGCTGCGCACCACGCCGTTGCCGGCCAGGATCATGGGATTGCGCGCTTCGGAAATCAGCCTGGCGGCACGCTCCACCTGCTGCTGCGGGGGCTCGGGCGGGTATGGCTGGTTGACCGGCAGCGGTGCTGACTCCACCGGCAGCGTGGCGACGTCTTCGGGAAACTCGATGAAGGTCGCACCTGTCTTTTCCGACTGTGCGACCTTGAAAGCCTTGCGCACCACCTCCGGAATCACCTCGGGAGACAATACCCGCGACGCATACTTGGTAATCGGCTGGAACATCTGCTCGAGATCCAGCACCTGGTGTGATTCCTTGTGCAGGCGATTGGTACCGGCCTGGCCGGCGATGGCCACGACCGGCGCGTGATCGAGATTGGCATCGGCGACACCGGTAACCAGGTTGGTTGCGCCGGGTCCCAGCGTCGACAGACAGACACCGGCACGCCCTGTCATGCGGCCATAGACATCCGCCATGAATGCCGCGCCCTGTTCGTGGCGGGTAGTGATAAAGCGGATGCCGGAATCGAGCAGCGCATCCATGAGATCCAGGTTTTCTTCTCCCGGAATGCCGAAAATGTATTCCACGCCCTCGTTCTCCAGACACTTAACGAAAAGCTGCGCTGCGTTCATTCAGTGTTCCTTACAACCTGGATTCAACGAGCACCTGCCATGTACGCACTCATGAATATGACCGGAAAGAGGCCATCGGCAAGCTGCCCCCTCTGGTGGAAATAACGATTTACTGCGGCAGGTCTGCTGCCCGCGCCTCGCGCTCCTTTTTAACCAGGAAGTCGACAACATCCAGCATTTTCCTGTTACCCCCGGCCAACTTTGCAGTGGTACGGTACTTGCCATCGACTACAAGTGCGGGCACCCCCTGGACACCATACAGGCGGGCTGCCTGCTTGGCGCGGTTGGTTTTGGTTATAACGGCGAAAGAGTTATAGGTGTTATCAAAGTCCTGCCCGGAAACGCCCTGCTCCATAAAGATCTTTTTCACATCGTCGACGTTACGCACCGGCTTCCTGTCCTTGTGCATGCGTTCGAAAATCGGCTGGTGAACCTTATCCAGCACGCCCAGCAGTTGCGCAGTATAGAAGGCGCGCGCATGCAGCTCCCAGCTCGGGCCCAGCACCGCCGGCAGGCGCACAAACACCACATCGTCAGGCTTGTTTTCCAGCCAGGCGCGCAATTCCGGTTCCAGCTGGTAGCAATGCGGACATCCATACCAGAACAGCTCCAGCACCTCGATTTTACCCTCGTCTACTGTTGGTTGCGGGTTGGCAAGGACCTGATATTCGATACCTTCGCTAAATTCTGCATATACGAAAGGCGACAAAAGCAACAAAAAAGACAGTGCAAATACTTTCTTCATTCTCTTTCTCCGTATTTCCCAGAGATTAAACAGGCATCACAGGAATAATATAACCCAGGCCGCCCCAAAGCAGCGCTGACCTAATGCTCGGTCCACGCGGAATTGACTGCTTTCGCGCACAGGAGTTCCGGATATGTGGCAGGCGTGCCTGAACACAGTCTCTGCCTAACTTTACAAAAAAGACGGCCAAGGGCCGCCTTTTTCCGCTGAGCGCACAGAAAATTCTCAGTGCAAACCCTGCACATATGATGCTACTGCCTTGATTTCCCTGTCAGTCATCTTGCTGGCGATAGTGCGCATCATCTTGCCGGCATCATTGCTGCGTTCACCTGATTTAAAGGCATTCAGCTGATTTTCGGTATACCTGGCGTGCTGGCCGCTGAGCGAAGGGAAACCGGCTGCGGGGTTCCCGGCGCCGGTGGGGCCATGGCAGCCGATGCAGGCCGAAACACCACTGGCCGGATTGCCGCCACGGTAGATCTTCTGGCCCAGTTCGACCAGGTTTTCATCCGCGCTGCCGACCTGTACCGTCTGGCTGGAGAAAAAAGCCGCCAGGTCAGCCATGTCCTGCTCGCCCAGGGCCGCCGCCATTGGCGCCATGGTGGCATTTGTCCGTGCACCGCCCTTGAAATCCTGCAATTGTTTACCCAGGTAGCGGTCTCCCTGGCCGGCCAGCTTGGGCCATTCCGGGTTGGCGCTGTTACCGTCCATCCCGTGACAACCGGCGCAGGTCGCTGACTTTTCCTTGCCTGCTGCCGCGTCACCGCCGGCCCAGGCCGTGGAAACACTGCCGATCAATGAAAATACTGCTGTAAAAACAAGCCACTTGCTCATGCTGATTTTATCTCCAAAAAGGCTGTACGACTGTGCCGGCCGCGCCAGTGACCACCACCCGAAAAAGCGCCCACCTGTATACCAGCGGGCCAGCAAGCGGTCAACAAAAACGCTGATTAAAACTGTGAGAAAATAGCCGCATGAGTATCGATTTCCGTCAAGCAGTGTTTCTTACCAGCGTCCCGGACAGCCGTCTTGCGCCTCCCGACGCGGGTGCCGAAGTCGCGTTCGCGGGGCGCTCCAACGCCGGGAAATCCAGTGCGCTGAACACCATTTCCGGGCAGAATGCGCTGGCCCGCACCAGCAAGACCCCCGGCCGCACCCAGCAGATCAACTTTTTCGACCTGGGGAACGGGCAGCGCCTGGTGGATCTGCCCGGCTACGGCTATGCAAAGGTCCCGATCGCCATGAAAGAAAAGTGGCAACAGAGCCTCACCGAGTACCTGCACATCCGGCAGTCGCTGCGCGGCCTTATCCTGCTGATGGACTGCCGCCACCCGCTGACCGATTTCGACCGGCAGATGTTGATGTGGTGTGCCGACGCCGGACTGGCCACCCACATACTGCTCACCAAGTCGGACAAGCTGAAGCGGGGTCCCGCCAGCAGCAGTCTGCTGAAAGTTCGCAAACAGCTGCCCGGCCTGCACCCGCAGGCCGGTGTGCAACTTTTTTCGGCATTGAAGAAAACAGGCATCGACGAAGCACGGGCTGTGTTGAATGAATGGCTCGCGCTGTCCGCAAACCCGGATACGGAAGCAACAAATTTTTGACAAAAAAAACCCCGGAATGCAAGGGGGGAAGCACCGGGGTTAAGAATACCCGGCTTGGGGAAACCGGGTTGGAGGAATTCCCGCTCTGCCAGTTAGCGAACGGGAGCGTTCAGCCTGCAACGCTCCAGGGCGTCAGACCACATCCTGTTTGTATGTCAGTTGTGTTTGCCTTTTACAAACCTCGCCTCGACCAGCAGATTAGTCACGCTTGTTACTTTCTACTATAGATCATTTACAATCTTTTTGTAGTGTACTTTTGTCAATAAAAAATCAATCGCACACCGGTTGGGACAATTGTAACCAGCTAGCGGTTCCCTTGACACACGACTGAAGCAATCGCTTCAAACTGTAGACACATGTTCAGTGCGCTTCATCCCAGTTGGCGCCCCGCCCTATATCCACAACCAAAGGCACGGTTAATTGCGCCGCGGATTCCATCAGTTTCCGGATTTCCTCCGCGGCGGTCTGACATTTTGACACTGACACTTCGAACACCAGTTCGTCATGTACCTGCATCACCATTCTGACGTCTTTAACCCGTGCACTATTCCAGGCGTGTACGGATAACATCGCCTTTTTGATAATGTCCGCCGCGGTACCCTGCATCGGCGCATTGATGGCGGTGCGCTCCGCCGCCTGTCGGCGGGCCGCGTTGCGCGCCCTGATCTCCGGCAGGTACAGGCGCCGACCGAACAGGGTTTCCACATAACCCTGGTCCCGCGCCTGCTCCCGGGTCGTTTCCATATAGGCTTTCACGCCGGGGTAGCGTTGAAAATACAGGTCCACGTACGCCTGTGCCCGGCCCCGCTCGATACCCAGCTGTTTGGCCAGCCCGAAAGCCGACATACCATAGATCAAACCGAAGTTGATGGCCTTGGCAGAGCGCCGCTGGTCCGCGCTCACCTGGTCCGGCTCCGTTGCAAACACTTCCGCCGCGGTCGCCCGGTGGATATCCTCACCCCGCGCGAACGCCTGCACCAGCCCCTCATCGCCGGACAGGTGGGCCATGATGCGTAACTCGATTTGCGAGTAGTCGGCTGCCAGCATCTCGAATCCGGGCTCGGCGACAAACGCCTGCCGGATACGCCGCCCCTCGGCACTGCGGACCGGAATGTTCTGCAGGTTGGGATCGGACGAAGACAGACGCCCGGTTGCCGCCACGGCCTGGTGATAGGATGTATGTATGCGCCCGGTGACAGGATTGACCTGTCCGGGCAACTTGTCGGTGTAGGTGGATTTCAGCTTGCTGAGCGAGCGGTGCTCCAGAATCAGTCTGGGCAGGGGATAATCCAGCGCCAGTTCCTGCAGCACCGGCTCCGCGGTCGATGGCGTTCCCCTGGGCGTCCTGGCGAGCACGGGAATACCCTGTTTTTCAAACAGGATTGCCTGTATCTGCCTGGGCGATGCCATGTTGAACGGCTCGCCCGCAAGTTTGTGCGCCTCGCTCTCCACTTCCAGCATGCGCTCCGCGAGTTCCTTGCTCTGCCGTCCCAGCATGGCCACGTCGACCCTGACACCGGTGCGCTCCATATCGGACAGTACCGTGAGCAAGGGGCGCTCCAGCTCTTCGAACAGCACCCTCAGCTTTTCCTCCTTGCACAGGCGCGGCCAGAACAGCCGGTGCAGGCGCAGCGTCATGTCGGCGTCTTCGGCCGCATAGGGCGCAGCCGTTTCCAGCGGCACCTGGTTGAAAGTCAGTTGCTTCCTGCCCTTGCCGGCGACCTCTTCGAACTTGATGTTGGTATGAGAAAGGTATTTCTGGCACAGCGAGTCCAGGTCATGGCGGCTCGCGGTACTGTCCAGCAGGTAGGACTCCAGCATCGAATCATAGGCGATGCCCTGCAAACGGATGCCGTGATTGAGGAGCACGTTGCGGTCATATTTCAAATGGTGACCGAGCTTCGTGCGCCGGGGATTTTCAAGCAGCGGTTTGAGTCGCTCCAGCACCCACTCCCGGTCGAGCTGGTCCGGCGCACCCGGATAATCATGGGCCACGGGCAGATAGGCGGCCTCACCCGGCTCGATGGCGAATGACAGACCAACGATCCTGGCCTGCATGTAGTCCAGGCTGGTGGTCTCGGTATCGAAACCGAACAGTTCCGCATCCTGCAGGCGCTGCAACCAGTCGTCGAAGTCCTGCCGGGTCAGTATGGTCCGGTAGTCGCCGGGGGGATCGGCGGGTGACGCGTCGTCTGCGGCGCTGCCCCCTGTAGTGCCGTCCAGCTGCTTCAGCCAGTTGCGGAATTCCAGGCGTTCAAACCAGTCGCGCAATACCTCTGGCTGCTGCGGCCGCACCGACAGATCATCCAGCGCCGTGTCGAGCTGCAGGTCGCAGCGAATGGTGACGAGCTCTCTGGATAACGCCAGCTGGTCCAGGTTTGCGCGCAGGTTTTCGCCCACCTTGCCCTTGATATCGTCGGCGTGTGCCACCAGCTGGTCGAGTGTTCCATACTGGTTCAGCCATTTGGCCGCTGTTTTGGGCCCCACCTTGGGAACCCCTGGAATATTGTCGGAGGTATCCCCCACCAATGCCAGGTAGTCGATAATCTGCGCCGGCCTTACGCCGAACTTTTCCACCACGCCCTGCTCATCGAGCCGGCTGTCGTTCATGGTATTGATCAGCGAAATCCGCCCGTTGACCAGCTGGGCAAGGTCCTTGTCGCCTGTCGAAATGACGGTATCCCAACCCGCGTCGCTTGCCTGCACGGCCAGTGTACCGATTACATCATCAGCTTCCACGCCCGGCACCTGCAGCAACGGCATGCCCATGGCGCGCACCACTTCCAGCAGCGGTTCGACCTGCGACGACAGTTCATCCGGCATGGGCGGGCGATGCGCCTTGTACTCCGGGTAGATATCATCGCGGAAAGTTTTCCCCCTGGCATCGAACACCACGGCCATATGGCTGGGCTGATAGGTTTCTATCAGTTTGCGCAGCATGTTAACCACGCCATATACGGCCCCGGTCGGCTCACCTTGCGAATTTCGCAGGTCGGCCCTTTCCAGGGCGTGAAATGCCCGGTACAGGTAGGAAGAACCGTCGACCAGGATGAGGGGAGGTGCGTTATCGGATGCCATGCTGCGTGTCTCGGTTTAAGGAGGGGTCGATGGTATCATTCCGCCAACGACCGTGCGGCCTGCACGCTGTAAGGAACAGGATAAAAACCATGGAAAAACAGACACGGCCACTATCCCCGGGCCCGGGCCCGGCCAGCGACACCCAGCTGAGCCGCGAATCCTGGAAAATCTTTCAGATCATGGCGGAGTTTGTGGAGGGTTTCGAGCGGCTCGCACAGATCAAACCATCGGTCAGCATATTCGGTTCGGCGCGCACCGCTACGGATCACCCGTACTACCGGCTGGCGGAAGATATTGCGCGCGCCCTGTCCGACTCCGGTTTCTCGGTGGTCAGCGGCGGTGGCCCCGGTATCATGGAAGCGGCCAACAAGGGGGCTTTTGCCGGCCGCTCACCCAGCATCGGACTGAACATCATGTTGCCGCACGAACAGGCCGGGAATCCCTACCAGGATATCGCCCTGAATTTCCGACACTTCTTTTCGCGTAAGGTGATGTTTGTAAAATATGCTTCGGCCTACGTCGTGTTACCCGGCGGCTTTGGCACCCTGGACGAACTGGCGGAAATACTGACCCTGGTGCAAACCGGAAAAAGCCGGCGCATCCCCGTCATCCTGGTCCATCGCCCGTTCTGGGAGGGTCTGATCGACTGGTTCAGGGAAGTAATGGTGGCGGAAGGCACCATTAACCCCGGGGATATGGACCTGTTCAAACTGCTGGACACACCGCAGGAAGTGGTCGACGCCATTTTCGACCATTACGACAAACGGGGCTTTGAACCGTCACCCAGCGAACAGGAAATCCTGCTAGAGTTATAGCCACAGCGGTTGGCAAAAACCGGAAATGGATAATGTTATGAAACGATTTGTACTGGCCGGCTTGCTGGCCTTCAGCACCGGCGCCGTGCAGGCGGAAGATGCGCCGCCTCCACCCGCCACGCTCAGCGACCAGGAAGGGCAGGAAGAAATCGAGCCGGAAGTGGTTATCATCCAGCGCGAAGACAAGACCATCGAGGAGTACCGGGTCAACGGGCAGCTGTACATGATCAAGGTGACGCCGAAACACGCGCCGGCCTATTTCCTGGTCGACAGGGACGGCGACGGCACCATGGAAACCCATACTGCCAGCGACCTCGAGCCGGACATCATGATTCCCCGCTGGGTGCTGTTCCGCTGGTAGGGCCAGGCACGCAATAGACGTTCAGGCTGGTATACCCGCGCCCATGCCAGGTTCCACACTCCGCACCCTGTCGACCCGGCTTGACCGGCTTGCCGAAATAATCGGCCGGGCCAGCGCCTGGCTGACACTCGCGCTGGTACTGGTCACCTTTGCTGTCGTGGTGCTGCGCTACGCTTTTCAGTTCGGCTCCATCGCCATGCAGGAGTCCATACTCTACCTGCACGCAAGTGTATTCATGCTGGGTGCCGCCTACACCCTGTTGCTGGACGGGCACGTCCGGGTGGATATTTTCTACCGCGGCTTTTCCAGAAAACGCAAGGCGCTGGTTGACCTGCTGGGCGCGCTGTTCCTGTTGCTGCCGGTGTGCATATTCCTGTTGTGGAGCAGCTGGGGTTACGTGGCCGCCGCCTGGTCGCTGCACGAAGGCTCGGGTGAGACCGGCGGCCTGCCTTATGTCTATTTACTCAAGACCCTGATTCCGCTCGCTGCCCTGCTGCTGATCGTGCAGGGCATCAGCCAGGCGCTGGCCAGTCTCGGCACACTGCTGTCTGTACACGGGGATGACGATCCGTGAGTGGCGGGACGGCATTGATCATGTTTGCCAGTGTATTTCTGGTGCTGCTGGCAGGTTACCCGGTTGCATTCAGTCTGGCGGGTACCGCACTGGTTTTTGCCTTTGCCGGCCAGCTAACGGGTACGTTTGACAGTTCCGTGCTGCAAGCCCTGCCGCTTCGCCTGTTCGGCATTATGAACAACCTGACGCTGGTCGCCGTCCCGCTGTTCGTGTTCATGGGCGTCATGCTGGAACGCTCGCGGGTTGCCGAAAGCCTGCTGGAAACCATGACCGCACTGTTCGGCAAGCTGCGCGGCGGGCTGGGCATATCGGTCACACTGGTCGGGATGCTGCTCGCCGCCAGCACCGGGATCGTGGGTGCTACCGTCGTTACCATGGGGCTGCTGTCGCTGCCGACCATGTTGCGCCGCGGTTACGATGCAAAAATTGCCGCCGGGACCATCTGCGCCTCCGGTACGCTGGGCCAGATCATTCCGCCCTCCATCGTGCTGGTACTGCTGGGCGACGTACTGTCGTCCGCCTATCAGCAGGCGCAACTCGATCAGGGCATCTATTCACCCAAAACCGTGTCTGTCGGCGATCTGTTTGCGGGCGCGCTGATCCCGGGCCTGCTGCTGGTACTGCTGTACCTGGCCTACCTGCTGCTTGTCGCGGCAAGGCGGCCGGAGGCCATGCCGGTGCACCATCAGGATGAGGCAACCGGGGCCGTCACCGGCCTGCAGGCGCTGCGGGCGCTGGCGCCTCCACTGTTGCTGATCCTGGCCGTACTGGGCTCCATACTCGGCGGCCTGGCCACACCCACGGAAGCAGCCTCCGTAGGTGCTGTCGGTGCCATGCTGCTGGCTGCTGTACAACGCCGCTTCAATATAGAGGTCATGCGGGAAGTCGTGCGCAGCACCCTCAAGGTATCCAGCATGGTGTTCCTGATCCTCATCGGCGCTTCGGTCTTCTCGCTGGTGTTTCGCGGCTTTGGCGGTGACGAACTGGTCGAGGAGCTGCTGACGCAACTGCCGGGCGGTGTGTTCGGCGCCATGCTGGTGGTGATGCTGGTGATGTTTTTCCTGGGCTTCGTGCTGGATTTCATCGAGATCACGTTCGTGGTGGTGCCGATCGTGGGTCCCATTCTGCTGGCCATGGGCCTCGACCCGGTGTGGCTGGGCATCATGATCGCCATCAACCTGCAAACGTCGTTTCTGACCCCGCCGTTTGGTTTTGCCCTGTTCTATCTGCGCGGGGTGGCGCCGGAAAGCGTCACCACCGGGGACATCTACCGCGGCGTCATGCCGTTTATCGGCATCCAGCTGGGGATGCTGGGGCTGCTGGCCGCGTGGCCGGCTCTGGCAACCTGGTTGCCCGGCCTTGTCTACGGCGGCTAGCCGGCGCGGGCATTCAGGTAGGCACGCTCCGAAATATTGTGCCACTGGATAACCTGTTGCCTGAAATCGCGGAACGATGTGTATACCCGCTGCGAGAGCGCGTCCTTGTCGGCGATTTCCGCCACCACCTGGTCAGAGAGTTCGCGCAGGCGCGCCAGCACAGCATCGGGCAGCTTGCGCACCTGTATATGGTGTTCGGTTACCAGTATCTGCAAGGCCTGGTTATTGCGCGCGATATATTCGGCCAGCATATCCTGGTTGGCGACCCGCACAGCATTTCGCACGATCACCCGTAACTCTTCCGGCAAGGCTTCGAACACCTTCAGATTCACAATGGCTTCCAGCGTGGTGCCGGGTTCGTGCCACCCCGGGTAGTAGTAGTACTTTGCCGCCTTGTGCAGGCCGAAGGCGAGATCATTGTAGGGTCCCACCCACTCAGTGGCATCGATAGCACCGGACTTCAACGATGTGTACAGCTCACCCCCGGCCATATTGACCGGCAGGCCACCGGCACGCGCCAGCACCTCCCCGCCCAGTCCCGGAATGCGCATTTTCAGACCCTTGAGATCGTCCAGTGTATTGATTTCCCGGTTGAACCAGCCCGCCATCTGCACACCGGTATTCCCCGCTGCCATTGGCAGCAGGCCAAAAGGCGCGTAGGTTTCGCGCCATAATTCCATGCCGCCGCCGTGGTACAGCCAGGCGTTCATTTCCTCAGCCGTCAGGCCAAAGGGCACCGCGGAAAAAAACTGGGCCGCCTCCGATTTACCCTTCCAGTAATAGGAGGCCCCGTGGCCCAGTTCGGCGGTTCCGCTGGATACCGCATCGAAGACCTGGAGTGCCGGCACCATCTCTCCGGCGCCGTAAACCTTCACCTGGATACGTCCGCCGCTCATCTGCGTAATCAGTTCAGCCAGCGTGTTGGCACCGGTGCCGAGACCGGGAAAATTCTTCGGCCAGCTGGTCACCATTTTCCATTTCAACGGCTTGAACGGAGCCGCAGGTGCGGCTGTACTCTGTTCTGCCGCGCTCTGCTGCCGGCAACCGGTACCCAGTACCGCGCCGGTGGCCAATGCACCCGTACCCAGTTGTCGTAAAAAATGTCTGCGTTTCATAGTCGGCTCCTGTGCACCGGTCCTGGCGAGGCGAATCATTGTACGGATTTGATCGCATGGCGGCCCAGGAAAAATATTTCTTGCAATTCTCCTAGGTTATGCGACTATCTTCGCCAATTGGTTTATTTATACTTGTATTACACTGCAATATAAGGACATTAAGCAGGCTGGTGCATTATAACAACCTGTCCGGACGGTCAGAACACTGAATCCGGCTATCCGTGGAAGGGGAAAATATGCTGGATGCCCCGGAGCGCACAGGCGCCCGTTTTTCGATTTTTTTGTTCCTCGGCTACCTGCTGGCACCACTCGCCGGCTTCAGCGCTGCCGTACTGTTTGGCGTTATCCATGTCTGGCAGCTGCAACAGGTGCTGGCCGCCGGGATTGTCCCGGTCTTTTCCATTTCCCTGGTCTTTTTCTCGCTGTTCCAGTTACAGCGGCTGATCACGCCGCTTACCACCTGGGCCATGCAGAATCCCGACGGCGGTAACGCGCCCGGTCATCTGCATACCCTGCTGAACCGCTTCAGTCGTGATTTCTGGGGCCTGATGGCCCTGCACGCGCTGATCAGCCCGGTACTGGTGTTCTGGAGCCTGGATGGCGGCATTACCACCGACAACCGCTTTGCCTTTACCCACTTCCTGATACTGCAGCTCGTATCCGCCGTGCTGGTCGGCATGCCCGCCTACCTGTTCGGCCTGCACCAGCTCGGCAAACTGGCCGCCTTTATAAGCCCGAACCGCGTCATGGTCAGCCTGAAATCCAGGACACTGCTGCTCGCCGGACTGGTGCCCTTGCTGTCCTGCTCATTGCTGGTCGAGTACCACTGGCTGCGCACCGGCGAGCTGGACGCGGGATATATGATCACCTGGATCACCCTGGGCATCATCACCGCCACCATCAGCCTGTTGTCGATACGCAGCATGCAACAGGCGCTGCACCCGTTCCAGGAACTGTTCAACCGCAGCGGCGCATCCACACACGAGGATCTTGCCAGGCTGCGGCCGGCGTCTACCGACGAGATCGGTCACCTCACCCAGACGCTCGGCAAGGTATTCCGGCGTCTCGGCGACCAGGAGACCCATATGCGAGCCATTATAGATACAGCCGCTGAAGGTATTATCGTGGTCGACGAACATGGCCTGATCGATACCTTCAACCCGGCGGCCGAACGCCTGTTCGGTTACCTGGCCCAGGAGATCCGCGGACGCCACCTTGCCTCCCTCATGCCCAACGTGTTTGAAGTCAAGAAGTCCATCGCTGCCCACAGCGAGGAACACGAGGTCGAGGGGACGCACCGCAACGGCTCCACTATCCAGATGTCCTTGCGCATTTCGGCGATGGAAATCAGTGGCAAACGCATGTTCACCTGCCTGGTTGCAGACATCACTCAGCGCAAGTCTGCCGAGCACGAATTGCTGGACGCCGAGGCCCGCTACCGCGCACTGGTCGAAACAGCACACGACCTGGTGTGGAGTGTCGACCCCGCAGGCTGCTGGAGTTACCTGAATTCATCTTCGCGGATGATCTACGGGCTGGAACCCGAGGATATACTGGGCCGCTCCATCTCCGAGTTCTGCGCGCCGGACCACTGCGAAGCCGACAGGAAGGCATTCGGCGACCTGCTGGCCGGCAAGGACCTGTACCAGTATGAAACGGTACATATCGACATCGAAGGCAACCACCGCCAGTTGAGCTTCAATGCCAAGGCACACCGGGACGCACAGGGCAACATCCTGCAGATCAGCGGAACCGCGCGCGATATAACCGACCAGAAGGCTTTCCACGAGCAGCTCACCTACCAGGCCGAACACGACTCGTTGACCCGGCTGTTCAACCGGCATTATTTCCAGCAGGAACTGGTGCGCACGGTGGCAAGGGTATCCCGTGACCCGGGCCGGACCTGCGCACTGCTCTACATTGACCTCGACCAGTTCAAGTACATCAATGACACCCTGGGGCACGCCGCCGGCGACACGCTGCTGGTTGAAGTTACCAGGCTGTTGCTTAGCCATGTGCGCGACGGGGATCTGCTGGCACGTTTTGGCGGCGATGAATTCACCCTGCTGCTGTACAACATCCGCCCGGAAAACGTCCTGTCCGCTGCCGACCACTTCCGTGTACTGCTGGAGGAATACCGCTTCCTGCAGGACGGCAAAAGTTTCAATATCAGTTGCAGCATCGGTGCCGCCATCCTTGACTCGCTGGTCGAGTCTGCCGAGGAGGCCCTGTCGCATGCCGATATCGCCTGCAACCTGGCAAAGGCGCAGGGCCGTAACCGCATCAACCTTTACGATCCGTCCGACAGCAACAAGGCCGGCATGGCCGAGGACATGGGCTGGGCCTCCCGGGTGCGCGAGATGCTGGAGCACGACAAGTTCCAGCTGGTCTACCAGCCCATCATGGCGCTCAATGACGACAAGGTGCAGGACTACGAAGTACTGGTACGCATGGTTTGCGACGATGGCGAGATCATCCTGCCTGGCGGCTTCATGCCCGCAGCGGAGCGTTTCGGCCTCATACACAGCGTGGACCGCTGGATCGTACACCGCGCGCTGACACAGCTTTCCCGCCTGCACCAGCAGGGCGAAGCCGTGCGCTTCTCCATCAATCTGTCCGGCAAGGCTTTCGAGGATGCCACGCTTCTGCCCATGATCCAGGAGCTGCTGGACAACTCCAGTATCGACCCTTCCCGGGTGTGCTTTGAAATAACGGAAACAGCGGCTATTGCCAAGCTCTCGGAAGCGGAAAATTTCATCACCGCACTCAAGACCATGGGTTGCCAGTTCGCACTGGACGACTTCGGCGCAGGCTTCTCGTCCTTCGCCTACCTGAAGAACCTGCCGGTCGACAAGCTGAAAATCGACGGCGCCTTTGTACAGGGCATGGCCAACAGCCAGATAGACCAGGCGATGGTTCACTCCATGAACCAGGTGGCGCACGCGCTGGGCAAGCAAACCATTGCCGAATATGTCGAAGACGCCGCCACACTGGAAATGCTGCGTGAATTCGGCGTCGACTATGCACAGGGCAATTACATCGGCAAACCCCGTGAAGCACTGATGAATATCACCCGCCTGCCGGGCGCACACCTGCAAACCGTTGGCCGCGCTGACTGACGGAACGCCTCTTTCGCAAGCCCCGGCGCAGGCCGCACAATCGCCGGCCTTTATAACCTGCCTGTTTATTTGTAGTATGATCCGCGCATGATTTACGGCATACGCGAATTTCTGAAGCTCGAAAGTGCCAGCGGGATCCTGCTGATACTGGCCTCCATAGCCGCCCTGATCCTGGCCAATTCGCCATTATCGGGCTACTACGACAGCTTCCTCAATATCCCGATACACGTGAAAATCGGCGCTTTCGAAATAGCCAAGCCGTCCTTGCTATGGATCAACGACGGCCTGATGGCGGTCTTTTTCTTTCTTATCGGCCTGGAACTTAAAAGGGAATTTGTCGAGGGCGAGCTTTCCGAAGCCCGTAAAATAACCCTGCCGGCCATCGGCGCCATTGGCGGTATGGCTGTGCCGGCCGCTATCTACCTGCTGGTGAACAACGGCGATGACCTGGCCACCAGCGGCTGGGCCATACCTGCGGCAACGGATATCGCCTTCGCACTCGGCATACTGGCGCTGCTCGGCTCACGTGTACCCTACCAGCTGAAGATTTTCCTGGTTTCTCTCGCCATTTTCGACGACGTCGGCGCCATTATCATTATCGCCCTGTTCTATACGGCCGACCTGTCGTTTACGGCGCTGTACATTGCACTGGCCTGCACGGCATTACTGGCCTTCATAAACTGGCGTGGCGCCACGCGCCTGAGCGCCTATATTCTGATCGGCCTGATCATGTGGGCGGCATTGCTGAAGTCCGGGATACACGCGACACTCTCGGGCGTGGTGCTGGCCCTGTTCATTCCCATCAAAAAGGATCCGCAAACCGGGATGTCACCGTTGAACGAACTGGAACACGACCTGCACGGCAGTGTTTCATTCGTCATCCTGCCACTGTTCGCCTTCGTCAATGCCGGTGTGTCATTGCAGGGTATGGGCATGGACCAGATACTCGGTCCGGTACCGGTGGGTATCGCCCTGGGGCTGGTGGTAGGCAAACAGCTCGGCGTGTTCGGCCTGTGCTGGCTGGGAATCAAGCTCGGCGTCGCCAGGCTGCCTGAAAATGTCAACTGGGCTCAGCTGTACGGTATCGCCATATTGTGCGGTATCGGCTTTACCATGAGCATGTTTATCGGGTCACTGGCATTTGAAGACACGGACTCGCCCTATCTCTACCAGGACCGCATAGGCATCCTCGGGGGATCGTTTATATCCGCGCTGCTGGGTTACTTCTGGTTGAGCAGGGTATTGCCCGCGACTGACAGGCGCTAACCCGCGCTTCTCACCGCGGGGCGGGAAATGCAGGTTAGGCAGGTTGCAGGTTTGCGTAGGCTACCACCAGCCACTTGCTGCCGGCGTGCTCGAAATTAACCTGCACGCGCGCATGCGCGCCCTGTCCTTCGTAGTTGAGTATTACGCCGTCACCGAACCTGGCATGTTGCACCCGCTGCCCGAGGCTTAGTCCCTCCGGCGCCTGTTGCAGGGATGCGCTCGCCGCATAAGCGCCGGACGGCCTGTTGACCTGGATGCGCGGTCGTATCTCGTCCATCAGGTCGGCCGGAATTTCGCTGATAAAACGTGACGGCATATTACAGGACTCGCTGCCGTGCAAGCGCCGGTGCTCGGCGTGGGTGATGAACAAACGCTTGCGGGCGCG
>JBHHXO010000037.1:0-18369 GCA_046757125.1 Thiogranum sp.
CACTATACTGAAGGCCATGGCCAAGAAATGGGGCGACAAGCCGACCAGCAAGCTCATGTACAGCATGTTTCCGGGAATGCCCAGCAAACAGGGCCGCAAGATTGCCGGCCTGCCGCAGAGCACCCGCAAGGGCGGCTATTGATCCGGCCTGCCCATTGGGGATATAGCCCGAATTAGTAACCCGTAATATAGTGCGCGGCAATCATCGTGCGGTGCACGCCTTTTGAATGAACGCTTTGGAGGCAAAAACCATGAGCGAAAAGCAAGAGATGATCAAGAAAATGATCGAGATGCAGAAGAAGTTCATCGAGTATGAGCATGCTAACGGTGTCACACAGAAAGAATATTTTGCAGCACCGGAAGGTCACGCGCTGAGCAACTACCGCCAGGAATACAACGAGCTGGCAATCAAGCTGGTAGACCTGGCCCACGCTGAAAAGGGTTCGCACCGCTAGACGCGGGGTAGCCGGAACAAAAAAAACGGGCCGACGTGTTAAAGCACTCGGCCCGTTTTTTTTTATGGGAACAACCTACCCGGGGACAGACCACGTTTTCCCGCGGGAAAACGTGGTCTGTCCCCGGTTAGGCTAAAGCTCTGACCACATGCGTACCAGGTTGACGTAGGCGTGGTCGACCTGCGTGGCCGTTGCGCTTTCCGGTTGTGATTCCAGCAGACTTTCCCGGGCCTGGTAGAGCTGGAACAGCAGTTCCCGCCGGTCGGGGTCTCGCAGCATGCTCTGGGTCCAGGTTACGGCAACCAGGCGCTCGCCGGCGGTAACCTCATTGATGTGATGCAGGCTTGAAGAAGGGTAGATGACCGCGCTGCCGGCCGCCGGCTTTACGCTCTGGTCGCCGTACGTGGTGCCAATCACCAGTTCACCGCCTGCATAATCATCAGGGTTGTTGAGAAAGACGGTGGTCGACACATCTGAGCGATATTGCCCCCCTGGCGGCCCCATGACCGGGTCGTCGACGTGATCACCGTAGGACATGCCGGTGGTATAGCGGGCGTAATAGGGGGTGGCGACACGGCAGGGCATTGCCGCGGCCTGGAACAGCGGATGCTGCAGCAGCGCGCCCATGACCAGCTTGTTCAGTTGTTCCATCTGGCGTGTACCGGACTGCAGTTCCTCATTGTGTTTGACGCGCCTGGCGGTTTTGCCCGCAGACAGGCGGCCATCGATGAATTGCCCCTGCTCGAGCAGGGAGCGGGCCTGTAAGAGTTTCTGTTGGTCGAGTATGCCGGGAATAACGAGCAGCATTCGGATATCCTGCAGTCAATGAATCGGAGAGAGTAAGATGATATTGAAACTGACCATAGACGATCAAAGCTACGATATCGACGTACCCGGGGAGATTATGCAGGAAGCGGAAGACTTCTACGCAAAAATGGACAGCGATATGGACAAGGGCTGGCAGATGAGTCGTTTCTGGGTGGAGAAACCGGACCAGTATCAGCGCTGCCAGATCGTTGCTGACAGGATTCTCGGCGCCATGCATACCGAGAACCGGAAAATGGCCATGTTGATGTCAGGTTATATCCTCAGCCGGGTAGCGCACGTGCAGGAGGTGGTGGTGGACACCTCGGGCGATATAACCCAGACGGAAATCGTGGCCTGACGGAGCTGGCTTAACCCTGCGTCGGTATAAAAATAATTTGCAATTAAAACAATTGCATAAGATTATTGTTCTGGCGGGGTCAAGGTATTTCAGAGAGGTCCGGTGCGGTTCCGCCTGTCGAAGCAGAATGGTTTGCGGATTTCCAGGGGAGCCGATCAACCCGTTTTCCGCCAGCAGGATGGATTGATCGATTTTTCTAAATATCTTGTTTTATGTGCCGAAACATACCAGATGCAGGATTCCCTTATTACTTCCGGTGTGCTGCTCCTGACCGACAGGGTGTCTCCTAATCCATAACCGGCTGGTAAAAAACACGTGAGTAACCAGGACACCGAATTCTATACCGAACTGATACGCGCTTATTTTGACAGCGCGAACGATGCCATCTTCGTGCTGTGCAACGAGCTCAAGTTCCTGATGTGCAACCGCCTCATGGAGGAGTGGATCGGCTCCAGCGAATCTGCGCTGACCTGCCACAACCAGCGACGCCCCATTACCGAACTACTTGGCGACAGCGCATCAGTGGAAAAATTCCGCCGCTCCGCCGAGCAGGTGCTGGCGGGTGATTCGCAGCGTATCGAGTGCTTCATCCATCCCGAAGGGGCGCAGCAGCGCTGGCTCGAAATAAGCATGACGCGGGTGGACGTCGAGGCCGGTGACATGGTCATTGCCGTGGCCAGGGATACCACACGACAGCGTGAACAGCTGGCAAAGATACAGTACCAGTCGACGCACGACGTGCTGACCGGCTTGCCCAACCGGGTCATGCTGCAGGGGTTGCTCGGCAGCTTCGGCAGCACCATCAACCCGGTAGCCACGCTGGTCATTGACATCCCGCGCTTCCGGGACGTGAATGAAGCGCTGGGTTATCGCATGGCGGATGAAATTCTGGAAGCGGTCGCGCGTCGTATCGAGTCGACTGTCACTCACTACAAGGGGGCCACGACCGGTCATTTGACCGGGGACCGCTTCGCCGTGGTAGCCAGTGGTGATGCTGCTGCCGGTATCGAGCACATCGCCGCCACGATCCATGCCGAGCTGTCCCGCCCCATGCGACACGCCGGTATAGAACTGACGCTCGGTTCCAGCATCGGCATTGCGCAGTTCCCGTCCCAGGTGGAACATTGCACCAACCTGTTACAGGCAGCAGAAACCGCGCTGCACCACGCCAAGCAGAATGCGACAACGGGGATCAGGAGTTTCTACCCGGAACTCTACGGAGCGGGCAGTGAACGCCTGTCGCTGGTCAACGATCTCAGGAGTGCGGTGGACAATTGCCGGATCCACGTGCACCTGCAGCCGATTATTCCGCTGCAGGGGAATGGCGGCATCCGTCTGGAAGCGCTGGCGCGCTGGGAGCGTGACGGCGTCGATGTACCGCCGGACGAGTTTATTGCGCTGGCCGAACTGAGCGGGCACATCCTGCCCGTTACACAGCTTGTCATGGAACAGGCTGTCGCGCAGAGTGCGCAGCTGATCAGGGACGGGTTCGTGTCCGGTGTTGCCATCAATCTGTCGCCACATTGCCTGATGGACCGGGTGTTTACGGAACGTGTCGCGGCGCTGATCGACAAATGCAGGATACCGGCAGCGGCACTGACGTTCGAAATCACCGAGGGTGTGGCGATGTCGGAACGCATGCACCAGTACACGGTCCAGGAACTGCGACAGCTCGGGGTCAACCTGTCTGTCGACGACTTCGGTACGGGGCATTCCTCGATGTACAAGCTCAGACATCTGCCCGTGGCCGAGCTGAAAATAGACAAGTCCTTTGTCAGGGACATGCTGACCGACGAGGGTAACGCCACTATCGTCGAAGCCAGTATCAATCTTGCGCACAGCCTCAATCTGCAGGTCATCGCCGAAGGTATCGAGGACGATGCAACCCTGGCGCGTCTGGTCCGGATGGGCTGCGACTACGCGCAGGGTTTCTCCATCAGCCAACCGCTGCCCTTGCAGGAGCTGCTTGAATGGCTGAAGCCCGGCGTGGCGCACCTGCCGCAAAGGGTTAACCAGTAACACTGTTCCTGCTGCAGGATTTCCCCGCGAGATAGCCACCCGTTGCGGGCGCTGCTCCGTCTTTCAGGAGGCTATCCGCCTGCCAGGGCGCACGCAGGATACGCCAGCGCAGTTCGTAGCAAGCGCGCCAGTCGGCATCGCTGTGCGGGACCTGCACACTGAACCCGGACACAATCAGGCAAACACGACCCAGGTGGTGGCGATATATTTTACGCCTTTCTGCATGGTGACCGCGCGGTGTTCATGGGTCCAGAAGGGCGGGAACAATACCAGCTTGCCCTGCTCCGGCGTTACCTTGATGTTCTGGAACAGGAACTCGGTTTCACCGCCCGGGCCGGGTACATCGTTGAGATACCACAGGGCGACCAGCTGGCGCTGACTGAAGTCGTGACTGCCGCCATCGATGTGCCAGTGGTAGTGTTCCCCGACGTTGTAACGCTGGATGCCGTAGCCCATGTCCTTGAACGAACCCTGGAAATAAGGGTAGGTTTCGCGGAATTCGAGAATGGCCTGGCCCAGTGAGCGGAACAGGGCCCGGTCGATGTCCTTCCAGTGGGGTTTGCCGCTGACCACCAGATCGGTGGTGCGCTTGATGTTGCGATTCTTGCCCACGTCCTGGCCGATCCGGCCTTCATACTGTTCATCGCGATGCTGTTCGAAACGCTCGATTGCCATCCGGCAGGTTTCCGGTGCGAGCGCGTGTGTTTTCTCGAAGATAAAGGTATTCGGTTTGACCTCGACGATACTGCGCAGCGGAGTAACGGTCTTGTTTTGCGACATTTCGGTTGCGGGCCTATAACTGCTTCTGTTCAATCAGGGATTCCATGTCCTGCCACGCACTGGTTACACGGCTTTCGTGGAGCTCGATAAGTTCGTGTGCGACCTGCGTCCAGTGTTCCCGCCCGACACTGACCTGGGCTTCCAGCCGGTCGCAGTCACCGTATTCTACCCAGTGTTCATACGCGTTCAACAGGGCGGGATAGATCTGCTTGCGCATACCGGACAGGTTGGCGAAATAGAAATGCAGTGACGGCGGGTGTGCGCGCTCGATAAGGCCGGGCAGGGTGCACAGGGCGTCGGCCAGGTGGTCGCGAACCGCGCGCGCCATCAGTTCCAGACGTGAACGTGGAAAGGCGCTGATCATTTCGTGCCAGCTGTCGTCCAGTAATTCACCGGCCCTGACTTCACCGATTTCGTGCAGGGTCAGCGTCTCTATCTCGACTTCCGACATCTGCTCCAGTGCCGCGTCCAGATCGCCGGTGAAGTCATAGCAGGCGATAGCGCGTCCCATGGCGTTATCGGGCTTGCTCCAGCGCCACTCCTCCAGCCGTTCCCATAACATGCGGCGCAGGGATTCGCGTCGTATGTAGATCCGCCTGTCCAGCGACATGGCGGGTGGTGCCCCCAGGTCGCGCGCATATTCGCGGGAGGATACGTGAATGCTATGGTGGTCATGCGTGACGGTTTTTTCCAGCTGCGCCAGAAAAAAATGCGGCCTGGCCCTGTCGCCGTAACCGGCGCTGTAAAGCAGCCGGTGCGCCTGCAGCGCCTCGTTGATGGCATCCGAATCGAACGGGTCGTATTCCCTGCCGTGCAACTCAACGGCAGCAAAGTCCTTGTTCTCGAGCTGTTCCCACAGCGCTTCACGCTCCGTGAGCCAGTCCCCGAGTTCTTTGTGCGGAAGCGCTGCTGCAAAGCCGTAACCCTTTTCCCAGCGAAAATACTCACGCATTTTCAGCAGATAGACACACATGGTGAAATCACTGGCGTAACGCGCATCCGAGATGTGGCAGTTGCGCTGTACGCTGTCCCGGAAGGATTGCAGCGTTGCCGGCAGTTGAACCTGTGGAGTAGACATAGGCAGAAAATACCCGACCAAATCAGTCTGGTATTCGATGCTAGCATGTTGTATTCTGACGCGCCAGCCGGGTATTGGAGCACTCGAAGTGCGTATTAGAAGCCGTTGGAATAACAGGAAAAAAGAACGTTCCCTGGAGGAAGTGGCGGGTGCGTTGGCATTTATCGAGTGGCGCATCGCCGGTAATGCACTGCTCGACCTGGAGAACGAGGGTTTTCAGACTGACACCCAGTTACAACGCCTGGACGTGTTGCAGGAATTCTGTGCTTTCCTGATACACGTTACCGATCGCCTGGTGCACGACAGCATGAACGACGCGGAACGCCAGCGTTTCATTGTCGCTCTGGCACTGAAGCTGGCCGATACCTACGACGATAACCGTCGCGATACCGACGCCGGCGGTGAAGATTTCCGGCAGCAGTTTATCGAGTCCCTGAACGCGCGCATGGCGGACTACGCGGAGTTTGCTTTTGCGGATCGCAAGCCCGGCTACGCGTTCAAGCGTTACCTTGGCGAAGCCGTGACCGGCACCATGGGCGCCCGGGACAGCAAATGGATCAGCGAACAGGTCATGGAGATCGAAATTCCCGACATGTTGAAAACGCTGGAAAAAGGGCTGAAAGACCTGTTTGGTTCGGGTAATACCGAGACCCCGTCCGGTGCTTCCGGCCGGCCCGGCTGACCCTCCCCCGGCTGCTTTATGCGGCAAAATCTGCTACTGTCCGCGCTACGGCCTGGTGATAACAAGCCGGTAAAAAATAAAACAAAATACTGAAAATTGGGGACCGCCGTATGTACGACAGCTTCTACGGTTTCAGAGAACGCCCGTTCACTTTGTTACCCGACCCGGATTTCCTGTTCCTGGACAAGAAGCACCGGGCAGCACTCGACATGCTGGAAAGCGCAGTGGCCGGGCGTTCCGGGTTCTGTGTCATCAGTGGTGAAATCGGCGCGGGTAAAACCACACTCATTCGCGAATTGCTGAATCGCCTCGATGAAACAGTGTGCGTCGGCCTGGTCTCCAATACCCACCCGTCCTTTGGCGAACTGCTGCAATGGATCATGGCGGCCTACGGCCTGCCGGACGCCGACGGGGATGCCCTCGAACTGCACAAACGTTTTATTGAATTTGTCCTCCAGCAATATGCGCAGAACCGGCATACGCTGCTGATTATCGATGAAGCACAAAACCTGTCGGTGCAGGCGCTGGAAGAACTGCGCATGTTATCCAACGTCAATTCCGGGCGGGATTCCATCCTGCAGATCATTCTGGTCGGTCAGCACCAGTTGCGCGATCGATTGTTGCAGCCGGAGCTGACACGGTTTTCCCGGCGTGTCGCGCTCAGCTACCACCTGGAAGAACTGGCCCCGGACGAGACCTGTCGCTACATTCAGCACCGGCTCGCTCACGCCGGCGGAGACCCGGAGCTGTTCAGTACGGACGCCTGTCAGGCTGTTTACAGACTGAGCGGCGGGGTCCCGCGCCTGATCAACCGGCTTTGCGACCTCAGCCTGGTCTATGGTTGTAGCGCCGAAAGCAGGGTCATTGGCGCGGAACTGGTGGAAAGGGTCGCTGCGGAGCAGCGCATGAGCGCATTGCGGGATATTCCGCAGGTCGAACGGGGCCCGGCGCAAACGGCAGAAATGCCGGCGTCGGAAGCCGCTTCCGTGCCACAGGCCTCCGGCAAGGAGGCAGCGCTGTCTGCTGCGGCCGCAGTAGCTGTTGAACAGGTCGACGACGTTCCTGTTCCGGCAGACACCGCTGCAAGCGGGGTGCGCCCGGCACTGATGGCGGACAGGAAGGCACCGGCCGTTCAGGGTGAGACCACAGGTGTGTCACAGTCAGAGCTGCACCAGCTGGTAGTCAACGCCGAGCAGTCACAACAACATGCCGGCGGTGAACGCAGTGCCCTGTGGCTGTTGCTGGTCATTATTGCCATGGCCGGCGGTACCGGCTGGTTGATAGGTGATTTCCAGGGCGCAGGCCGGCCCGACGGACCCATAGTCGCTACGGAGCGGGCTGCCTCGCCCGCAGCCACGGCCCCGCCCGTTGCAGAAACTGAATCAGTGGTTCCGCCTGTCGCTGAAGACGCCCCGCAACAGAAGGTGCCCGCAGCGCCTGTCGTGGACAGTGCGCAGGCGCTGCAAAACACTGTCGACAAGGATCGGGCTGAGGAAGACGCCGCCGTGAAAAAGGCGGCGCAGGCAGAGGCAGAGAAACAAAAGCAGCAACGCGCAGCCGCGCTGAAACGCGAGGCCGAAGCAACCGCCAGGCTGAAACGGGAATCCGCGCGCCTGGAACGCGAACGACTTGCTGCAGAACAGTTGCTGGCAAAGCAACGCGCGGCCAGGCAGGCGCTCGAGCGCCAGGCGGAACAGGAACGCAGGAAACTGGCGAAGGCCAGAGAGGCGGCTGCAAAACTTGCTGAAGAGCGCAGCCGTAACGGGGCAGCCCTGTCTGTAGCACCGCCGGTGACATCGTCACCGGCGCAGGACCCCGGGCCGCCTGCAAGGTCCCGTGCCGGTTTTGAAACGACGCTGCCGTCTGCGTATGACGAGGATGACGGGGACGCTATTGTCATGGAGACAAAGGCGCAACCTGGTGGTGCACCGGTCACGCTACCTGCGGCATACGACGAGGATGATGGAGATGCCATTGTGATGGAGACGCGCGCCCGCCTTGCCGGCGAGAGCGCGAAACCTGCTGCGGTGGAAGCTTCGGCCGCAGCCGGCACGGATGCCGTTGTTGCGCCGGCCCCGGTACAGGAACAGGAGGAAGCAGTGGAGTTTGCCGCCAACCCCTGTCGCGGACCGAGCGCGCGGTTTTTGTCTACCTGCCGCTAGTGGGCTCCGGTTACGGAATCCGCAGAACAACCTTCACGCTGTCGTCCACCGCCGCGGTGTCGACATAGCCGATCATTTCGTCCGATCCGGCGACCTGCTGCATTACCTCGGCATCGTCCCGGTACTGGCGCGGCGGGTGTCCCTTGCCGGAAAACATGCGACGCGACCAGTATTCGGCAAGCTCGGCAGCCGATTTCCCCAGTACCTTTTCAGCAAACTCCAGCTGTTGCGGCGAGCCGCTTTTCTGGTCGACTGGCAACAGCCGCACGCCGTTCGGGAAGCGGTTGGCGCGGTTCAGGTAGAGGCGTTTGAGTTGTTCGATATTGACCGCATCTATTTTTGCTTCAGGTGCAACGATGACCGCCAGTTCGGCCTGTGTGGCGGAACTGAACAGGGCGGCCAGGGCGATGAACATTATGCTGGTTTTTTTCATGCTCCTGCCCCTAGAAAATCACGTCTACAGCAACGCTGTAGATATTGATGTCATCGATCGGTGCCATGAACAGGCCACGGCTTCCGGATTTCGGTTCAACACGCTCGGCTTCTACCTTGAGCGCGGCACCGGTGCCCAGTTCGTAACGCACACCCAGGGTCAGCGAATCCTGTTCCAGTCCCGTGCCGGGGTCATTGCTGCTGTTGTCGTCGAGCAGTTGTGCAAAGGTGATGTGCGGCAGAAAGCGGTCGATACGGTAGCCCAGCGTGCCATACCAGCCTTTCTGGTTGGGGAAGAAGGCATTGGCCAGCCCGTCGATATCACGCTGGAAGTATTCGCTGTAGGCAATGATGTTATGCCAGTCCATGTTGGCGCCCACACTCCAGAAAGTGACGTCTTCATTGTTGACGCCGAATGCGCTCGCGCTGACCCTGGTCTGCAGATAGCCGGCGCGCAGGGTGGCGAAATCGCTCGACAGGGCGATGTTGATGCCGGCCATGTCCTTGGCGTCGAAATTCTCGTATTTGACGCTGCCGGGTGACAGGCCGAGCATCGGCAGGACTTCCTGGGGTACCAGGGCGTCCTGGTCATTGGCGGTGCCGAAATAGGGCTGGACCAGCAGGTCGGTCGAACCGAACTGGGCACGGAACAGCACGTCGGCACCGGAGATCGCCGTGATCGGGTTGCTGGTGTAGACCTCGGCCGGCGGGCGGATCCAGGGGTAGGCGTACCCGACCTCGATATAATCGGATACCAGGAAGGTGGGAAACTTTATTTTTCCGCCACGAATATTCACGTTCTCGGTCAGGGCGTAGCTGATGTAGCCCCAGTCGAAGGTCGTGTCGAAGTTGCCGTCTTCACGATTGGTGCCGAGTAACTGGGCGGTTACCGACATCCTGGAATTGATATCCGCCGATACCTGGATGCCGACGCGGCTGTCCTGGTCGAAATTGATGTCATCCGTAATATTGCCGTTCTGCGAATCGGTGGAGGAATTGCTCCTGGTTGCCCCAACGGCCAGGAAGCCGTTGAATTCGATGTTTTCGACGGCAAACAAACAGCCTCCACGAGTAAGCAGCAGGGTTGCTGCAACGGCCAGATAAAACCGCTTGTTCATGCTTGTTCCCCTTGTCTGTTTTGGTGCCTGTTGTGTTCGGGCCGCAGCGCGGCAAGGTGTACGGGTCGTTTCTGCCGCCTGTAACGGCAGTTACGCTCTAATTGTTATATTGCTTCGGAGCGCCAGGCCCCGGCTTGACCTTCTGTGAGGTCTGTTGCCCAAAAAAAACGGGCCAGAAGCCCGTTTTTCAAGGAAGCAGGGCCCGGCTTACTTGCCGGCCCAGTTCGAGAAGTTGTCTGTATTGCGTGCCTTGCCGTCTGCGTAACCGGCCTCATAGGCTTCGGTGATGCGCTGTTCTTCGCGCGGCGGGTTCAGCACATAGCCGCTCTGCCAGCCTTCCAGATAGTCTGCGTTGACGGCTTCTTTTTCCATTTTGACGGTAGCATCGTAATACGTTTGATCCATTGGTGCGATCTCCTTATGGATAAGGTTTCGAATCGTTCGGTGGGCTGCCCGCGAACCGTGAGCACCCACCCGATGGCGCGGAAGTATACCTGTGTATCAGTATTTCACTATATATCCCCAGTGAGATAATACGGTATAAACGGTGTGGTAATTCTCAACAGGGGGATACGCGGCTTGCCTGCGGCGCGCTATGATTAAATCCTGACTAATTTGGTAAGGAAAGGGCGACTCTAATATAATGCCCTCTTTTTCAGGAAGGTGCGTATGTCGGATTCAAACAGCGACGAAGTGGATTTTGCCAGTGGTATGGCGGCTTTCGAGGCCAAGCATTTCTCGCGGGCGGCACAGCTGTTGTCACCATTTGCGGAACAGGGCAGCCCCGAGGCCCAGCACCGCCTCGCGGTCATGTACCAGAACGGCCTGGGCATGGCGCAGCACGACGGTCTGGCGCTGCGCTGGATGAAAGCCGCCGCCGAGAACGGCTACGCGATTGCACAACACGGTCTTGGTTTCATGTACCTGGAAGGCGAATGCGTGGACAAGGACCCGGCGCTGGCGGTGGAGTGGTTCGAGAAAGCGGCCCGGCAGGGGCTGGTAGGGTCACAGACGACGCTGGCCATGATGTACGAGGAAGGCAATGGCGTCGAACAGGATATCGACAAGGCCAATGAGCTGTACCGGGCGGCGGGTTTCGAACGTTAATGGAGCTGACGGCTGAAGACGCGTTGCGGCTGAATGTGATGCTGGCAAATGCGCTGCAGGCGGTGCGTATCGATGAATCCTCCATGACGGTTCATGCCTTGTCCGGGCAGGGTGAGGCGAGTGTGAAACTGAATCCGGCCGGCCGTGACGACCAGTACCTGAAAGCAGTACGCGAGCTGTTGTCCGGCCAGGTGCTTGGCTCGCCGGGTGGCTACCCGGTGTTTCTGCGGCGCTGGACACGCATGGGTCAGGCGCGTGACAACAGCCTGGAACAACTGTTGTTGCTGGGCGAGCCGGAAGCCATCGTTGCCGTGGTGCACGCGACCGGCCTGACCGACGAGCTTGCACGCAAGGCCTGGTGGGCCATGCCGGAGGCCGACAATGCGCGCCGTATGCTGGAAAACGAATCGGTGGTGGCCGGCGCGATGGGGAAGGTGCTGGCGGAGTACCTGGTCGACTATCTGCCCTTCGAGACAGAACACCGCGCCATGCTGGAAACCGTGCGCCTGGTGTTGCAACCGGGGCTGATATCGGACGCGCTGCGCGACAAATTGTGGCGTTCGGCAAAACGCAGGAATTCCTACTATGTCGGCTTCATGGGCGCGATCCCGGATGCCTTGCCGGAAGCGGGCAAACCACGGCGGGACTGGCGGGACCTTGAACGGCGCCTGTTGCCACTGGTGAAGGATGACAACCCGGTGGCAACGCAGTTATGCCGTTGCCTGAGCGAGCGGGGGCAGGTTTTTTTGCAGACCACGGCAGCCGTAACCAGCAAGCCCAATAACCAGGATGTGGTGGTCGAGCTGCTGAAATCGATCCAGGACTATTTTGCACCCGTCTGTCCCAACAGCGATCCCGGCGCGGACATGGAAACCATTCTCAGTGATGCCGATGCGCTGCTGGATGTCCCGGCGGTTTGTCCCACCACGGAAGCGGTACAGAATGTACTCGCGGCGGTGCCCGAATGCAGGGATGATGTCAGGGCCATGTTGACGCTGGCGTGGGTCGGGGAGCCGCTGGTCACTCCGATCTTTGCGCGTACCGATGCCATCGGGTCGGTGATGCGCAAAAAAATCGAGCCTGTGACGGTGCCGCTTATACAGCAAATTGCACAGTTGCGCGGGATGGCGGGGCTCTGAGTGTTACCGAATTAACCGCATGGCCCACTAGATACTATGTCTGGTAGCATTCACCTCATCAGCTTTTTTTTGATCGGTCAATGGAGCAGAGCAGGTAGTTTATGGCAGAAGTTACGATGTATTGCACACGATTTTGTCCCTATTGCATCAGCGCCGACCGACTGCTGAGCCACAAGGGCGTTGCAATCAACAAAATAGCGGTCGATAACGACCCGGACATGTGGGCCACGATGGAGAAAGTCTCCGGTCGCAACACCGTTCCGCAAATATTTATCGGCGATTATCACGTGGGCGGCTATGACGATCTGGCCGCGCTGGAACGGGACGGAAAACTGGACCCGTTACTTGAACCGATTCTTAAAGCCAGGCCGGCCTGAGGTAACAAGCGTGGATTTTTTCCCTGTTTTTATGCGGCTGGATGAACGTGATTGCCTGGTGGTCGGCGGCGGCAAGGTTGCCGCGCGCAAGGTCACCCTGCTGCTGCGTGCCGGCGCCCGGGTACAGCTGGTTGCGCCGGAGCTGTGTGACGAACTGGCTGCGCTGCTGGAACAAAAGCAGATTACGCACCATGCCAGGGATTTCGAGGACCGCGATATAGAGGGCAAGGCGCTGATTATTGCGGCCACCGACCGGCAGGATGTAAACGGCCGTGTGTCCGGGCTGGCCCATGCAGCGAACCTGCCGGTCAACGTGGTCGATCAACCCGCCCTGTGCAGTTTTATCGTGCCGTCCATTATCGATCGCTCCCCGGTACAGGTCGCCGTGTCCAGCGGGGGGGCGTCACCGGTGCTGGCGCGCCTGTTGCGGGCGCGCCTGGAGACCTATGTGCCGTCTGCCTACGGACGTCTTGCGACCCTGGTGGAAAGTTTCCGCGACAAGGTCAAACAGCGTTTCAGCAGTAGCGGGCAGCGGCGCCGCTTCTGGGAGAAAATCATGCAGGGCGATGTGGCCGAACTGCTGTTTTCCGGTCGCGACGAAGCCGCACGCGAGCTGCTTGAGAAGGTGCTGGAAGGCGCCGAAGACGAGCCGCATTGCGCCGGTGAAGTCTACCTGATAGGTGCCGGGCCGGGCGATCCGGATCTGCTGACGTTCCGCGCCTTGCGCCTGATGCAAATGGCCGATGTCGTGGTTTATGATCGCCTGGTAGCGCCACCCATACTGGACCTGGCGCGGCGCGACGCGGAGCAGATCTATGTCGGCAAGGAGCGCGACAACCACGCGCTTTCCCAGGAGAATATCAACCAGCTGCTGGTACGCCTTGCCGGGGAAGGCAAACGCGTGGTGCGTCTGAAAGGCGGCGATCCTTTCATCTTCGGGCGTGGTGGCGAGGAGATAGCCACCCTTATGGAGAACGGGGTGAATTTCCAGGTGGTGCCGGGCATAACCGCCGCATCCGGCTGTGCAACCTACGCCGGCATTCCGCTGACCCACCGTGACTACGCACAGTCGGTCGTGTTCGTAACCGGCCACCTGCAGGACGGTTCCGTCGATCTTAACTGGAAGGCGCTGGCGCATAGCGATCAGACCATCGTGTTTTATATGGGGCTGCACGGTGTCGGTATCGTAGCCGAACAACTGGTCAAACACGGCCTGCCCGGGACGACACCGGTCGCGCTGGTGCAGCAGGGAACCACACAGAACCAGCGTGTCGTGATTGCAGACCTGGAACACCTGGAAACGACGGTGAAAAAAGAACAGGTCAGGCCACCGACGATTATCATCGTTGGAAAAGTAGTCGAGCTGCACGAAAAGCTGCAGTGGTTCCACCCGCTGCCCGGCGCCAATCCCCGGCCCTTCGGCGGTACCCCGCACGGTTAATGGACGCAGACTTCTGGCTGCAGCGCTGGCGGGACGGGCAGACCGGATTTCACCGGACGGAGGTCAATCCGGCACTTGCAAGCTTCTGGCCGCGGCTCCGCCTGCAGCCGGGTGATCAGGTTTTCGTACCGCTGTGCGGCAAAAGCCTGGACATGTTGTGGCTGCATGACCAGTACGCGGTGCTCGGAGTCGAGCTGAGCCCGCTTGCCGTGGAAGCCTTTTTCACCGCAAACGGGCTCGAACCCGAACACGGGCGGCAGGGTGCATTTGCCGTTTGCAGTACAGAACGGCTGACCCTGCTGTGCGGTGATTTCTTTGATCTCCGGCCGCAACAGATGGAGCAGGTCCGCGCGGTCTATGACCGTGCCTCCCTGATTGCGTTGCCGGAAGCCATGCGCCCGCGTTTCGTGGCGCACCTCACCGGGCTGTTACCACCCGCCACACCCATGCTGCTGGTGACGCTGGACTATGAGCAGGCACAGATGGACGGCCCGCCTTTTTCGGTAACGGAGCAGGAGGTCGGCAAGCTGTTCGGGGCATGCTGGTCGCTGGAAAAACTCCACGAGGAGGATATCCTTGCGCGCGAACCCCGCTTCCGCGACCGCGGCCTGTCGCGGCTGAGCGAAAAGGTTTACCTGCTTCGGAAACAGTAGTTACCGGCCGCTTGTCCCGGATGTGCTGGAATCAACTATGATAAGCACTTGAATCTCAATTAAATCTGATTCTTGCCGTTACAGGCAATGATGCCCGGCACAGCCCGGGAACTACTGAATTAGTTTATTGTTATCAATAGCTTGAAAGGATACACAGCCATGAACAGGATGTTGTCAGGCCGTTTCGCTCCGGGGTACCTCACCACACCACGCAGATACCTGGCCTGTTTGTTACTGCTGCTGGCGGCAAGCCTCGCTCCCGGCGCCGTGGCCGCCGGCGGGGGTGTCGACGCTGTTCTGGTCATGGACAGCTCCGGCAGCATGGCAAAGAACGATCCGGGCAAGCTGCGCGTGCCGGCCGCAAAGATGTTCATGTCGCTGCTGGGCGAGGAAGATCGAATCGGCCTCATCAGTTTCAGTGATAACGGCTACCCGGTACTGCACCTCACCGCCCCCGGCCCGCAAAACAATGCCCGCATTCTTGCCTCTGCCGACAAGGTGTCCTCGCGAGGGGTCTATACCAACCTGCACGCAGCGCTCGCAAAGGGCCTCGCCATGCTGGAAAAAGAGGGCCAGGAAGGGCAGGAGAAAATGCTGGTGCTTATGTCCGACGGCAAGATGGATGTGGGCGATACCGACGAAGACTGGTCGTTGACAAAAAAACTTCAGGGTGAACTGTTGCAATCCGCCCGGGAACGCGGCGTCAAGGTCTATACCATTGCTTTTACCGAGGCTTCCGACGTTGAGCTGCTGAAGGAAGTGGCCGGCGAAACCGGTGCATTGTTCAAGCTCGCGCGTACCGACCAGGATCTGCACGAGGTGTTCAGCGCCATATTCGAAAGCGCCAAGGACCCGGACATGCTGCCCATCGAAGGGGGCGAGTTCGTGGTCGACGCCTCCATAGAGGAAGTGACCATTGTTGCTTCCAAGGAACGCGAGGATGTGCGTATCTATCTGCAGACCCCGCAAGGCAGGAAACTGGATTCCGATGCTGCCGATGACGGTATCAAGTGGTTTGTGTCACACCACTTCGACATGATCACGCTGGCCAGGCCCGAGCCGGGTACCTGGAAGCTGCTGTATACCGGTGGCAGGAACCGGGCATACATCGTTACCAATATGAGCCTGAACCATAATCCCCAGAATCCCAACCTGGAGGTGGGGAAGGACATGGTGCTGGAAACCTGGCTGGAACAGGACGGTGAGCTGCTGAATCGTGAAGCGGTACTGACCAATACCAGGTTCGAAATGGAGATACAGGACCCGAATGGCGCCACTGTGCGTTTCGACCTGTTCGACCGGGGCGAATACGGCGACAGGAAAGTGGCCGATGGCATCTATTCCAACACCCTGGCCTATGAGAATCCGGGTTCCTACAGGCTCAGTATTATCGCCAAAGGCGAGACCTTCGAACGCCAGAAGAGTGTGCATTTCGAGGTGGCTGCGCCACCTCCCGGACTGGAGCCGCCCGTGGCGGAGCCTGCTGCTGCCGAGCCTGTCGCGGAAACCGGGCCGGAGCCGGCGCCTGAGCCTGAACCGGAAGTTGCAGCGGAACCCGAACCTGTTACCGAGCCGGAAGCCGGCGAACCGGAACCGGTTGTCGAACCGGCAAAGAAAAAGGGCATAAACCTGGGGCTGGCGATCGGTGTGTTTGTCGGCGTCAACCTGTTGCTGGGTGGTATCGGCTTCGCTGTCTGGTGGTTCATCAGGAAGCGCAAGGCGTCCGCTGCCGGTGACGAGGGTGAAGAAAACGGGGATGACGGGGAAGAAGAGGAAAAATAGCGCGAGCCTGATACGCGTGCGTGCCCGGGAATAAAGATGGAAGACCTCCAGATCAATCTGTTCGTTTTTCTTGGTGTGCTGGAGTTGGCCATCGTGCTTGTGCTCGTCGCGCTGTTCCTTGTCATGCGCGGCAAGCGCCTGGCGGGCAATGTGCTTGCCCTGCAGAAAAAACTGAAGGAAGTTACCCGGGAAGAAGCGGTCGTTGTCGGTTTCGAGCATTACCTGCGCGATGAAGTGCTACGCAACCAGGAGCTCATCGATCGGGCCGTCGCCTCTACGGACGACGCGGAGAAAAAGGCCGGCGAGTTGCTGCAGATGCGTAAACAGTTCCTGGAGCTGGAAATAGAAGCGCGCGCGCTGGAGAAAAACCCGGTCGAGTTCCAGGACCGGCTGGCAGCGGGGATGAGTGAACTGGTCGAACAGTTGCGCCCGGAGCCGGAAACCGTGACAGAAACGGTCCCGGAAGCAGGCGAGCAGGCACCCGATGCAGTGGTTGCAGATGCTGCGGACGAAGGCGAAGCCGAACGCGCAACGGTCGATACGCACGACGCCGAGTTCAATCGCCTGAAGGATGTTATCAACAACCAGCAGGACGCGATGGCGGCGTTGCGCAAGGAACTCGAGGCCCGTGAAAACGACATCGAGGATCTTGATTCCATTCTGCAGAAGCTGGACCAGTTCGAGCGCCAGAGTTCCGAGATGGAAACCTGCCTGAATGTGCTGGAACAGGAAAACGAGCGCCTGAAAGCGGCCAGGGCTGCCGGTGACAGCAGCGCGCCCAGGGTTGAAATCAGGGAGCCGGTCGAGCTGGGCGGCCTCAAATCAATGATGGGGCAACAGAAGCAGACCATCGACAACCTGCAGAACCTGATCCGGGAACTGGCGCCGGAAGCCGGCAAGGCAAAAGAGCTGGAGGAATCCATCGATGCGATCACGCGCACCAACCGGGAGCTGAACGGTTGTGTCACGGTACTGGAAGACGAGAATACCAAGCTGCGTGTCGAACTGGAACAGATCCAGTCACAGCTGGAACAGCAGGAAGCGCAACACGAGGCGGATACGGCGGGCGAACCGGATGTCACCCTGCACGACGAGGATGAAGATGAAGCGGCCGGCATCACTTCCGACGAGGAAAAGCAGGAGCTGGAAATCAAGGTCCAGGAACTCGAAGCGCTGGTCGAGTTCAAGGACGCCGCCATCGAGGAACTGGAAAAACAGTACAACAGCCTCGAAGCAAAATACCTGGAGTTGACAGGCGAGAAAAAGGCCAACTGAACCACGTCGTCATTTCCCGACAGCCGTTGGCACCGGCGGCTAACCCCTGAGCCGCAATTTCTTCTATACTGCGGGCGTTAATTCCTGGTCCCGCAGCATTACCCGATGGTTCGCAAAAAACGTAAAAGCAAGCGCCGCAGTACCGGCAGGCGAAGAAAGTCCCGGTCACGGCGCAGCCGTTTCCCGTGGGGAAAAATTCTTTTCAGCCTGTTGCTTGCGGTGGTGGCGTATGTGGCATTTCTGGATTTTCAGGTCTACCGCCAATTTGAAGGCAGCCGCTGGACGCTGCCGGCGCGCGTCTATGCCCGGCCGCTGGAGCTTTACGCCGGCCTGCGCCTGACGCCGGAACAGTTCGATGCCGAACTCAGGGCGCTGGGTTACCGCAAGGTCAGTGCAGCGCGCAAGGCGGGCGAGGTATCCCGGCACGGCAGGCGCTTCCAGCTGATCAGCCGGCCGTTCGTGTTCTGGGACGGCCAGGACTCCTCGTCGCCGACGACGAGGCGTCGATGCCCTGGCGCATCGCTCGGGGCCTCGATGCCGCGATCATCGTCGCCGATCGATGGTCGCGCGTCAGCCCCTATGAGACTCCCGTGCCGCTCGCGGTCATCACGGGCGGCGGCGCCGTTCGGTCGCCACTGCCCGGCAGCCTGCCGGCCCTGTGGGCGACGGCGGCGGGCATACCGGTCATCGCCGAGACGTCTGCG